>CAZNFI010000045.1:0-17544 GCA_964572185.1 uncultured Pseudomonadales bacterium
CCACCATGCCCTACATGAAGGTGGTGATCGATACGCTGGTGGAGAAGGGCATACGCGACGAGTTGATCGTGCTGGTGGGCGGTGCGCCGCTGAACGAGGAGTTCGGCGAGGCGATCGGCGCCGACGCCTACTGCCGGGATGCAGCGGTCGCCGTGGAAACCGCTACCGCGCTGGTCGCCGCAAGGCGGGCGGTCAATGGCTGACAAGGCGTCGGGCAGATCGCCGAAAGAGACGGCCCGGAGCAGCGCATAGCCGGAGCAGCGCATAGCCGGAGCAGCGCATAGAATGTGGGCCATGTCTCCAGAAACCTTGACAGCGATCGGGGTGGGTGTCGCCATTGCTGGCCTGACACTCAACAACATGCGGCTGCTGCGCACGGACCTGACTGCCCACATGAACCACCTGAACGGCCGCATCGAGGGCATGGGCGAGCGGCTGGCGCGCATGGAGGTCGGCCAGGGCGATCTCCGCGAGCGCATGGCGCATCTCGAGGGTTTGTTGCAGGGCCTGCGCGAAGCCATCACCCGCAACCACGCTGCTTGATTCAGCCGGGGCCCCTCAGCAGCGAATACGGCTGTTGTCAGGATCGTACATCGGCCGCAGCGACGCATCGGCCGGAACCCGCAACCCTGCAATTTCGATCTCGAAAGCGCCGGCTCCAATCTCCGAAACATCGGTGATTTTCGACATGTCCACGTAGCCGAGCCCGATGCTGCCGCCGAGCGTATGGCCATAGTTGCCGGACCGCACATAGCCGGCGAGCGCGTCCCGATGCCAGATGGGCTCGTTGTGATACAGCAGAGGCTCCGGGTCCAGCAGCCGGAACTGCACCAGGCGCCGGCCAATTCCGGCTTCCTGCCGCCGCAGCAGCGCCTCGCGGCCGATGAATCCGCCGGGCTTGTCGAATTTGCAGGTGAATCCGAGCCCCGCTTCCAGCGGCGTCTCTTCGTCGGTGATGTCGTGGCCCCAGTGGCGGTAAGCCTTCTCGATGCGCAACGAGTCGAGCGCATGGTAGCCGGCATGCACCAGCCCGAATGCCTCGCCGGCTGCGACAATCTGTTCGTAGACCCCGACGGCAAACTCGGTGGGAATATAGAGTTCCCAGCCGAGTTCTCCGACATAAGTGATGCGCGACGCCCGAACGAATCCATAGCCGAGTTCGATCTCCCGGCTGGTCGCGAACCGGAAGGCTCCGTTGGACAGGTCTGCCGGCGTCAGGGACTGCAGCAGCGCCCGCGCGTTCGGCCCCATCAGCGAGATCACCGCCAGCGCCGGCGTCACGTTGGTGAGAACGCAGCGCGCATCCGGCGTGATGTGGCTCTTGAGCCAGTGAAAGTCGCGGACTTCGGTTGCAGCGGCGGTGACGATGAGGAAACTGTCTTCGCCAAGGCGCGTCACTGTCAGGTCGGCCTCGATGCCGCCGCGCTCGTTCAGCCACTGCGTGTAGACGATGCGCCCCGGCCGCACATCGACATTGTTGGTGCAGACCCGGTTGAGCACTTGGGCTGAATCCCGGCCTTCCAGCCGGAACTTGGCAAACGATGATTGATCGAACAGGCCCACGTTTTCGCGCACCGCCCGGTGCTCTGCGGCGCTGCTTTCGAACCAGTTCTGCCGCCCGTAACTGTATTCGTACTCCGCTGGCGAACCCTCGGGAGCGTACCAGTTCGGGCGTTCCCAGCCGGCCAGTTCGCCGTGGCAGGCGCCGGCCGCCCGCAACCGGTCGTAGAGTGGCGAGCGGCGGACGCCGCGCGCGGTTTCGAACTGGCGGTACGGATAGTGGGTGGCGTATAGCAGGCCCAGGCTCTCGGAGACCCGCTCGCGCAGATACCTGCGGTTGCGCTGGAAGGGCATGTTACGTCGAATGTCGACCTCCCATAGATCGGCAGGCGGATGCCCGTCGCGGATCCACTCCGCCACCACCTTGCCGATGCCGCCCGCGGACTGCAGGCCAATGGAATTCAGGCCGGCGGCGACAAAGCAGTTGGCGTATTGCGGCGCCTGGCCGATGTGATAGCGCACATCCGGGGTGAAGCTCTCCGGGCCGCAGAAGAACTTCTGGATACCGGCGTGCTCCAGGGCCGGCATGCGCGCCATGGCCCCGAGCAGGATCGGCTCGAAGTGCTCGAAGTCGCCGGCAATCTCGTCAAATGAGAAGTCGACCGGTATGCCGTCGGTTCCCCAGGGGCGGGCGTTCGGCTCGAATGCACCGACCAGCAGCTTGCCCGCATCGTACTTGTAGTAGGTGCAGGCATCGTAGTCGCGTATCACCGGCAGGCTCGCATCGAGCCCGTCGACGGACTCGAACAGCGCGTAGTAGTGCTCGCAGGCGTGCAGCGGCACATTGACGCCGATGCGGGCGGCCAACTCGCGCGTCCACATGCCGGTGCAGATAACGACGCAATCGGCATCCACTTCCCCCCGCTCCGTGGCAACGCCCAGCACCCGTCCCCCGGACGTTCGCATGGCGGTTACCGGCACGCGCTCGACGATGCGGGCGCCTGCGGTTCGCGCGCCTCTGGCCAGCGCCTGGGTGATATCCACCGCGTTGGCGTAGCCGTCGGTGGGAATATGTATGCCGCCGAGCACATCGCTGGTGTTGAGCAGCGGTATGCGCTGCCTGATGGCCCGTGGCGTCACCACATCGACCTGCAGCCCGAACACCCTGGCCATGGAGGCACTGCGCTTGAGCTCCTCGAAACGCTCCGGGTCGGTGGCGAGTGAATAGGAACCGCAGCGGCGATAACCGGTCGCCTGCCCGGTTTCGTCCTCCAGGCGGTCGTAGAGTTCCCGGGTGTACCGGGCCAGGTTGGTCATGTTGATCGACGGGCGCAGTTGCCCGATCAGGCCGGCCGCATGCCAGGTGGTGCCGGAGGTGATCTGGCTGCGTTCGAGCAGGAGCACGTCGCCTTGCCCAGAGCGCGCCAGGTGGTAGGCGATCGAACAGCCGATCACGCCGCCACCGATGACGATTACATCCGCGCGGCTCGGCAACTCCGGCGTTCTGGGTTCCAGTTTCGGCATCTTCTATAGAACAGAATTTCCATTGACCGCCAAAACCAGGCACCCACCGGGCATGAGGTACGGCCTCCCGCGCGCCGGGTTTCGGGCTCGCATGGAACGAGCTTTCGGTTCCTTGTTCAAACCCGGCTCCGGTTGTCAGGCCCGTAGTCTTTTGTTGGCCGGGTCGTAGGCGGGTTCGCCGAGAATCGTTGCCCGGCGGCGCTGGCCGAGCAGATCGACATGCAGTTTCCTGCCCGGCTCCGCGAGACCGGGATGCACGTATCCGAACCCGAGGCTCTTCTCGACAACATGGCCGTAGCCGCCGGACGTGGTGACCCCGGCATAGCGGGCCCCGTCGAACAGCGGCTCGCCGCCGCGCACGTCGGAATCGTCGGCTTCCACCTCGAAGTAGATGAGCTGCAGGGTGCGGTTTTCCTGTTCCAGGGTCGCCTGCCGGCCGACAAAATCGTTCTTGTCGAGCTTGATGAACCGCTCCATGGCGGCATCGGTCATGGTCACCTCGTTGGTCAGCTCCGCCCCCCAGCTCCGGTAGGCTTTCTCCATTCTCAGGCTGTTGACGGCGTAAAGTCCGAAATCGGCAATGCCGAATTCCGCGCCAGCCTGAACGATGGCATCGTACAACGTCTCCAGGTGTTCCATGAGCGGGTGCAGTTCCCAACCCAGCTCGCCCACGTAATTGACCCGCAATGCCCGCACCGGCACGCCGGCAACGGTGAGTTCCCTGCCGGTCAGCCAGCGGAAACTGCCGCTGTCGAGAGGCGCGTCGGTGAGCCGGCCGAGTATGTCCCGGGAACGGGGGCCCGCGAGTACCAGCACACCGCGCTCGTCAGTGACATTGGCCACCTCGACGCGCTCGTCCGACTGCCGCGCCTGCAGCAGTTGGTCGAGGTCCCGAACTTCGGCGCCCGCCGCCGAGAGCACGTAGAAGCGATCGTCCGCCAGGTGCGTGACCGTCAGTTCGCCGCCGATGCGGCCGCCATCGGAGAGGTGGTGGGCAAGCACGATGCCGCCGTTGCGGGGCATGCGGTTGGCGCAGATACGGTTGAGGAAGGCGCCGGCATCGGCGCCGGTGACGTCGTACTTGGCGAATCCCGACAGGTCAAGCACGCCGGCCCGCTCGCGCACCGCCAGGCACTCCGCGCGCACTACCTCGAAGACGTTGTTGCGGCGGAAACTGTAGTCTTCCTCACGCCCGTCGGGCGAGAACCACTTGGGCCGTTCCCAGCCGAAGGTCTCGGTGTAGACGCAGCCCCGCCCGAGCAGCTTTTCGTAGAGCGGGCTGGCGCGGTTCACGCGGGCCGCCGGCAGTTCCTCGCCGGGCAGCGGCGTGAAGTAGGTCATGCCGTAGTCCTGCCGGCCCTTGGCCTTCATGTAGCCCTCGTCGGCGAAGCCGCCGAAGCGGCGCGGGTCGAAGCCGGTCATGTTGATCTCTGCGTCGCCATTGAGCATCCATTGAGCGAGATACTTGCCGCAGCCCGCCCCCTGGGCGATGCCGAACGACGACCCGCAGCAGAACCAGAAATTGCGCAATCCACCCACCGGGCCCAGCAGCGGCGGGCCGTCGGCGCAATGCGGAATCGCCCCGTTGACGATGCGCCGGATGCCGGCCGGTTCGAAGATGGGCATGCGTTGCATGGCCCGCTCGAGCCAGGGCATCAGGCGCTCGAGATCTTCGCTGAACAGTTCGCTGTCCGACTCCCAATCCGGCAAACCCCCAGGGGGCCAGGCCTCGGCGTGGTTGTCGTGCTCGTAGATGCCGATCAGGCCGGAGCGCTGTTCCTGGCGCAGGTAAGCCGACGCATGGGGGTCGCGGATGACGGGAATCTCCGCGTCCCGATCGGCGAATTCGGGGACCGGTCCGGAAACCAGGTAATGATGCTGGATGTTGCAGATCGGCGCATCGGCACCGACCATGCCGGCAACCTGCCGCGCATAACAGCCTGCCGCGTTGACCACATGCTCGGCAACAACCCGCCCCTGTTCGGTGACCACCTCCCATTCGCCGGACGGCAACGCGTTGATTTCGATTACCCGGTTGTGTCGCACGATGCGGGCTCCCAAATCGCGCGCGCCACGCGCCATGGCATTGCACAGCCCCGCCGGGTCGGCATGGCCGTCGTCCGGAGTCCAGGCGCCGGCCAGCACCCCGTCGGTATTCACGAAAGGGTTCAGTTGCCGAATCTTCTCCACATCGATGATTTCCATGCGAAAGCCGACGCTTTGCGCGATGCCGCGCACGTACTCGAACCAGTCGAGATCACGTTCGGCAAGGGCGAACCGGATGCTGCCGGAGGTATGCCAGCTCACGAACTGCCCGGTGATCTCCTCCAGGCGCTTGTAGAGCGATATGCTGTAGTCGTGGATCTTGGCGAGATTGTAGTTGCCGACCAGGTGCGGGCATTGGCCGGCCGCGTGCCAGGTAGACCCGGAAGTGAGTTCCCCTTTCTCGATCAGCAACGCATCGCCGCAGCCCTGCTCAGCCAGGTGGTAGAGCAGCCCTGCCCCCATGATGCCGCCGCCGACGATTACGATGCGAGCTTGACTGTCCATGGCGTTCTCCGTGCTTCGTCGCGGTCAACGCCGCCGGACGCAGTTGGCTTGACCGGCCCATGCAGGCGGAAAATCCATGCTTTTCGATACGGTCCGATGCCGCAATCCGCACGAATTTTCAATGTCGAGAATAGTTCCTTGCATGTCGCATTCAGGCAAACGCGTGAGATTTTGACTTGCCGATGCAAATCCGATCTGACATATACTGTGGATTGACTTGGAGATGCCAATTCAAGGGGAATTTGTCATGTGGGAACGAAAGAAACTCAGCCTTGCCATCTCGGCCGCACTGGCCACCACCGCGACCAGCGCAACCGGCGTCGCGGTCGCCGAAGAGGCAGCCCGGGGCATTGAGGAAGTCATCGTCACGGCCACCAAGCGCGCCGAGTCCACCCAGGACATCGCCGTGTCGGTTTCCGCCCTGCAGGGCGATGCCCTCGATGAGCTGAGAATCAGCAACTTCGACGACTACATCAAGCACCTGCCCAACGTGGTCATGATGGGCGTTGGCCCCGGCCAGAGCGAGATCTATATCCGCGGTGCGGCAACCGAGCAATCCAAGAACACAATCGCCAGTATCCAGGGTTCCTCGCCCGCGACCGCCCTGTATCTCGACGAGATGCCCGTTTCCTTCGGCGGCCGCAACCTCGACATCTACGCCGCCGACCTGAACCGCATCGAGGTATTGCCCGGCCCCCAGGGCACCCTGTTCGGCTCGAGTTCCCAGTCCGGAACCGTGCGCCTGATTTCCAACAAGCCCGATCCGACCCGGTTCGAGGCCGGCATCAAGGTCGGCGCCATGACCACCAAGGGCGGCGACGTCAGCAATTCCCAGGAAGCGTTCTTCAACATGCCCCTGTCGGACCGGGCGGCGCTGCGCGTCGTCGGCTATCGCGACAACCAGGCCGGCTGGATCGACAACATCCCCAACGATCCGGCCAACGGCGGTTTCTCCCCGAGCGTCGACCTGCTCAACCGCAACGACATCTCCGCCGCGCCCATCAACCCGGCGAGCACTTTCGAGGCCGCCGACAACAGCCATCTGGTCGAGGACGACTTCAACGATGCCGACTATCTCGGCGGGCGCGTCAGCCTGCTCTACGACATCAACGACGACTGGAGCCTCAATGTTTCGCATCTCCAGCAGTCCCTGGAGACCGACGGCGTGTTCGCCTACGACCCCAATCTGGACGGCACGAGCAGCGTAAACCGGTTCACCATGGACAGCACCGAAGACGAGTTCGGGCTGAGCACGCTGACGATCAACGGGCGCGCGGGCATGCTCGACATGATCTACGCCGTGGGTTACCTCGACCGCGAGGTCGAGGCCTACGTCGACTACTCCGACTACACCAACGGCGGCGGCTACCAGACGTACTACCTCTGCCCCGGCTACGCCGACGACGGCAGCTGGGCGAGAAGCGGTACCGCGAGCCCGCCCGTCATGTGCCACGACCCGGAGGCCCAGTATGCGGGGGAAACCAGCAACGAGCGCATGGTCCACGAATTCCGGATCTCCACCCCGCAGGAACATCGCGCCAGGGTCACCGCAGGCGTGTACTACGACGACCAGAAAACCAGGGGCACGGCCGCCTTCGAGGACGCGGCAACCCGTGACGACGGCGACGGCGCCTGGCCGGCGCTCGCCCTGGTCGCCGACCAGGGGGAAGGGACGAATGCCGGCCTGGAACCGTTCAATCCCCGGGTCAGCTTCGTCAACGACTACACCCGCAAGATCGATCAGATCGCGGTTTTCGGTCATATGGAGTTCGATCTGACGAACAACGTGACCGCGAGCTTCGGGGCCCGCTGGTACGACCTTGACTTCGACTTCAAGGGCGCCAGCAGCTTCTCGTTCGGTTGCAAGTACGGCACCGACGGTTGCGATTCCAGTTTCGGCCGCGGCGGCTTCGATGCCACCAGCCGCACTTCCGGAAACAACGTCACCGAGCGCCTTCGAGCCCTTGGGCGAGGGACGCTGGATGCCCTTTCGACGGTAAACCTGGACGAATGCCGTCCCGATGCGGCTCGCTGCCGGGGTGGCGCCGGAGACATGTTCGGGGGAAGTGGCGCGGAAGGTGTGTACGCCGACATCCAGAACGGTTCCCTGAACGTCAAGGACCTGAACGACGACGGCGTACTGAACGAGTCCGATGTGATCGTCCGCGCCTCCCTCGACTGGCGGGTCAACGACGGTCTGTTGTTGTTCGCCACCTATGGGCAGGGCTTCCGGCACGGAGTAACCAACCGCAATGCCGGTAAAGCCTCAAACAACCAGACCCCCGGAACCGCCTACGAAGGTTACCGGGTGCCGGCAATAGCGCTGACCGACGAGATGGATACCTACGAACTGGGAATGAAGGGTGATTTCGCCGATAACACCCTGCGGCTCAACGCCACGGCCTATTTCTCCGAGATCACCGACTTGCAGGTCTCCCGGTTCGACCCGGCCAACGTGGCCTTCCTGGTGTTCATCGAGAACGTCGGAGACGCCGAAATCATGGGCCTCGATGCCGATTTCACCTGGCTGCCCACGCCGAACCTCACCATTTCCGGCGCCATCAGCCTGGTGGACAGCGAGATAACCCGGATAAATTCGCAATTGGTGGACATCTCCGTACCGGAAGGCAGCAAACTGCCGTTCAGCCCGGACTTCTCCGGCAGCCTGCGTGCCCGATACGACTTCCACGGCGCATTCGACGGGCAGACCAACGCCTATGTGAGCGCCAGCATCAGCTATTCCGGCAGCAGCAGGTCGGGAATCGCAGGCAGCGCATTTCACGTCGAAGACACCCTGCAACGCAGCCATGGCGGACGGGGTTCCGGGCTCAAGATCGCCAACGAGGGCGGGCTCTTCGTCGGCGGCAACTGCGGCACCTACGATGCCCCGCGGTTCTGCCCGAACGGCAGGTACGTTCAGGACAGCTACGCATTGGTGGACCTTGCATTCGGCGTAGAAAGAGACAACTGGAGCGCGGAACTGTTCGTGGACAACGTCGCAGACAAGCGGGCGGAGTTGCACGTCGATACGCTGCAGTATGTACCCAAGGTCGTGACCAACCGGCCGCGCAGCATAGGGCTGCGTGTCTCCTACGACTTCGACGGATAAGCGCCGCCGAAGACCGGTTTCGCAGTCGTCACCAGGAAAAGGGGCAGGCAGGCCTGTCCTTTTTCCGTGTTTGTACACCGGGCGATTCCGGATTTTCCATTCTGCAAAAGACTGCCTGACGGGCCGTGGTCGCACCCGTCAACCCCGTACTTCCGGGTAGGGGCTCGGCCCCGTTTACCGCCACGGAGGGGAGGTGTCCGCCCCGGTGGTATCATCAGACGGCCTCTGCACCTGACTCTGGCCGATGCAAACAGATCCTGCCAGCGTTGCGCAATCGACGCCGCGAACAGCCGACAGCGCGGCCGGACGTCTGCAATCCCCGAGCGGCCTTGATGTGAACAGATGAGCCGCACTTACGAATCACCGCCCCAGGTTGCGAGGCAACTTGATCAGGTCCCGCCAGCGACGCGCCTTGACCAGACCAGGAAGCTGATTCAGTCCGCGAGGCTCGGCGAAGCGATTGCTGTCGCCTCCGAACTGCTGAATTCAGGGCTCGAAGACCAGGAGCTCTCCGAGGCGCTGTATCTGCTCGCGGTGGCGCAACGACTCGGAAACCACCCTCGGGAAGCCCTGGCCACCCTACAGCGCCTGCATGGCGAAGATAACGGGCACGCGCGTGCCTGGCAGGAGCGGGGACACATCTGTGCCGCGCAGGGCTGGCGTGACGAGGCCATAGCGGCATATGCGCGGGCAGTCGAAAGAAACCCCGCACTGCCCGCCAGTTGGCGCGCGCTGGCCAAGCTTCATGAACAACAGGGCAACCGCGAGGATGCCCGGCGCGCCCGGCAGCGCCTCGATCACCTTCAGCAACTGCCGCCGGAACTGGTGCACGTCACCGATCTCATTCACGAAAAAAAACTCTACAAGGCCGAGCAGCTCTGCCGGAAATTTCTCCAATCCAACCGGCGCCATGTGGAGGCGATGCGTCTCCTTGCAGAAGTCGGAACGAAGCTGAAGATCTACGACGATGCGGAGTTCCTGCTCGAAAGTTGCCTGGAATTCGAACCCGAGCACCTGCAGGCACGCATCGACTACGCCAACCTGCTCATTCGCAAGACCAAGTTCGAAAAGGCGCACGAACAGGCCAAGCGGCTGTTGGAAATGCAGCCGGAAAACCGCGGCTTCAGAATCACGCTGGCGACGACCCTGGTCGGGCTCGGCCGATTCGAAGAGGGCATGGCACTCTACGGGGAAATGCTGGCAGCAGACCCGGGCCGGGCCGATCTGCACCTGCTGACCGGTCACGCCCAGAAGACGGTTGGCGCATTCGACAACGCGGTCGCGTCCTACCAGGCGGCCTACGGCCGCCGGCCGGATTTCGGCGATGCGTTCTGGAGCCTCGCCAATACCAAGACCTACCGGTTCAGCGATGCGGAAATCGGTCACATCAAGCGCTACGAGCGCTCGCCGCAGACTGCAGCGGAGGACCGCATCCACCTGTGCTTCGCTGCCGGCAAGGCACTGGAGGACAGGGCCGAATACGACGCTTCGTTCGAATACTACGAGCGCGGCAACGCACTCAAGCAACGGGAGGCCCGCTACAGTCCGGAGACCATCGAGCAACGGGTGCAAGCCCAGATCGAAACCTGCACCGCCGATCTTTTCGAGCGACGGCAGGGGGCCGGTCTCGACTGCCGCGACCCGATCTTCATCGTCGGGCTGCCCCGTGCAGGCTCCACGCTGCTCGAGCAGATCCTCGCCTCGCACAGCATGGTGGACGGCACCATGGAACTGCACAACATTCTCGCGCTCGCGCAGCGGTTGCGCGGGCGCGCCGCGGAAAAGACATCGAGATATCCCGGAATTCTCCGTGACCTGGACGATGACTACTTCCGCCGCTTCGGTGAGCAATACATCGAAGACACCCGGGCCTATCGGGGCGCGGCGCCGCTGTTCATCGACAAGATGCCCAACAATTTCGTGCACATCGGGCTGATTCGCCTGATCCTGCCGAACGCCAAGGTGATCGATGCGCGGCGCAACCCCATGGCCTGCTGTTTCAGTTGCTACAAGCAACTGTTCGGCGAGGGCCAGGAGTTCACCTACGGCCTCGAGGAAGTCGGCCGCTACTACCGCGCCTACGTGCGCCTGATGGACCACTGGGACGAGGTACTGCCCGGCTTCGTGCTGCGCGTCATGCACGAAGACGTGGTGGACGACCTCGAAAGCCAGGTACGGCGCATCCTCGAATTCTGCGAGCTCCCGTTCGAGGATGACTGCATCCACTACCACCGGACCGAGCGGAACATCCGCACTCCCAGTTCCGAGCAGGTGCGCCAGCCCATCTACCGGGAAGGCATCGACCGCTGGCGCCGCTTCGAGGCGCACCTGGATCCCCTGCGTCAAGCCCTGGGCCCGGAAATCCTGGAGCGCCACCCGGTGGACTGGCGTACTTGAGGATGCCCCGTCTTGACAGTTGAGCAAAGTTTCGCAACGCCGTTTGGAGAGTGCATGAGCGTTCTTGAGCGGCCTTGATGTGTACAAACGAGTTGCATTTTCGACCAGCCTCGACAAGTTGCGTAGCAACCTGATCGCGTTGCCAAGCAGCAACGGCGCGTTGCTGCTTGGCAACGCGCCGGTGCCGCTCGACGACGCGCCTGGTGTCGTGGCCTGCGAACATCTGAAAACATGAGCAGCATCGATCCGGCAACCAGCCGATCGCTCTTCGAGCTGTACCGGGCCGGCGCCTTTCGCAAACTGGCCGAGCGGACGCGCTCTCTGCTCGTCGATCACCCCCACGAACTGCTCCTCCACACCCTGCTCGGCGCAGCCTGCCTGGAACTGGAGGACTACGATGCCGCCATCGACAGCTACCGGGCGGCGCTGGCCATCCGGCCCGGATTCGCGAAGGCGCACAACAGCCTGGGAATCGCCTGTTTGCGGTCGGGCCGCTTGACTGACGCCGCAAGCAGCTTTCAGCGCGCCATCGACAACGATGCCCGGTTCGCGGAGCCCCGATTCAATCTGGGCATCGTCCATGAGAACGGGCGCCGCCCGCGGCAAGCGGCCGAACAGTACGAGCAGGCTGTCGCCCTGCAGCCCGGTTACGCCAAGGCCTGGAGCGCCCTGGCAAAGGTGCGCTGGGAACTCGGCGACTACCAGACGGTCGCGGAGTCTTACCGCCGCGCACTCGCCATCGACAGGGGATACCTGCCGGCACAACGGGGACTGATGCAGTTTCTCGAGCAGTCCAATCGCCTCGAAGAGTCTCGCGATGCGCTTGCCCAGGCCCGCGCGGCGTTGGGGAGCGATCATCCAACGGTCACGATGCACGAGGGCCTGATCGCCGCCATGCAAGACGACAACCGGACAGCGAGGGCACTGCTGGAAGGCTGTGCATTCGACACCGCAGACACAGACGGCCTGCACGACGAGCGAATGCGCCTGGCTCACCTGGCGGTCATCTGCGACAAGCTGGGCGATGCCGGCGACGCCATGCAGTACGCCGGTAACGCGAACCGGCTGTCCGCGCGATTGAGCGCCCGCAAGGGCATCGACAAGCAGCGGTTTCTCGAGTTCATCGGCAACCGGAAACGCTACTTCACACGTGAGAATGTCGAGCAATGGCGCCTGGAACGCCTGGCTCCGCAAGTCGAACCCCCCAGTCGCGACGGTAACCGCCAACGATCTTCAGTCGCACCGGGAAAGCCGCCGCAACCGGTGTTCGTCATCGGCTTTCCGAGGTCCGGCACGACGCTCATCGACACCATGCTGCGCGGTCACCCGCAGATCGAGGTTGCCGAAGAAAGCGATGCGGTACCGCTCCTGGTCAACCGCCTGTCCGGGGAAGCCGATGCCAATCTGACTTCGCTCAGTACCCTGTCCCGAGGTGTGATCGAAGACGCGGCATCCGGCTACCTGGAAAACCTTGCCCGCCATGTGCAGCCATCCGCGGCAGGCGCCACGGTCATCGACCGCTTCGCCCTGAACATGATCTACGCCGGAGAAATACTCCGGGTGTTTCCCGATGCCCGGTTCATCCTCATGCTGCGCCACCCCGCCGACTGTGTATTGAGCGCCTACCTGCGCACCTTCACCGAGACCTCGGCCAACGCCAGCTTCCATACCCTGGAAGGTGCCGCATTCCTGTACGACCGGGTTTTCAGCCTATGGATCCAGTTTACCGAGGTGCTGGCACCGGCCGTGCTGCAGGTGCGCTACGAGGACCTGGTGAAGAGCGCCGAACCAACCTGCCGGGCCGTACTGGACTTCATCGGGCTGCCGTGGCACCCGGGGGTGCTCGATCATGGGCAAACGGCCCGGCAGCGGCCCTACATCCGAACCGCGAGCTACAACCAGGTTATTCAGCCCCTGTACTCCGGGGCGAGCGGGCGCTGGCTGCGCTACCGTGAGTTCATTGAACCGATACTGCCCACGCTCGACCCCTGGATTGACCGCTTCGGATACACGCGATAGCCGGCTCGGCGCCCGCCAGTCAAATCCCGGTCGAGCGGCCCAATCAGTCTTCTCGGCGCAGCGGTTCGAAGTCCGCATCCGGCCCCAGGGCCGCATTGAGAACACGCTGTGAAAACACGGCATTGACGCCGATGTCGTTGCTGGCGGTCGTCAATGCCCGCCGGTCCGGGTGCAGGCGCCTGCGCGTCGCCTCGATCAGTTCCCGGTAGCGCTCGATGCCTTCCGGCTGGTGGCGGTACAGCAGCCACAGTTCCCGCCAGTCGTGTGTGAAGTCCCTGAGCAGCGCGCAATAGCCATGCACCAGGTTCGGATCGTTGACGGGGTTTTCCGAGAAGTCGGCAATCAGGTCTTCCACCAGGGCCGTGCACTCCCCGGGAGCCATCACCGGCAGGCTGGTGAATCTTTCCAGCCGTAACTCCACCGGCTTGCCGGGCTCGAACGCAATCAGGCGAGCCGCAGCCGCCCGGCCTGCGGGATCGCTCGACTCCGCCTCCCGAACCATGCGCCAGAAGCGCGACGAACCGCACAGATCGATCACCAGGTGCACCCGGTCGCGTGAACCGCCGTTGATGACCCGGTGCCGGCGCCAGGAATCGAATATCCAGCATTCCCCTGCCGCCATGTGCCGTTTTTCCCGGCCGCAATGGAAGATGACCTCCGGGCTGGTGACGATCGGGATATGAATGCGCACGCGGCTGAACCAGTGATAGTTGAAGTCCACGTGCTGGCTCACCCGTGCACCGGCATCGAGCTTCATCAGTCGCGAGCGGGACAGCACCTCCCCGAAGCTCGCCATGACCTGCTGCACGTATTCACACCGGTCGAGATGTGGCGTGGGTTGCTTTTCGCCTTCGAAGGAGTCGTTGTCGTCGCCACCGCTGGAGACGAGAGGAATCGCCGAATTGCCCTGCATTCTGCTCGGGTGGCGCAGCCAGCGTTCGTCGCCGAGATTGTGCAGTTCTTGCGCAAGCCTGTGCGCATCGAACCGCAAGGGCAGCCGTATGAATGGCCTCGTCAGGCGCATCCTGTCGATTCCTATGCCGCGGCGCCCGGACCTTCACCCACCTCGACGAACCGGCGGGCGAGGTTCCGGCAGTCGGCCGGTATCTCGAACCCGGCCCGGCGGCTGCGCATCTGGATCACTCCCTTCTGCCTGGCGTCGCGACCCCGCAGCGCCTCCGGCCAGGGAAGCTCGGAATTAGCGGCCACGGTCGCCTCCAGCGACCGCACTGCTTCATCGAGGCCCACCGCGGTGCGATCGTCGACCAGCGGTGCCAAGCGATATCCGGTTGCTTCTTCGAGTTCGGCGAGAACCTGCCACTTGGCGCGGCGCCCGGCATCTTCTGCGGCTTCCGCCATCCGCTCGAAGAACGCCTTGCCCCATTGCTCGCCCTGCCATGCCGAGCGGATGCCCTCCCGATACGCTTGCGACACCGGTCTGTCAGCCATCGACTTCTTCGCAATACACCAATGACGACATATTGCGGCGCTGGACCACAATTCGCAATGTCACCCCCTCATCGCCGGCGGCGGACAACCGCTGCAGGATCACGCGAGGCGGACGATCTCGGTCAAGGTTCTGAGACATTGGAAAAGATTGTTCAACCTGCCCTGGCCGGTCATCCGGCACCTGCCCTGGCCGGTCATCCGGCACCTGCCCTGGCCGGTCATCCGGCACCGCGCCTTGCCAGGCGGGCGCGTTCTTTTGCCCGCCCCTGGCTCCCCTCTCGGTGCTTCGCCGGACTTTTGCCACGGGCTGCCAGGCTTCGACAATTGCCGTCAGGGTTGCCGTTTGCCACCCTTGACGCGCGGCAGGCAGCGGTCGCCGGTTCGCTGGGATTTGCGATTATCGGCGCTTGGCGGGCAGCAAACACCGCGGCGTGAACCGGCAAGCAACTTCACCCGCTCCGATTTTTTTTCACACCGACATCGTCAACTACCGCATTAACGCGGGACTTTCCAAAAATATGGAGATATAATGGAGGCATCGCAGACGGCCACCTACCGGCCGTTTCGCGCCGGAGAGAATCATGCGTTATTTTGTCGCCATGTCAGCGCCACAGACTCGTAAGGCCGTTGCCACCATCGTCGACGCACCGTCATCGTTTGCCCAGGCCAAGTCGCTCGCGGCCGCCCGACATCCAGACTGCCGGGTGGTTTCGGTTCGTGCCGCTCCGGCGGATTTGCAGCTCGATGCCGAGCGTGTCGAGATCGACTGGGATCGCGTACGCGGCATGTCCGCCCAGACAGCAGTCATTGCGGACCAGGAACCAGGCCGCACGCCGCTGCGGCTTGCGAAACTGAAGAAACTGCTTTCGGCGTAACCGTGTGAATCGGCGCCGGGCGTAGACCGGCGCGACTGCATTGCGCAGGCCTGTCCGGCGTATCCCGCAATCACCAGCAACACGACTCTTCCGCCTGCTTGACGCGCCACAGGCCTATCCCACCCGCTCGATCAACCGCGCCAGATTCGCCACCTGCTGCCTGAGACTGCTGCGGCCCGGGTCGGCAGCGACGCATCGCCACCGAGGCGCTGTTCCCGCAACGCTGCGTACACGAGAGTCTGCGTCTGCATCCGGCAAGCCCGGTGGCCTGGCGGCGGGCCGATCGTGCTCTGGAGCTCGGCGACGCCGGAACACTCAGCGCCGGCAACCTGGTTGAAATCGACCTGCACGCGGCGAACCATGAGCCGCTGGTGTTCGGCCAACACGCCGCCACCTTCGACCCGGAGCGAAGCCTGCCGCAGGGTGTGCGCCCGTACGGGCTGTCGTTCGGCCACGGCGTGCACGCCTGCCTCGGGCAGGAACTCGACGGCGGCGCGCTGCCGGGAAAAAATGCCGTTGCCGAGACGCATCCAATCGGCATCGTCACCGCACGGCTGAACGCCCTGCTGGCGACGGGCGCCCGATCCGACCCTGGCCATCCCCCGCGCCGCGACACCGACGCCGACACCGACACCGACGCCGACACCGAACGCAATAACTGGGCCAGCTATCCGTTGTTGCTGTCCTGACTGGCAGCGCTCAGCGACAGGAATACCCGCCATCGACCGGTAACACATGCCCGGTGATGAACGATGCCGCATCGCTCGACAGGAAAACGGCCGCCGCCGCAATTTCCTCCGGCCGGCCGAGCCGGTGCATGGGATGCAGCTCTTCGTACTGCTGCTGCACGGCAGAATCCTGCCACAGGGCAGCGGTCATCGGCGTCTCGATGTAGCCTGGCGCCACCGCATTCACGCGAACGCCCCACTGGGCGTAGAGGAGAGCGAACTGGCGCGTCATGCCGACGACCGCGTGTTTCGAAGCGATGTAGGCGACCATGCCGCCCATGTCCATCTCCGCGGAATCGACGCTGTGGATCATCCCGGTCGGATCCACGAGCCCCTGCAGGCCGGCGATCGAGGTGGTATTGACGATCGCGCCCCCGCCTCGCTCGGCGAGTAGCGCCGCGCCGTGCTTGAGCCCGAAGTAGACGCCGTTCTGGTTGACCTGAATCGTGGTCTCGTAACCCACTCCGCCGACTCCGGCGTTGTTGAAGAGGATGTCGAAGCCGCCGAGAGCGTCCACTGTCTGCTCGAAGCTCGTCTCCACAGCGGCCTGGTCGCTCACGTCGAGCCGCAGCGCGGCGGCCTGTCCCCCCTCGGTACCGATCATCTCGCTCGTGATCCTTGCGCCCTCGGCATTTTTGTCCGCGCACATGACCGCGGCGCCCGCCCTGGCGTATGCGATGCCCGCTGCGCGGCCGATGCCGGAGCCGGCGCCGGTGACCAGGGCGACCTTTCCGGTCAGATCAATGGTTGGTTGAAGGCTGCTCATTGTGCCATCCCTGATGCGCGCTGTTCGAACCCTGGGACTATCGAGCGGTTCTCCCCGCTTTTCAACCGGCCGGCCCCAATCGAGCGATTATCCGTTACCGTGCCGTTGGTACGCGGGAGGCCTTGCACGGCGACGGCGCGGCGGCACAGTTCGCCAACCTGGAGTTCGAAGACCCGCGCGCCATTGCTCTCGGGGATGGCGCGGCGTCGCATCCCGAGAACACCATGGCCACCCGCTGCTTGTGCTTGCCTTGGCGCGCGAATCGCCCCGACTCAGTTGCAGCCAACACGCGCGATGGTTGCACTCGCACAATAGCCGGCGATGATTTCCTTCAGCCGGTGGCCGGTGTTTTGATATGCTCGGTTGCGATCGAAGTGAGCAGTCGCGATCGAGGCCGGCCTGTATGAGCGCCATCGTCAAAGAAGTCTACGATGCCCTACGGAGCGCTGGCGGGTCCGATGAACAGGCGACGGCTGCAGCGCGTTCGATTCCAAAATCGGAGGGTCTGGCCACCCATGCAGATATCAGTGGCGTTCCTACCGAAATCAGAGCCTTTCGGACGGAAACGCATACCGAGATCGGCGATCTTCGCACCGAAATGCGCACGGAGTTCGGCGCCGTCCGTTC
>CAZNFI010000045.1:17644-19484 GCA_964572185.1 uncultured Pseudomonadales bacterium
CCGAGATCGGCGATCTTCGCACCGAAATGCGCACGGAGTTCGGCGCCGTCCGTTCAGAAGTGAAAGACCTCGAGTTGCGCATGACCGTCAAGTTCTTCACCGGGCTTGGAATTGCGGTGGCCGGGGTCAAGGCTCTCGATTTTCTCATTGGCTGAACCTGGCCGTGCAAAAGGTCGTTTAACCCGCACTTCCGGTCGCACACCGTGCGCTGAAACCGTGGTATCTTTCCCGGCAGGGCGCTGCTCATGGCCGGTTTTGCCGGAGGAGTCCGCATGAACACCGACGTCATCATCACCTGCGCAGTAACCGGGGCCGGCGATACCGTCGGCCACCATCCCGACATTCCGGTCACGCCCGAACAGATTGCCGATGCGGCGATCGATGCGGCCAAGGCCGGCGCCGCCATCGTCCATTGCCATGTCCGGGATCCCGTCACCGGCAAGGGTGCCCGCGACGTGTCGCTGTACCGGGAGGTGGTGGCGCGCATCCGCGACTGCACCACCGACGTCGTGATCAACCTGACCTCCGGCATGGGCGGCGACCTGTTCATCGGGCCGGACGAGATGCCGACCGAATTCGGCCAGGAAACCGACCTGGTCGGCGCTCTCGAACGAATTCCGCACGTTGTGGAACTGCTGCCCGAGATCTGCTCCCTGGACTGCGGCTCCTACAACTTCGGCGAAGGCAGCCTGGTCTACGTTTCCACCCCGGACATGCTGCGCCGGGGCGCGAAACGCATCCAGGAACTCGGCGTCAAGCCGGAACTCGAGATCTTCGATACAGGTCAACTGAGCTTTACGCTGAAGATGATCGAAGAAGGCCTCATTGACCATCCACCCCTCTTTCAGCTCTGTTTTGGCATTCCCTGGGCCGCTCCCGCGGATGTGGGGGTTTTCAAGTCCTGGGTGGACATGCTGCCGGCCGACGCCAACTTCACGGCCTTCGCAATCAGCCGCAATCAGATGCCCTGGGCCGCCCAGTCGGTGCTGCTCGGCGGCCATGTGCGGGTCGGGCTGGAAGACAATCTCTATCTGCAACGGGGGGTGTTCGCCAGCAATGCGCAACTGGTCGAACGCGCCCGCAATATCATCGAACTGATGGGCTGTCGGGTACTCGGGCCGGACGAGGCGCGCGACAAGTTCGACCTGGTGAAACGCGCCTGAGCGCTCCGGTCCGCAATCCGATTCGGGCCGCCTGTTTGGTATACAGTCGCAGCCGGGGCTTCGCCACAGCGCAACGATGCGGAAGCGGATTCAGACACTGACGGTAGTCGGCACCGGCGTCATCGGCGCCGGCTGGGCGGCGCGCGCATTGGCCCACGGCCTGGACGTGGTCGCCTGGGATCCGGCGCCCGGCTGGCAGGCAGGCCTGCAGGCGGGTTTGGAGAACGCCTGGCCGGCCTTGCGCAAGATAGGGCTGCACGCCGGCGCCGGCCTCGACCGGCTGCACTTCGCGGACTCCCTGGCCGCCGCCTGTTCCGCCGGCGACTTCGTTCAGGAAAGCGCGCCTGAAAACCTGGAGTTGAAACGTCAACTGCACGCCCGGATCGATGCCGAAACAGCCGCTGACGTCATCGTAGCCTCCAGCACATCGGGCCTGCTTCCCACAGAGCTGCAATCCGAGTGCCGACACCCCGGGCGCCTGGTGGTCGGCCACCCGTTCAACCCGGTCTACCTGCTGCCTCTGGTGGAAGTGCTGGGCGGAAAGCAGACATCCGTTCACAGCGTCGATGCTGCCGTTGGGTTCTACCGGAATCTGGGCATGCACCCCCTGCAGGTGCGCACCGAGATCGAGGGGTTTCTCTCCGACCGCCTGCAGGAGGCGCTATGGCGCGAACTGC
>CAZNFI010000046.1:0-19418 GCA_964572185.1 uncultured Pseudomonadales bacterium
CAGGTTCTCACCGTCCAATTGAAACGTGGGCAGGTCGACGGCTCCCATGACCGCAGGTATGCCTAGCGCGTGGGCCAGTATCGCCACGTGCGAGTTGACCGAACCGCGCGCCGACACGATGCCCTTCAGCCGGCCCGCCGGCACGTTGGTGAGCATGCTCGGGGTGATCTGTTCGCCAACCAGAATGGTGCTCTGCGGGTAGTCGCGCTTGCGCGAGCCGATGTCCTGCAGGTAGGCGAGCACCCGCAGGCCCAGGTCTTCCACATCGGTCGCCCGTTCCTTCAGATAGGCGTCTTCCATCTGTTCGAAGCGGCGCATGTGTTCGCGAATCACCTGCTTCAAGGCACCCTGAGCCCACTCTCCGCGGCGGATGCGGTCCTGCACATCACCGGTCAGGGCTTCGTCGTCCAGCATGTGCAGATAGGCATCGAACAGCGCCAGTTCCTCCCTGGGCAGGCTCTGGGCGAACTGTACGCAGAAGCGCCGAATGTCGCCGCGCACTGCGCCGACGGCTTTCTCGAAAAGCATCAGTTCCACCGTGACGTTGGTGGCTTCCCGGGCCGGAACGTCATCGAGGCTGGTCAGCGGCTGCATCACCGTTGCCGTGCCCAGGGCGATGCCAGGCGAGCCGCCCAAGCCCGGTATGCGCAGGCCTTCGATGGGGTGATCGGCATCGACGAGCGCCTCGATTCCACCGACCGCCTCGGCGTGGGCGATGATGGTGGCGAGCTGGGCCGCCAGGGTAACCAGAAACGCTTCTTCGTCCGCATCGAAGCGCCGCTGCTGGCGTTGCTGCGCCACGAGCACGCCGAGCACCCGTCGCTGGTGAATGATGGGCACGCCCAGAAAGGCATTGAAGGGCTCCTCGCCCAGCTCGGGCATGGCGTGAAACCGCGGGTGGTCGCTGGCCAGGGGCAGGTTGATGGGCTCGGCGCGCTCGCCGACCAGGCCCACCAGGCCCACCTTCGCATCGATGGTCGACACACCCGCAGAGTCCGGATTCAGGCCCTCGTTGGCCGCAAACAGATACTGATCGCCATCCGGCATCTTCAGGTATACGGAACAGACTTCGATGCTGAGCGCATCGCACACCTCGCGGACGATCACGCCCAGGGCATCGTCAAACGACCGCGCGGCAGCGACTTCCTGGACAATATGTTGCAGTTGCCCCAACACCGCAGTCTCAGACCGGCAGGTACGGTGCCAGTTCCTTGAGCGCGCGCCGGTAGACGTTCCGCTTGAATTGCACCACCTGACCCGCCGGATACCAGTAGCTTACCCAGCGCCAGGCATCGAACTCCGGCTTGTCGGACTCTGACACGCGCACCTCATGGTCATCGCCGAGCAGGCGCAGCAGAAACCATTTCTGTTTCTGTCCGACAAACGCCGGACTGGAATCCCGACGCCGCAGGTGTTCCGGGAGGCGGTACCGTAGCCAGCCCCGGGTTCCGGCAATGAGTTGCACGGTGTCCGAAGACAGCCCCACTTCCTCGTACAGTTCCCGGTACAACGCTTCCTCGGCGGTCTCGGAAGCACGGATACCGCCCTGGGGAAACTGCCAGGCATCGTTTCCGCCAACGCGCCGCGCCCAAAGTACCTGGGCGTTGTCATTGCTCACCACGATTCCCACGTTCGGCCTGAAGCCGTCCGCATCTACCACCAGGTCCCCCGTGTCCGCCAGTGCAAAGCAGGTCGATTGAACCTTAATCGGGAAGGAAATACCAATGCGCCCAGGTGCATTGCGGCGTGATAAGGTGCGCCCCATGAGCAACCGATTGGCCGGCGAAACCAGCCCGTACCTGCTGCAGCACGCCGACAATCCCGTCGACTGGCAACCCTGGGATGCAACCGCCCTGGCCGCAGCCCGGGAGTCCGGCAAACCAATACTGCTATCGATCGGTTATTCCGCCTGCCACTGGTGCCATGTCATGGCGCACGAATCGTTCGAAGACGCGGCTACCGCTGCGGTGATGAACGCCCATTTCGTCAACATCAAGGTCGACCGCGAGGAACGCCCGGACCTCGACAAGGTCTACCAGACCGCACAACAACTGCTCACGCGGCAGACCGGCGGCTGGCCGCTGACCATGTTCCTCGACCCGGAAACACTCATACCGTTTTTCGGCGGCACCTATTTTCCGAAAACGGCGCGCTTCCAGCTGCCCGGCTTCGCCGACCTGCTGCTGCGCATCCGCGACCTGTTCGCCAACCGGCGCGACGATGTCGACGAACAGGGCCGCAGGTTGATGCAGGCGATCGCCCGGCTCGAGCAAATCGACGATGACGGCGAACGGCTCCAGGACGACGAACTGATCGAGCGGGCGAGACAGCAACTCGCCGAACAGTACGACCCGCAGGAGGGCGGCTTCGGATCGGCGCCCAAGTTCCCGATGCCGGCCATGCTGGATCGGCTGATGCGCCACCAGGCGTTCGGCAGCAGCAACGGCAATCCGGACCGAGGCGGCCTCGACATGGTCATGACCACCTTGACCAAGATGGCGCGGGGCGGCATCTACGATCACCTCGGTGGCGGATTCTGCCGCTACTCGACAGATCGCCGCTGGATGGTGCCGCACTTCGAAAAGATGCTCTACGACAACGGCCAACTGCTTTCGGTGTATGCGGATGCCCTGACGGTGAGCCCGGACGAACTGTTCGCGGGCGCCGTACGGGAGACCGCACAGTGGCTGATCCGGGAGATGCGCCATCCGGACGGCGGCTTCTTCTCTGCCCTGGACGCCGACTCGGAAGGCGAGGAAGGCCGCTTTTACCTGTGGCGCCGGGAGCAGGTGAAAAAGCTGCTGAGCGCCGATGAATACCTGGTCGTGGAGACCCTGTACGGCCTCGACAAACCCGCCAACTTCGAGGGCAAGTGGAACCTGCATCGCCACGATGCCTGGCGTTCCGTCATCGGGCGCCTGTCGCTGCAGCCTGATGCGGCCAACGAACTGCTCGCAGGCGCCAAGCGGAAGCTGTTCGCCGAGCGCGCCACCCGGGTACGCCCGGCCCTCGACGACAAGGTACTCACGTCCTGGAATGCCCTGGCAATCAAGGGGTTGGCAAAGGCGGCCGGTGCGCTCGAGGAACCGGCCTGGTTGCGCGCTGCCATGCAGGCCATGGATTTCATTCGCGAACGCCTGTGGCGCGACGGCGTTCTGTTTGCCACCTGGAAGGACGGCATCGCCAGGCACCCTGGCTACCTGGATGACTACGCGAACCTGCTCGATGCACTACAGACGGTGCTCGCTGCCCAATGGCGTGACACGGACGCCGGTTTCGCCCTGGAACTGACGGACGCCCTGTTGCGCAACTTCCACGACGACGATCGCGGCGGCTTCTATTTCACCGCGCATCAGGGCGAACCGCTCATACACCGCCCGAAACCGACCCTGGACGACGCGCAGCCGCCCGGCAACGGCGTGGCGGCGCTGGCACTGGCTCGCCTGGGCCACCTGTTCGGCAATGTCGGCTGGCTGGACGCCTCAGCCGGCACCCTGGCCGCCGCAAGGCCCATGCTGGAGCGCTACCCGTCCGGGCACTGCACCCTGTTGAGCGCGCTTGAAGAGCAGTTGCAGCCGCCGCAACTGGTGGTGCTGCGCGGCCCGGCCGAAGCGGTCGGCAAATGGCGCGACAGCCTGGCCCGCGGCTACCGGCCCTGGCGGCAGCTTTATGCCATCCCCTCCGACGCCGCCGTCATTCCCGAATATCTGCCCGATGCGCCGACGACCCGGCCAGCCGCATTCATCTGTTCCGGCACCCGCTGCTCGCTTCCCATCGAAAGCCTCGACGAGTTGCACAAGGCCTTGGCATAACCTGGGGCGGAAAGTCGATACATAACCGCAGGCCCATGCCTCCTGGCCGCTCGGTGGCTGCAGAATCCACATCGCCAGAGGTTGTTCCATGAGGGCGGCACCGCCACCGAGTCAGGCGCTCTCCTGCGGCATCCAGGACAGAACCAGTTCACGGGCCGCCTTCACCTCGTCCAGGCGCCGCACCGGCAGGCTGTAGGGGGCACCCCGCAGGAGGTCGGGGTCCTGTTGGGCCTCGCGCGCGATGGCGGCCATGGCATCGACGAATCGATCCAGTTCTTCCTTGCTTTCCGTTTCCGTGGGCTCGATGAGAAAACACTCGGGAATCAACAGCGGAAAGTAGGTGGTCGGCGAATGTATGCCGTGGTCGAGCAACCGCTTGGCAACGTCCATTGCGGTCACTCCGTATTCTTTCGCCTGCCTTGAAAGCGTCAGGGCAAACTCGTGGGTGGCCCGGCGTTCAGGATAGGCGAGGTCGAGGCCCGCCTTGCGCAACCGGGCCGCCAGATAGTTGGCATTCAGCGTCGAATACTCGCCCACCCGGCGCATGCCTTCACGGCCAAGCATGAGCGAATAGGCCAGTGCCCGCAGCAGGATGCCCGCATTGCCCGCGAATCCGGACAGGCGCCCGATGGTACCCGGCACCTGGCGCCGGGTAAGCCAATGGTAACGCCCATCGGCCAGACCGACCATGGGCACCGGCAGATGCGGCAGCAGGCGCTCGCCGGCGCCCACCGGCCCCGCGCCCGGGCCACCGCTGCCATGCGGCGTGGCGAAAGTCTTGTGCAGGTTCAGATGCAGTACATCGAAACCCATGTCTCCGGGCCTGGCCTTGCCGAGAATGGCATTCAGGTTGGCGCCGTCGTAGTACAGCAGCCCGCCGGCATCGTGCACGATGCGTGCGATCTCGTCGATGCGCCGCTCGAACAGCCCGCAGGTCGAGGGATTGGTCATCATCAGCCCGGCGGTGTGCGGACCGGCCGCCGCCTTGAGCGCCTCCACGTCCATGTCGCCGGACCGGTCGAGTTCGACTTCGCGGACACGATAGCCACACATGACCGCGGTGGCCGGATTGGTTCCATGGGCGGCGCCGGGAACCAGGATCTCGGTGCGTTCCGTGTCGCCACGCGCCTGGTGATAGGCACGAATCATGGCCACCCCGGCAAACTCGCCCTGAGCACCGGCCATCGGCGTCAGCGACATGCCCCGCATGCCGGTGACATCCTTCAGAATCTCCTGCAACTCGAACAGGCAGCTCAGAAAACCCTGGCTGGCATGGTCGGGCGTCAACGGGTGCCGATTCTGAAAGCCTGCCAGGCTCGCCGCGCGATGTGCGCCGCGCGGGTTGTATTTCATCGTGCACGACCCCAGCGGATAAAACCGGGTGTCGATGGAGAAGTTCCTGACAGACAGATTCGTGTAGTGCCGCACCGCCTGCAATTCCGAGACTTCCGGCAGGCGTGGCTGTGTCTTGCGCAGCAATGCGTCCGGCAACCCGGACAGGCCTTCCGGCGACATCGGCCGCGGCAGCGCCGAACGGTCGCCCTGCCGTTGCTTGCCGCTCTCCGCGCCGCCGTCCGCCACCTCCATCTTGACCTCCGCCGCCGGAACCGAATCGGGCGGCGCCGGATGCTGTGCCCGGGCAGCTCGCCCGAAACGGCCAAGTTCAAAAATGGTCGTCACTAAAGCACCTCCGCCAGCGCCCGGGCGTACGCTTCAATGTCGGCCTCGGTGCGCTTCTCTGTAGCGCAGACCAGCAGGCAATCGGCCAGGTCCGGGTAATGGTCGCCAAGCGCAACGCCACCGAGCACGCCCCGCTCCAGCAGCCGGTCCAGCACGAGCTCCGCCGGTTGCGGCAACTTCAGCACGCACTCGTGAAAGCAGGGCGCCGGGAATCTGGCACTCACGCCGTCGATGCGCGACAGCCGGTCGACCAGGCGGAGGGTATTGCGCCGGCAGGCCACGGCCACCTGCGTGAGACCGGTTGCCCCCAGCAGTGCCATGTGAATGGTTGCCACGGTCACCAGCAGCCCCTGATTGGTGCATATGTTGGAGGTGGCCTTGCCGCGCCGGATGTGCTGTTCGCGGGCCTGCAGGGTCAGCGTATAACCCACCTTGCCGTCCAGGTCCTCGGTGCGACCGACCAGCCGGCCCGGCAATTGTCGAACCAGCGCCCGGGTGCAGCACAGGAAACCGAACGAGGGCCCGCCGGACGCCATCGGCACGCCCAGGGGCTGACCGTCGCCGCAGGCAATCTCGGCACCCTTCTCGCCCCAGCGACCGGGCGGTTTTAGCACGGCCAGCGAAACCGGGTTGACCAGGGCAATCACCAGCGCGCCGCGTTGATGGGCCCAGTCGGTGATGGCATCCGCCTGTTCCAGCAGGCCCAGGAAATTCGGCTGCTGCACGACTACCGCGACGATGCCCTCGCGATCCGGCAAGCCGGCCGGGTCGATGGCGCCACCCTGCATGGGCAGCACCTCGACGCCGACGCCCTGGCTGCTGACGATGTTGCGCACCACTTCCCGGTAGTGGGGATGTATGGTCTGGGCCAGCAACACCGAACCACCTCTGACGCGCCGGTTGCCGCGTACCGCCATCAAAACCGCCTCGCCGAGCCCCGAGGCGCCGTCATAGACGCTGGCGTTGGTCACATCCATCGCGGTCAGTTCACTGATCATCGACTGGTATTCGAAAATGACCTGCAGGGTGCCCTGACTGGCCTCTGCCTGGTAGGGCGTATAGGCGGTCATGAACTCGCCGCGGCCGGCGATGTCCCACACCGCGGCCGGAATGTGGTGGTCGTAGCTGCCGGCGCCGGCAAAGCACAACAGGTCGGCATCGCGGTCGGCCCGCTCCCCCATCCAGCGCAGCATGGCCATCTCGCTCATGCCGGCCGGCACCCGCTGCAGGGGCCCGCAACGCAGTGCGGCGGGAATCTCATCGAACAACGACTCGATTTCGGCCACGCCCACCTCGGCGAGCATGGCATCCACTTCCTGGTCGGTGTGTGGAATGAAGGGCATTCGGGGGCTGTTCCTCTTGTTTTATTCTCGGGTCAAACTGTCAAAGGCGTCGGGTTTGCGCCCATTCACCGCCGGTTGTTTTTTCGGGGCGGGACGTCGCCCGTCTATTCCTCTTGCTTGCGCACTAGTGTCCTGTGTCACAAATCGTCGTCAACCGCGCACATCTCCAGATAACCGTCTGCGTCAAGCAGTTCGTCAATCTCTGCGATATCGTCCGGCTCTATCCTGTAGAACCAACCGTCTCCGTAGGGATCTTCGTTCACCACTTCCGGAGCGTCATCCAAAGCCTCGTTGACCGCCACCACAGTGCCGCTGACTGGCGCGTAAATGTCGGATGCGGCCTTCACGGACTCCACCACCCCCGCTTCCTCCCGGGACGCCAACCATTGGCCCGGTTCCGGCAATTCCACATAAACCACGTCGCCGAGTGCGTTCTGGGCATAATCGGTGATACCGGTGGTGACCGTGCCGTCCTGTACATGCGCCCACTCGTGCGTACTGGCATACCTGAGTTCAGTCGGTGTTTCGCTCATGGATTCCTCATTCCACTTCGATTGCCCAATTCGATTGCGTTCGGTTGTGTCATTCCTGCCCCGCGCAGGCCCCGCGGTCACGCCGGACGAACGGCGGGCGGACGACTTGGGCCGACCGCTGCCGGTCGCGAATCTGCACTTGAACCTCCCCTTCCGCCTCTATGGGCAGACGCGCCAACGCAATACTGTAACCCAAGGTCGGAGAAAAGATACCGCTGGTGACAGTTCCTTCTCCGGCTGGGGTCAACACCGTTTGCCCGTTGCGCATTACACCTTTTTCGAGCAGCGCCAACCCGGTCAGTTTACTGGCCACGCCTGCCGCACGCTCGGCCTGCAGGGCGCGGCGGCCGACGAAGTTGCGGTCGTCCGGCCGCCAGTGGACGGCCCACGCCAGGTTGGAGACCAGCGGGCTGGTGGACTCGTCCATGTCCTGCCCATACAGGTTCAGACCCGCCTCCAGGCGCAACGTGTCTCTCGCCCCGAGCCCGGCCGGCTCTGCGCCGGCGGCCAACAGCCCCCGCCAGAGCCCCGGAGCATCGTCATTCGGCAGCACCACTTCCACGCCGTCCTCGCCCGTGTAGCCGGTGCGGGCAATCAGCCAGGCACCGGCCTGCATGGCATGAAAGCGTGGCAGCGTTGCAACTGCCGGCACCGCGCCCACATCGGCAAACAGCTCGAGAGCGGCTGGACCCTGTACCGCCAGTATGGCCAGGTCCTGTTCGGCGACCCTGGCCGCTTTCGGCGCCTGGGCATTCAACCATTCGAGCACCCGGGCCCGACGCGAGGCATTGACCACCAGGCGGTAGCGTTCAGGCAGCCGATAGACGATGAGATCGTCGACAATGCCTCCGGACTCGTTCAGCAGCATCGTGTACATGGCCTGGCCTGTCCCGGTCAGGCGGCCCACATCACCGGCGAGAAGGCGCCGCAACATTGCCGGCGCGCCGCCTCCGGAGATGTCGACAACCGCCATGTGGGAAACGTCGAAGAGGCCGGCGGCGGCGCGCACCCGGTGGTGTTCGGCCACCTGGGAACCATAGTGCAGCGGCATGTCCCAGCCGGCAAAATCGACCAGTCTTGCGCCCCTGGCGACATGGTCCCGATAAAGCGGCGTTTTCCGCTTCACTGGACCGTTCCCTGTTGTCGCAAGCGCGGCTGCAAGCTCAACATCGCCACTCAGGCATTCCCCTGTCGCAATTGGCGGGCGATGGGGCCGAACCCCAATGCTTCGCGGATCAACTGCCGCTTGACCGGGCGAGCCCCATGCACCAGGCGCACGCCGGTATTGCGCAGCCAGTTCGGCAGTGGCCCGCCCAGGCCATAAAAGCCGCGCAAACCCGCTAGAAACCCCAGCATGGCCAGGCCCCGAGCCTTGCGTCGGCGTGCAAAAGCCCGCCAGCGCCCCGCCGCACCCGGGTCCTGGTCGGTTGCACGCGGCAGGCCCGCCAACAGGGCGCTGACATCCTCGAAGCCGAGGTTCACGCCCAGCCCGGCCAGAGGATGAATGGCCCTGGCCGCATCCCCGACCACCAGCACCCGGGGGTGCGGATTCAGGGTCTGCGCCAAGGCCTGGGAAATCTGGAAGCTCAGACGCCGGTCCACGTCAAGAATCTCGCCATGACAATGGCCCGCAGCCGCGGCCAACTCTTGCCGGAAGGCCGCTTCGGTCAATGCCTGCCTGCGTTCGGCGCTGGCCGCCGGCTGCGACCAGACCACCGATACGGTATGCGCTTCGACACCCGGCAACAGCGCCAGAGGGCCATCGAGCAGGAAGCACTGGCAAGCCGTGCCGGCATGGGGTTTCGCGGTGCGCGCAATGGTTGCGATGGCGACCTGATCCGTTTTCCAATTCGTCACTCCTACACCGAATTGCTCGCGCGTCGATGAGCGCGCGCCATCGGCAACAACCACCAGCCGCGCACTGAGAACCTGGCCGGCGACATCGGCATCCACCCGGTCTGAGTGCGCCTTGAGCCGCACCCCGTCTTCGCCGACCAGGCGCGTAACGGTGGGACAACCCTCCAGGCGCTCCCAGAGTTCCACCGACAGTTCACTGACCTCCACAATCCAGCCAAGTTCCCCGAGCCCGACCTCATTTGCATCGAAGCGAATTTCGCCGGCGCCCCGCTCCTCCCAGACGCGCATCGCCCGGTAGGGGGCCGCGGTCAACCCCGGCCACAGGTTCAGATCGGCAAGCAGCGCACGGGTCGCGGGGGCGAGTGCAACGGTACGCAGATCCATGCCCAACCGGCCCCGTTGCCGTTGCGGGCGCCGGCGCTCGAGCACCGCGACCCGCCAGCCCAGGTTGGCCGCGGCAAGCGCCGCGGTCGCCCCGATCAGCCCGCCGCCAACGACGAGCATATCCACCCGCTCGGAGTGCACCGCTCAGGCCGCCCGCAATTGCCCGCCGGGCGTTGGCTGTCGGTCAGCGGCCATGCATCAAAGACTCGATTTCCGCCGCCTCCTTGGGCGCTCCGGCGGTCAGCACCACCGGCCCCTGGTCCGAAATGAGCACGTCATCTTCGATGCGCACGCCGATGCCGAGCCACCGGTCGGCAACGTGCTGCGTGTGCGGCGGGATGTACAGGCCCGGTTCCACGGTAAGCACCATGCCCGGTTGCAGCTTTCGCCAGGCGCCATCCACCTGGTAGCCACCGACATCATGGACATCGAGGCCCAGCCAATGACAGCTTTTGTGCGGGCAGTATTTCCGGTAGCCCTCCGACTCGAGGAGCTCTTGCGGGTCTCCGTCGAGCAATCCGAGCGACACCAGGCCCTCGACCATGGTCGACAGCCCCACCTCGTGGGGCCGATTGAACTGCGCTCCGGGCACACAGGCATCGATGGCGCGTTGCTGCGCTTCCAGCACAACTTCGTAGAGGGCCCGCTGCGCTTGCGAGAAGCGTCCATTGACCGGGAAGGTGCGGGTCAGGTCCGCCGCGTAGTACTCGTACTCGCAACCGGCATCGACCAGCACCAGGTCACCGTTGCGCAAGGTGGCGTCGTTGTCGATGTAGTGCAGCACACAGGCATTGGCGCCGCTGCCGACAATGGGCGGATAAGCCGGGCTGCGGGCACCGCCTTGCGCAAAGGCGTACACCAATTCCGCCTCCAGGTGCATCTCGCTCAACCCGGCACGGCACGCGCGCATGGCACGGATGTGGGCATCGACGCTGACTTCCGCAGCGCGCGCCAGCAAGCGCTGCTCGGCGGGCGACTTGATGAGCCGCTGTTCGTGCAACAGTGACTTCAGGCTGATGAATTGGTCGGGAGAGACAACGCCGCCGGACTCCCGGGCGCGAATGCTCGAGACCCAGGACAGCAGGCGCCGGTCGAACCGCGGATAGTCGCCCAGCGTGACCACCACCCTTCGCGCGCCTTCCAGCAGGCCCCCAACGATGGTCTCGATGTCGCTGACGGCAAACGCCTGGTCGACGCCCAGCGCGGCAACCGCACGCTCCGGACCGAGCCGTTCGCCATTATAAAGTTCAAAACGCGCATCGCGGTCCTGGCAGAAGAGAACGGCCTCGCCGTCCTCCCGGCCCGGCGCAAGCGCCAGCAGGCCGCCAGGCTCGGCCAGTCCGGTGAGATACCAGAAGTCGCTGTCCTGGCGAAAGACATGGTCGACATCCCGGCTGCGCCTTTGCGGCACAGCGCCCGGAACCAGCGCAACGTCGCCCGGGGCCAGGCTTTGCAACAGGCGCCGGCGGCGCTGCTGAAACTCATCGAGATGAATTGCGACACCACCCGCAGCACCGCCGCTGCCGTGTTCCTGTGCTGTACCGGCCATCGCCGCTTATGCTAACAGGGCGATGCCCCAACCCGAAGAAACAGCCGTGAACGGGGGCGAACTCGAGTCATCCGACAGCCTGGTCTGCGACCGGGGATTGCAGGCGCGTTGCCGGTTGGCGACGCCATCAAGTTGCTCCGCGTCCTGTCGAGACGCATCGAAAATGCAACGCGTCTGTACACATCAAGGCCGCTCAAGGATTCCAGCGAGGCGCTGCTGCGCAAGTTTCCATGATTTCGCCACGACGTCCCACGGCCCGCGGCATGGCGCGAGGGGCCGGCACCGACCCGTCCGCCGCTCGCACCGATGCACGCGCAGCAGCCGCTTCACATGCCGCCGATTTCCAGCCACACTAACGGGCAAATCAGGAAAAAGCTCGATGACCCGCAATACAGAATCAGATTGGGACAGGCTCGAGGCCCAGATAAACGAACTGATTGAACTGAATGACAAACTGCAGCGGGAAAGCCAGGCATTGCGCCTGCAGCAACAGAACTGGTCGAGCGAGCGCGCGGCGCTGATCGAAAAGAACGAACTCGCCAAATCAAGAGTCGAAGCCATGATCGGCCGACTGAAAGCACTGGAGCACGACTGAACCCATGGCCGAGACCACTACCGTCGTCGTCACCATTCTCGACAAGGACTATGAAGTCGCCTGCGCGCCCGGCGAGGTAGAGGCACTGAAATCCGCGGCGCGCCATGTCGACCGCCAGATGCAGTCGATAAGGAACTCGGGAAAAGTGATCGGCCTCGACCGGGTAGCGGTCATGGCGGCATTGAACATTGCCAACGACTTCCTCGGTTCGGAAAGTCGGCGCAAGGCAATCGAACAGAAAATCTCGACGCTGACCGAAAAACTGGGGCAGACGTTGCAGCGCCAGCAACCAACGCAACGCGCCTGACGCAGGCCTCGCCGCTTGCCGGCAGCCCACCCCGACAGCTGCGTTTTGCACCAATGCCGCAGCAGCGGCATGGCCGTTAACGGCTGTTGGGCGACACGCAAACGCAGGCTGGCAAACCTGAACATATGGCGCCTCGGTGGTGCATTTGTCAACCCCTGAAAATTCGCTTCGATTCGCTATACTCGAAGGCAGTCTCCTGGAATGTGCGCCAGTTGGTGTCGTCCTTGAGCCGTTATAGAAACTTAAGGAGATCTCGGCGCTGTTGCCGGTGAGCCCGCCCGTCGCGAGGTGCATCTTGCTCGGGAAGCCTTTGGCGCCGCCCGGATCCCCGCCTTGAACCACAACGGTTCAGGGCAATCCATCAGCGGCATTATCGGGAGACTTTGCCCCGCCGGCACCGCCCGGCGCGGGCTGCCGTCCACTGACTACGGCGAGGCCCGGGTCCGGTGCCCGCCCCAGGCCATTCAAGGAGCCCCGCTTGGCGTCGACCACACACCGGCAGTCGCTTAGGCGCCACTACCGCAAGGTGAGGCGCGGGCTTTCCGCGGCCGCGCAACGGTCCAACGCATCGGCGATCGGCCGCCGGTTGCTGTGCTCGCCCATCGCCTGGCGCGCTACCCGCATCGCCGCCTACCTGGCCATCGACGGCGAACCGGACCTCGAGCCGCTGCTCGCCAAGCTCGCGGCCATGGGCAAACAGATTGCGCTGCCAGTCATAAGGCGGGACGGCGCCATGGACTTTTTCGACCACGAACCTGGCGCGCCGGTGGTCGCCAACCGGTTCGGCATCGGCGAACCGGCGCCCGGCGCCCGCTATGTGCCAACGCTGTCGCTGGGGGTAGTACTGACGCCATTGGTGGCCTTCGATGACCAGGGCAACAGGCTGGGCATGGGAGGCGGCTTCTACGACCGCCACTTTGCCCGCACTCCCGACGGTTTGCGCCCACTGCTGGTCGGCGTTGCACACGCAGCCCAGCGTGCTCCCGGGCTGCCCGCGGCGCCCTGGGACCAGCCGCTGGACGCCGTGCTGACCGAGGCCGGTTGGCAGGCGTTCAGCAAGCGGTTAGGGTTTTGAAACGACGGAAACCGGGACCGAGGCAACATGGCCGTTCGAAGAATCATTCGCATGGGCCACCCGACGCTGCGTCAGGTAGCCCGCCCGGTAGCGGCCGGCGCCATCGGCAGCGCATCGCTGACGCGCCTGATCGATGACATGGTCGATACCCTGCACGACTACGGCGGCATCGGGCTCGCCGCGCCGCAGATCGGCGAGTCGGTGCGTCTCGCCATCATCGAAATCGCCGGCGGCCCGGGCCGTGACGGCGAGTTCGTGCAACTGCCGCTGACGGTGTTCATCAATCCCGAGATAACCGTCATCGAACCCGACACCGCCGGATACTGGGAAGGGTGCCTGTCGGTACCCGGCCTGCGCGGCTATGTCGAGCGGCCCCAGCACATCCGGGTCAATGCCCTTACCGACACCGGCAAGCCGCGGCAACTGGAACTGAACGGATTCCTGGCCACCGTCTTTCAGCACGAATTCGACCACCTCGATGGCAAGCTCTACATCGACCGGCTCAGTGACCCGTCGCGGCTGGTTTTCGAAAACGAGTACCTGCGTTACCACGCTGTCGAGGACTGATCCGCAGGCGCCAGCCTGTGCGCGCCGAGGAATCCGCGGCGCCCGTCGAACCGGAGCGCAAGGAGCGCAACGTCGCGAATGCCGAACCGATCTGTTGGGGTCGATAAATTCCTGTCGTTGCCGGCAGCGACGTGTGGCCATGCAGCGTGATTCAACGCAGAAACAGCTCTACTGCCGGATTGCCGGTTTCCTCCCAGTAGCGGTAGCCGATGCGGTCGAGGTAGGTCGAAAGCCGTGACCGGTCGGCGGCTTCCGCCTCGAATCCCACGAATACCCGCCCCCAGGCGGAACCATGGTTGCGGTAGTGGAACATGGTGATGTTCCAGCGGCTGCCAAGCCCGTTCAAGAAACGCAGCAGCGCGCCGGGACGCTCGGGGAACTCGAAGCGGTACAGCAGTTCCGCCTTGTTGCCGAAGGCGCGGCCCCCCACCATGTGCCGCACATGCAGCTTGGCGGCCTCGTTGTCGGTCATGTCGGTGACGCGGTATCCGGCGCGTAACAGGCTCTCCGCGACACTCTCGCGCTGCTCGCCCGGATTCACCTGCAGGCCCACATAGACATGTGCTTCCCGCTCGCCGGCAAAGCGGTAGTTGAACTCGGTTACCGAGCGCTTGCCCAGTGCGCGGCAGAAGCGCCGGAAACTGCCGCGCTGCTCGTCGATGGTAACGCCGAAGATCGCTTCCCGGTGTTCGCCGAGCTCCGCGCGTTCGGAAATGTGACGCAGCCGGTCGAAGTTGACATTGGCGCCGCTGACGACTGCCACCAGCCGTTGCGCCCGGCCTGCACGGCGCCCCTCGGCGTACTTCTTCAGCCCGGCGACGGCCAGTGCTCCGGCCGGTTCGGCGACCGCCCGGGCATCGTCGAATACGTCCTTGATCGCCGCGCAGATCTCATCGATGGATACCGTCACCACGCTGTCGACGCAGGTTTTTGCAATCTTGAAAGGCTCCCGGCCGATTTGCGCCACGGACACGCCATCGGCGAAAAGATCGAGCGTGTCGTAGGGCAATCGCACCCGGCGGCCGGTTTCGAGCGCCGCCGCGAGACAGGCGGAGCCTTCCGCTTCCACACCGATGATGCGCGTGCGCGGCCGCAGGTACTTGACGTAAGCCGCTATGCCGGCGATCAGCCCGCCGCCCCCCACCGGCACGAATATGACATCGGGCTCCGGCTGCTGATTCATGATCTCCACGCCCACCGTACCCTGGCCGGCGATCACATCCGCATCGTCATAGGGATGTACGAGCACATGGCCGCGCCGCTCGCACAGCCGGGCCGCATGATCCGCCGCGTCCTGGTAGGTGTCGCCATGCAACACCACACGGCCGCCGAGATTGCGCACCGCGTCGATCTTGATGCTCGGTGTATTGCGGCCCATGACGATATGCGACCTGATGCCCAGCCGCGCCGCCGCCAGGGCCACGCCCTGCGCGTGATTGCCAGCCGAGGCGGCAATGACGCCCCGCGCCCGCTGGGCGGCATTCAACCGCACCATCTTGTTGTAGGAACCGCGCAGCTTGAACGAGAACACCGGCTGCATGTCCTCCCGCTTGAGGGCGACTTCGTGGCCGAGCCGCGACGACAGGGCCGGCGCCTCTTGCAAAGGGGTTTCGACGGCGACATCGTAGACCCGCGAGGCAAGAATCTTCCTGACGTAGGTTTCCAGCATCGGCTTGAAGCGGCAGGGCTGCAAGGAGGTAGACAGTATGGCGCAAGATGCACTGAAACGCAGCGCCGCCCGGGCGGCATTGGACAGCATCGAAAGCCGGCTCGACCGGCAATCGGTGGTCGGCATCGGCACCGGGTCCACGGCCGACTGCTTCATCGACGAACTGGCGCGCATCAAGCACAGGTTCGACGCCGCGGTAGCGAGCAGCGAGGCAAGCGCCGAACGCCTGGCGGCGCACGGCATACCGGTGCTCGACCTGAACGCGGCGCCAGCGCCGTGCGTGTACGTCGATGGCGCCGATGAAATCGACCCGAATCGGTGCCTGACCAAGGGCGGCGGCGGCGCACTGACCCGAGAGAAGATTGTCGCTGCCAGCTCGGACGAGTTCGTCTGTATCGCCGATGACTCCAAGCTGGTGACCCGGCTCGGGAGATTCCCGCTGCCCGTGGAGGTGATACCCATGGCCCGCGGCCTGGTGGCCCGCGCGCTGCTGCGGCTGGGCGGTTCGCCGGAGTGGCGCCAGGGATTCACCACCGACAACGGCAACCTGATTCTCGACGTGCATGGGCTCGACATCGATGACCCGCCCGGACTCGAAGCGGAGATCAACAACATCGTCGGCGTGGTCTGCAACGGTCTGTTCGCCGCCAACCGGGCAGACCGGGTGCTGGTCGCCGGAGCCGGAGGCGTACGCGAACTATGAAGCCCATGCGGGCGTAACCAGGACGGCAACGGCCAGCCCTTTCGCCTGGCCTGCCGACGCGTTCGGTGGCTGCCGGGCGGCGTACCCGGCCCGGCCCGATCAGAGCCGGTAGGTCACCATGAACCAGAACTTGGTGATGTCCGCGGCATGCCGGTCGGCCGAGTAATCGGCGAACTTCAGTTGCGCGCTCAGGTTTTCGCGAACGGTCCAGGTCAGCGAGGCGCCAATTTCATAACCGTAGTCAGCGCCGCCCTTTTCCGCCTGGAAATCGTGATAGGCCAGCGCCACGACCACCGGGCCGGTGGTGGCCGAGACGGTCACATAGGCATTGGCCACACCATGCAGCGGCGTTGCCAGGAACCGGTCGGTCCAGCCCTGGAACTTGTGCAGGGTACCGAGCGGCGTGCGGAAAGCGGCCTCGCCGCCATCGCTGCCGAGCACTTCGTATCCGCCGGTGAAGGTCATCGACTCGTGTTTGAAGCTGGCCTCCAGCAGGTAGTAGGTGGCTTTGTAGGAAGCCGGGTTGTTCTGCCAGTCCTGCTGCCGGGCAACGGCCGCGTTGACCGACAACGGCCCAAGGCCGGCCCGGTAGTCGAGGCCATAGGTGGCGTTGGAATTGGGCGGGCCGTTATCGTTTTCGAACTCCATGAGATAGCCGAAAGCGCCGATAGTGTGGCCTTCCGCCGGGGTCAGCTCGCCGCGGAAGGCATGCGTGTCGCCTTTCCAGTCGCCCGGCTGGGCGCCGTCGCCCGGCCCGAATATGCGGTTGACGTTGCCGATGTAGGTGTAATCCAGGCTGGCCATGCCCCGCGAGAACTGCAGCCGCAGGCCGTCGTAAGTCTGTTCGTTCTGGCGGAAAGCGACGCCGCCGAGGAAACGCTGCCGGTGATGCAGGATGCGCTGGCGGCCGGCGGTCAGGGTGAAGTCATCGGCGCGGTAGCGCAGGAACGCCTGGTTGAGGTCGAACCCGAGGGGGTCGGCGACCACCGGGTATTCGGTGCGCCCGTTCTCGGTGGAATTGAAGCGCTGGCCGCCGCCCGGCGCCAGCAACATGACCTGGTCCACCTCGAACCCGAACGACAATCCGTCGTCGGCGGGCATGATCCAGGACAGCCTGGCCTTGGCGGTCGAGGCCCTGGCATTCTTGTCGAAGCCGTCCTGATCGACGGTTTCGAACCGGTAGCGGATACTGAAGTCGGGCCTGGTGTCGCGCAGCGAGTCCGCGAACCCGGCTGCTGCCGGCGCCGCCATCGTGCAGGTAAGCGCAGCAATCGGGAGCATGGGGATCAGCAGGCGCCAGGCGGGAGTTTTGGTCCGATTCATGAATCTTGCCGGTTTCCGCGCGGCCCGAAGGGTATGCGCAGAGCCCGTTCCATTTGGCTGCGTTCGGATTGTCCGGCAACGCCGTAAAAAATGGAAGGGCGAGCTGGAAACGCCGATGGCACACCGGCGCGCCAACGCGCGGCACCAGCGGTTGCAGGCAACCGTCCGGCAAACGCGGATTGAAGGTCAGGTCAATACTCGGCAGAATCGCCGGTTCATCGGGGAGCAGTCACCCATGGAACATTTCGATGTCGTTATCGTCGGCGCCGGCGTATCCGGAATCGGCGCCGCCTGTCACCTGCGCAGCAAATGCCCCGGCCGCAGTTTCGTGGTTCTCGAGAACCGCGATGCAATCGGCGGTACCTGGGACCTGTTCCGCTATCCGGGCATTCGCTCCGACAGCGACATGCACACCTTCGGCTATGTCTTCAAGCCGTGGCTCAGCACTCGGTCGATCGCCGACGGGCCCTCCATCCGCGCCTACGTGAAGGAGGCGGCGGCGGAACACGATGTGCTGTCGAGCATCCGCTTCCGCCACCGGGTCACCGAAGCTTCCTGGTCGAGCGACGATGCGCGCTGGAGCGTTCGTGCCAGCAACCGCGAGTCCGGCGGCGACGCGCAGTTCACCTGCAGTTTCCTGCTGATGTGCAGCGGCTACTACAACTACGAGCAGGGCTATCTTCCGGAGTTGCCGGGCATCGAGCATTTCGATGGCCCGGTCATTCACCCCCAGGCCTGGCCTGAGGATCTCGACTACCGGGACAAGCGCATCGCCGTGATCGGCAGCGGGGCGACCGCCATGACACTGGTGCCTGCCATGGCGGAACAGGCTGCCCGGGTCACCATGATTCAACGTTCGCCGACCTATGTGATCTCCCGGCCGGAACGTGATGCCATCAACCGCCGCCTGCGTCGCTTCCTGCCGGAAAAGCTGGCTTACGCCATCACCCGCTGGAAAAACATCCTGTGGCAGATGTATGTCTATCACCGTACCCGGGTGGCGCCGGAATCGGTGAAGGCAAAGCTGCTCGACGTGGCCAGCCAGCATCTCGGCGCCGATTACGTGGCGAAGCACTTCACGCCGAGCTACTATCCCTGGGATCAGCGCCTGTGCCTGATCCCCGACGGCGACCTGTTCGAGGCAATCAACAACGGCAAGGCGGCGGTAGCCACCGGCAGCATCGAGGCGATCACCGCGCGCGGCGTACGGCTCGAATCCGGCGAAGAAATCGAGGCCGACATCCTGATCACGGCAACCGGGTTGCAACTCAGGGTGCTGGGCGGCATCGACATCAGCGTCGACGACACCCCGGTCAGCTTTCCCGACACCCTGAACTACCGCGGCATGATGCTCTGCGACATTCCGAACCTCGCCTATGTGTTCGGCTACGTCAATGCCTCCTGGACATTGCGCGCGGATCTGACCGCGGCCTATGTGTGCCGCCTGCTCAACCGCATGGAACAACTGGGCATGCGGCAGTGCACGCCGCGCCTGCGCGAGGAGCATCGGGACATGCAGCGCCATCCCTGGATCGTCGGCTTCCAGCCCGGCTACATGGCCCGGTCGATGCACCTGTTTCCGGTACAGGGCGACCGCGATCCGTGGCGCAACACCCAGAACTACCTGCAGGACAGGAAACTGGCGCTGCGCGAGGCACTCGAGGACGGCACCCTGATCTTCAGCAATCCCGAACCCGCGCCGCACCAGGGCCACGTCGACGACAGGCCCGAAGCGCAGCGCGACGCCGCCTGAGCGGCCCGCCCGAAGGCCGAGGCATTCAGGCGCGCGCCAGGGCGCCCGGGCAACTGCTGCCCTGGCCTCCGTGACACGCCAACCGCCGCTCTCCAGCCCATCAGTTACCGAGAAACCGGCGCCAGTCGCCCAAGTCGTCGACGTCCCAGGTACTTTCGAGTTGTGCCACTGTCAATCCCAGCCGGCGCGCCTGTTCCACTGTCTGCGCATGCACCCGGTCGGTGCTCCAGTCGATGTCGGTGAACAGCGTCGCGTGCGGCGACCGCAT
>CAZNFI010000047.1:0-15040 GCA_964572185.1 uncultured Pseudomonadales bacterium
CTGAAGACGCTCACGTTTGCCGACTATCGGCAGTACCTGGGTCGGTTCTGGCGGGCGGGGGAGCAGACGATGGTGAATCACCTGACCGGCGCAAGCACGGTGCTGCGTATGACCGATTTTCAGTTCGGCGCCAACCTGGATGAGGGCGAGTTCACGCAAACGGCGCTTCGACGCATCCGTTGATGCGGTTTCGCGACACAATCGCGTCCCTCGTGTTAGTGGCCGCCAGCGCCCAGGCGGAAGGTGTCGATTTCTCCGGCGACCTGAGCCTGCAGGGGCGCTGGTATCCGCAATCGCCGGCTTTCCCGGGTCAGCAGTCGACCACCGGTGGCGTTGTCGTGGAACCGACGCTGTACGCCGAGTCCGCACAGGGAGCGAGTTTCACCTTTACCCCGTTCTATCGATACGACAGCGCAGATTCGCAGCGTACGCATGCGGATGTGCGCGAAGCCTATATATTGACGTATGGTGACTGGGGCGATAACGCGTGGGAACTCAGGCTCGGAGTCGACCGGGTTTTCTGGGGCGTGGCGGATCTGAACAACCTCGTGGATATCGTCAATCAGCTGGATCTCGTCGAGCACCCGCGCGATCGTCCCAAGCTCGGCCAACCCATGGCGCACCTGACGGTCTCCGGCGATTGGGGGGTCGCCGAAGCGTTTGTGCTGCCGTATCACCGCGCGCGCACGTTTCCGGGGCCTGCCGGGCGCTTGCGCTCCGGCATTCCGATCGACGATGACGCCCGCTACGAGAGCGGCGACGAAGAGAAGCATGTCGATTACGCGGCTCGCTACAGCAACTACGCGGGCCGGCTGGATTTCGGGCTGAGCGCGTTTGTCGGTACCAGCCGCGAACCTTCGTTTCTTTTCGGCGGGCAGTCGGAGCCACTGTCGCTTGGCGACGCCGCGCTGATCCCGTACTACGAACAGATCCGGCAATTCGGAATTGACGCGCAATTCACGACCGAGACCTGGCTCTACAAGATGGAAGCCATTTACCGCAGCGGGGCGCGCAATATCCTGGGCCAGGAAGAGGACTATCACGCCTCCATCCTGGGCATTGAACGCAGTTTCCATGGTCTGTTCGGTTCGGCCCGGGACCTGACGTTGCTCGCCGAGTGGCACCGCGACGGGCGCGGTCGCCGTGCGCCAAATATCTGGGACAATGATGTATTCATTGCGGGCTTGCTCGCGTTCAACGATGTGCAGGGCACTGAACTCATTTGGGGCATCCTCGGGGACCTGGAACGTGGCTACCGATCGGTGAACTTCGATCTGAAACGCCGCCTTCCGGGGAACTGGTCGATGCGTATTGAATCAATCATCGTGCTGAGCGCGGATCCGGAAGATGCAACCTATGATGGGCGTCGCGACAGTTTCATTGGCCTTGATTTCACCTACAGCTTCTGAAGGCCCAGGGCGAAGCGGGCAAGATCGTCGAGCGGCCTTGCGGCAAGCCGGTTTCTGCAGGTTCCTGAGGTGGGCCGCGGGGCTGGCGTGCGCCGTGTGTGCGGCGTCTGCGACGACGGCCAACACGGAACAGATCCACCCGCTTGAACCGTGCACCACACCGGAGCACTTCCCGCACCTGCGAGACGAAGCGGATGGGGATGTCGGATGCGCGCTGCCTTCGGTTGCCGTGCCGGGTGGCATTGTGCGGCTGCGGCTGCCCCCGGGCACGGGACGCGTTGCATTTGCCGGCAAACCGGTGCTGATGCACCAGGGCATCGCCATCGTCGGCATTCCCATGGACGCCGTACCGGGGCCGCACGAGCTGGAGCTGTCGGGCACTTCAGGCACTCGTCGCCATACCTTCGAAGTGTCTGCCAAGGCCTATCCGGAGCAGCGCATCACCATCGAAAACCAGCGCATGGTGGATCCCCTGCCCGACGACCTGAAACGGATCCGCGAGGAATTGCGCCGCCAACTCGAGCAGTACGCCCGCTTCACCGACCGGCCCCTGGACATCGTGCCTTTCGTGAAGCCGGTCGACGGGGTCACCTCAAGCCCGTTCGGCCGCCGCCGCATCATCAACGGCCAGCCGCGCAATCCGCACAGCGGCCTGGACATCGCCGCCGACACCGGCACACCGATTCGGGCGCCCGCCGCCGGCCGGGTGGTGATGACCGGCGATCTCTTCTTCAACGGCAACACGGTGTTTCTGGACCACGGCCAGGGGCTGGTCACCATGTACTGCCACATGAACGCCATAACGGTTGCAGAAGGCGATGAAATCGAGCGCGGCGTGGTGCTCGGCGAGGTCGGCGCCACCGGGCGTGTCACCGGCGCACACCTGCACTGGAGCGTCAGCCTGAACGGCAACCGGGTCGACCCGGTGCTGGTCATGGCGGCATTGAGCGGTTCCTGAGCATCCGGGTAAGCGCACTTGTGGTGCCGGGCCGCATCTGGCGGCCCGTGGCAAAAGCCCGCCGGCATTCGAACGCCGCTGCCGCCGTCATCAGCCGCTGAATCACTGGCCGTGGGCCCGCCGCGTGCTCAACGTGCGGTTGGCATCAGCGCCGGCGCCCGTGCCGCATGACACGCTTGCGCCGCAGCCGCTGGCGCCGCGACAGTTCATTGCGCCGCCCCGCGTAGGGATTGGCGCTGGTGCGCAAATCCAGCTTGACCGGATTGCCGACCAGGTCGAGCGCATCCCGGAAGCCATTCTCCAGGTAACGTACGTAGCTGGCCGGCAGCGAGCCCGTCTGATTGCCGTGCACGATCAGCCGTGGCGGGTGATCGCCGGCCTTGTGCACATAGCGCAGCTTGATCTGGCGGCCGCGCACCGCAGGCGGCGGGTGCGCCTGCACAAGCCCCTGCAGAATGCGGTTGAGCGGCATGGTGCCCACATCGAACGCGCCGGCGCGGTGTACGGCCTTCACATCCCGCATGAGGCGCCCGACTCCCCGTCCGTGCAGCGCGGATAGGGTGTGTACCGGCGCCCAGGGGACGAATTGCAGCCGCCGTGCCACGTTCGCCGACCGCACGCGCCGCTGCCCCGCATCGAGGCCATCCCACTTGTTGACGGCGACCACCAGCCCGGCGCCGGCATCGGCAGCGTGTTGCAGCACGTGCAGATCCTGTTCCACCAATCCCTCGTGACCGTCAATGACGACGATCACCACATGGGCGCGCTCCATGGCCTGCAGGGCCTTGACGACGGAGAATTTCTCGACGATCTCGTCAACCCGGCCGCGACGCCGGACACCCGCCGTATCGATCAGCAGGTAGCGGTCGCCGCCCCGGTCGAAGGGCACTTCGATGGCGTCTCGCGTGGTGCCGGGGCGATCGAAGACCACCTGGCGTTCTTCACCGATCAGGCGGTTGATCAGCGTCGACTTGCCGACGTTTGGCCGGCCCACGATGGCGGTTCGAATCCGATTGGAGTCCTCGGCGGCGGCTTCCGACACAGCCGGCAGCCGCGCCGCAAGCAGTTCACGCAGGCCAGCCACACCGCGCCCGTGGCTTGCGGAGATCAGGCAATACTGCACGAACCCCATGCCCAGAAACTCGGCCTCGGCGGCGTGCGGATCCTGCCCATCGACCTTGTTGATCACCAGCACCACGTCACTGCCACTCTTCCTGAGGCGCTCGGCAATCAATTGGTCGCCGCCGGTCAATCCATCGCGGGCATCGACCATGAACAGCACACTGTGCGCCTCGGCAACGGCCACATCCACCTGCCGGCCGGTGAGATCGGCCAGGTCGTCCTCGCTGAGCAAACCCCCGGTATCGACCAGGATGCAGACTCGGCCATCGATCTCCGCGCGCCCGTAACGCCTGTCGCGGGTGAGGCCGGGAACGTCGGCTACCAGCGCATCCCGGGTTCCGGTCAGCCGGTTGAACAGGGTCGACTTGCCGACATTGGGCCGGCCGACCAGTACCAGCTGCGGGACCACGTTCTCACCTGGCCTCGATCTCGACGGCCTGCAGGGAACCGGAGTTGCCCAGCACATAGAGCGTGCGCCCCTCGGTGACGCTCATGGCAGACCGGATGCCCTTGCCGTCAAGCTTCAGCCGTCCCAGGAAACGCCCGTCGCTCTGCGCGAGCACGTGCAGATAACCGTCGTCATCGCCGACCACCAGATAGTTTCCGAACGCCTGTGGGCTGTTCAGCTTGCGCCGGTACAGACCTTCCTGGCGCCACACCTCTCGCGCTGTCTGCTCGTCAATGGCGATGATCGCGTCAGTTTCATCGATCACGTAAACGTGGCCGTAACCGGTTGCCAGGTCGAGGTGGCTGGAGTGCTCGAGTTGCCACAGCGCATTGCCGTCGGCGCGCCGCAGCGCCTTCAGTTGCCCCTGAAAGGCGACCGCGTAAACCAGCGAACCCGCCAGCAGCGGCGAGCCGTCCACATCGACGATGCGGTCGAGTTCCGAGCGCCCTTCCGGCAGCATCACCCGGTGCTCCCAGATGGGCTCGCCGTTCTCGGTCCTGATGGCGCTTACCGTGCCGTTGGCGAAGCCGGCATACACCACGCCGTTGTCGAACATGGGGGAAGCGGTGCCACGCAAGGTGAGCACCGGCACCTGGATGTCGAAGCTCCAGCGCACGCTGCCGTCAGCGACTTCCAGGGCGAGCAGCCGGCCGTCGATGGTTTGAACCAACACCGCGCTGTCGCCGAAGGCCGGCTGCGAGAGCACTTCGCTGCCAATGTAGGCGCGCCAGACCAGGCTGCCGTCCGCTGCCGACAATGCCACCACCGTGCCATCGGTGGTGCCGAGCAGCACCAGCCCGCCGCCGGCGCCGACGCCGCCGCTGACCCAACTGGGGTCGGTGCGATCAAAAATCTTGATGCCCGAAAACATGCCGCCCCTGGCTTCGTTGTATGGGCTGATCTGGGTGCGCCAGAAGCGTTTGCCGGTAAACCGGTCGCGGGCTTCGACCACGCCGTAACCGTCGGCCGCGTAGATGCGATTGGCGCGCACCACCGGGTTGATCCGCAGGTACTTGCGGCCCAGGCCCTTGCCGATGGAAGCGCGCCAGCGCCGCTCGATGCGCACTTCCGGGTTGAAGTCGACCAGCTCCGCCGGTTTCATCGGATCGGGCCCCTTGTCCTTGTCACCGAACCAGGGCACCCAGGAAAACCAGCCGCAGCCTCCCAGCACCAGCAGCAGCACGGCAAGCAACGCAACGCGGATGCTGCGCGGGCGGCCAGTAGCATGCTGCCCAGCAGACCGTAACGGGTTTTGCGGCTGGAGATAGGTACGCATCATGTGTTCACCTGCAAAACCTCCGCACATCCCGATGCCTGGGCCCGCTCATTGCGCGACCGGCAGCGGCGCCGTGTCTTCGACCTTTATGTCGAGAATCGGCCGCTGGTCGCCCTGCTGCACTTCCGCCGCCGCCGCCACATAGGCCTCGTGCGCCAGCGCGCGTGCACCGTCGTGCAGATGAATGTCGCCCTTCAACTCCAGTGCCCGGGCCCGAAACCCCTGGCTGGAGACTTCGGCCAGCACTGCAAGCGCCGCATCGGCGTCTTCCTGTTCGATCAGTAGCCGAGCCAGGCGAATGCGCGCTATGTCCTGCAGCAGTGGGTGAGCCTCGCCGGCGATGCCACGCAGAATTTCGACTGCCGCGTCCAGGTCCCCTGCCTCGACAGCCTCCCGGGCGCTGTACAGCCTGGTAAAGGTGGCGTAGCTCGAATCGCCGAACTGGCTGGCCAGGTGCTCGGCCATGGCCGCCCGCGCATCGCCCGTAGCTTCGAGGAACGAGTCATAGGCTTGCGAAGCCGCCTGCATTTCACTGGTCTTTTCAGCGTCGTACCAGCGCCAACCGGCAACGCCGCCGACCACCAGGACGATGGTCACGATGATCGAGGTGCCGTTTTCGTTCCACCAGTTTTTCAGCCGGTCGACCTGTTCTTCATCGGTGAGGTAGTCCGCCACCCGTCACTCCTGTGTTTCGTCACTGCCGCCGGCGCGGCTTGCCGCGCCCGTGAGATGCGTCGCCGCATCGGCGAGCCGCAACCGCAACTGCGTTGCATCGGAGCGCAAATCCTTCAAGGCAACCAGGCCTTCTTCGACTTCGGCGCCGCCGATCAGCAATGCCCACCGGGCACCGCTCCTGTCTGCCCGCTTCAACTGATTCTTCAGCCGGCCGCCGCCCGCGTGTACGCGGATGCGCAGGCCCGGCGCCATGGCCCGCAACTGCTGCACCGTCGCCAGGGCAACGCCGTGCAACCCGGGCTCGAGAACGCAGCAATAGATATCCGCTGCGACCTCGTCCGACGGCCCGTGCACCGCCTCGTGCAACAGCAGCACCCGGTCGAAGCCGATGGCGAAGCCCGCCGCCGGTGTCGGTTTGCCGCCCAGCAGCTCGACCAGCCCATCGTAGCGCCCACCGCCGCAGATTGCGCCCTGGGCGCCGAGGCGCTCGGTGGTCCACTCGAACACCGACCGCGTATAGTAGTCGAGACCGCGCACCAGGCGGGAATTTTCCACGCTCTCGAGCTGCAGCTCGGCAAGCAGTTCCTTGAGCTGCGCATGGTGCTCGACACTATCGTGGTCGAGATAGTCCCGAAAAGCCGGCGCCTTGTCGAGTACGCGCCGGGTGCGCTCCGACTTGCTGTCCAGTATGCGCAGCGGATTGGTCGCCAGACGTCGCTGGCTGTCCGGGTCGAGGCTGTCTTTCCTCGGTTCCAGCCAGTTGACCAGCGCCTCCCGGTAGGCGGCCCGGGAGCTTGCCGAGCCGATGCAGTTTATCTCCAGCCGCACGGCGGCATCGATGCCCAGCGCGCGCCAGAGTTCGGTACCCAACTGGATCAACTCCGCATCGACGTCCGGGCCCGACAGCCCGACCGCCTCCACGCCGATCTGGTAAAACTGGCGATAGCGGCCTTTCTGGGGCCGCTCGTAGCGAAACATCGGGCCGCGATAAAACACCCGCTGGGCCTGATTGTGCAGCAGGCCGCTGTCGAGCAGGGCACGTACGCAACCGGCCGTTCCCTCCGGGCGCAGGGCAATGACCTCGCCATCCCGGTCGGTCAGCTGGTACATCTCTTTCTCGACGATGTCGGTGGCTTCGCCGACGCCGCGACTGAACAGCTCCACCCCTTCCAGCAGTGGCAGTTGTACTTCCTGATAGGCAAAGCGGTCCAGGATGTCGACGATGGCGTTCTCGACCTCCCTCCACCTGCGCGCCTGTTCAGGCAGCACGTCGCGCATTCCCCTTACACGCATCGGTTACTGCCCCACTACCAGTGATGCAATGGTGTTGCGCGTGTGCGGCGCCAGCGGTATCGGCTCGCCGTTGTACTCCAGCGTAACTCCCAACGCGTAGCCCAGCCGAATCTTGAACGGCCCACTGCCCACCAGCCTCAGGCTTTGCCCGCGACGCAGCAGCCTCCCATACAGCCCCACGTCGTCCGTGGTGAGAACTTCCACCCAGCAGTCTTCGGTGAACTCCAGCCACAGCTCGTCTTCGCCCACCGGCGTGATGCGCCGCACCAGCAACAGATCGCCCACCGCAGCCTCCCGGGGGGATGCGACCAGGTCAGGCTCGCTGTCAAGGTCTGCTTCGACCTCCTCTTGGTCGGCGGTGACAACTGCCGGTTGCAACTCCTGCGAAGCTGCTGCCGCCGGCCCTGTGCCGAAGTTCGACTGTTGCCCATCGCCGGACGCCTCGGCGCGCTCATCCGTCGATGCCGGGCCGGGCAAGCCGGGCTGATCGACAGCCGGGGCCCCGCTGTCCAATTGCGTGGAGCCGCTGGCAGAACCTGTGCCCGCAGTCGCGGGACCGCTTGCCTGCGGCGTTGCCATCCGGGCAGACTCGATGGCAGGCGCGGAGTCTACCTGTGGGAGTTCGCTTGCCGGGTTCGTTGTCGTTTGCTCGGGTGCAGTGGACGGTTGTGCGACGACGAATACGGGTTCGCCTGCAGGCCCCGGTTCCAGCACGGTTTCAGCCGGTGCGCCACTCTCTTGCGACCAATACCAGGCCGCGAACACCGCACCGACAACCAGCGCCAACGAACCAGTCGCTGCCAGGGCGATCACCAGGGGTTGCAGGCGGCTGCCGCTCAGGCGGAATATCGGGACGTTCTGTACAAGATCCTGCGGCGCTTCGACCTGTAGCGACTTGAGCAGCGGTTCCGCATCGACACCCACCAACTTGGCATACTTGCGGACGTAGCCGCGCAGATACACCTCGGCCGGCAGCCCACGCCGTTCGTCTGCCTCAATAGCCTCCACAAGGCGCGCCTCGAGTTTCAACTGGCGCGTCACTTCCGCAATGGAGTAGCCGGCCGCGATGCGCGCCATGCGCAAGGTGGCGCCCAGCGTGGGCGGCTCGTTCGGTTGCGGGGCGTCTAGCGACATTTCCGAACGGCCCGTGGACAACGTCGCCGCAGCAGCGCAGCCTGTTGCCCGAATCGTTCCGAGGCCCCCTTTACACCGGCCGGGCTCAAGCAACCGCTCGCTGCCGCGGCCAGCCACAAACCGCGCCTGGGCAGCATCGCACCGCGCGAACTACTCGCCTTCATGTCGTAGCCGTCTGCAGATCGTCGACCCGGGCAAGATATCGGGCCTGGCGGCGGGTTCTGTCCGCGACCCGGCCGGTCAACTGCCCGCAGGCCGCATTGATGTCGTCGCCGCGGGTGGTTCGCAACATGGCCGCCCGGCCGGCGTCCATCAGAACTTTCTGAAAAGCCCGCACCCTGGACGCATCAGGCTTTTGATAGCCGGAGGCGGGGAACGGATTGAACGGGATCAGGTTGATCTTGCAACGCACGTCGCGCAGCAGTTCGGCCAGTTCGGCGGCCTGGTGAAGACCGTCGTTCACCCCTTTCAGCAGGGTGTATTCCATGGTCAGCAGGCGCCGCTCACCAAGGCCCTGCACATACCGATTGCAGGCGGCCAGCAGGTCGGCAATCGGATACTTCCGGTTGAGCGGCACGAGCACATTGCGCAGTTCGTCATTGGGCGCATGCAGGGATACCGCCAACGACACGTCGGTTCGCTCACCCAACGCGTTGATGGCAGGCACCACACCCGCGGTAGAGATGGTGACCCGCCGTTTGGAAATGCCGAAAGCGAGGTCGTCCATCATGAGACTGGCCGCGTTGAGCACCGCCTCGACGTTCAACAGCGGCTCGCCCATGCCCATGAATACTACATTGCTGACCGTTTCGCCCCGAGCCTGCAATTCCCGGTCGGCGAGCCAAACCTGGCCGATGATGGCCGACGTGCTCAGATTGCCGTTGAAGCCCTGTTTGCCGGTGGCGCAGAAACTGCAGTCGAGCATGCAACCGACCTGGGACGACACGCACAGGGTATTGCGGCCCCGGTCCGGAATCAGCACCGCCTCCACGCAGTTGCCGTTTTCAATGCGCAACACCCATTTGACGGTGCCGTCCGCGGACTCGTGCCTGGTAACCACTTCCGGAAGCCCGAAGCTGGCCGTCTCCCCCAGCCAGCCGCGCAAGGCCTTGGATAGATCGGTCATGGCGAGCGGGTCGAGCACGCCCCGGTGATAGACCCACTTCATCACCTGCCTTGCTCGAAACGGCCGGTGTCCGGCAGACGCGAAGAAAGCCTCGAGGCCCTCCCGGTCGTAGTCGAACAGGTTTACTCGATCAGGCACCGCCGCACCGTGGGTGTACTTCCGAAGCATCGAAGAAGTAGGCGATCTCCCGCGCCGCGGACGCGGCGGCATCCGAGCCGTGCACCGAGTTGGCGTCCAGCGACTCCGCAAAATCGGCGCGAATCGTTCCGGGCTCCGCATCGCGCGGATTAGTGGCGCCCATCAGCTTGCGGTTCAGCCCAACCGCTCCCTCTCCTTCCAATACCTGAACCATTATGGGCCCCGAGGTCATGTATTGGCAGAGCGCGGAATAGAATGGTTTGCCCTGGTGCTCGGCATAGAACCCTCCGGCACGTTCCTGATCGAGGCGCAGCATTTTCGCGGCGACGATGCTGAGCCCCGCCTTTTCGAATCGGCTGTAGATTTCGCCGACCAGGTTTCTGGCCACAGCGTCCGGCTTGATGATCGACAAGGTGCGCTCGACTGCCATAAATTGCTCCACAAAAGGTTGTAGCACGCCGGTTCGATGGGCACGGCGCGATTGGGCGGCCGCGTATTATACGCACTTGCCGCGACGGCCCACAGACCACCTAGGAGACCACCTGGGAGCCTGCAGGCTGGCCGACCAGCCATGACAGAGCGGCCGCCGCGCAACCGACGACACGCTGGCGAAGCTCAGAAGTGGCGGCGCGTCTCCGCGACCACCGCCTTGAAGCACTTCGGATTGGCGGCGACGATGTCACCCGTCTCGAGCCACGTATCACCGCCTGCCAGATCACCGACGAAGCCGCCGGCTTCGCGCACCAGCACCGAACCCGCGGCCACATCCCAGGGGCTCAGGCCGAGCTCCAGAAAGCAATCCACCCTGCCCGCGGCCGTATAGGCAAGGTCGAGGGCGGCGGACCCCTGTCGGCGAACGCTGCGGCACTGCTGCATAAAGGAACCCAGGGCGCCCAAGTAAGCCTCCATTCGCCCTCTCGCGCCCGGCGGGATACCGGTCGCCAGCACTGCGTCGCTCAGGCGCCGCACCGCGCTGACGCGGATGCGCCTGCCATTGAGATAGGCCCCGGAGCCGCGGGTTGCCGCCCATTCCTCGTTGCGTACCGGGTCCACGATCACCCCGTGCTCGATGTGCCGGCCCCGCCGCACGGCGATGGAAACGGCGAAGTGAGGAATTCCGGAAAGATAATTCAGGGTGCCGTCGAGCGGGTCGACGACCCAGGTGTACTCGGCGGCCTCGGGCCCGGATACGCCCCGTTCCTCGCCATGAATGGCGTGGTCCGGATAGGCTTTTTGCAGCACCTCGGCAATCGCGTCCTCGGCCGCGCGATCAATGCTGGAGACATAGTCGTTGGGCGCCTTTTCCTGTACTTCGATCACATCGAGGCGGTCCATGCCCTGCAGCAGGATCTGGCCGGCCCGGCGCGCCGCGCGCAGCGCAATGTTGGCCATGGGGTGCATGGATGGTTAGCCTACAGGACATGAGTCTGCAGAACATCAACGTCGTGCTGGTGGAGCCCGCCCATCCCGGCAACATCGGCGCCGCCGCCCGGGCCATGAAAACCATGGGCCTGCACCGCCTGGCCCTGGTCAATCCCGCACGCTTTCCCGACCCCCAGGCTGAATGGCGGGCCGCCGGAGCCGCCGATGTCATCGATAACTGCCAGGTGTTCCCAGACCTCGGAGCGGCCATCGCTCCGTGCCGCTGGGTGGTTGGCACCAGCGCCCGGCAGCGGCGCATTCCCTGGCCGGCCGGCGAGGTTCGCGAGGTGACCGCGGAGCTCGCCCGGCACGCCGCCGATGGCGAGGTGGCCGTGGTGTTCGGACGTGAAACCAACGGCCTAAGCAACGAGGAACTGCAGCGCTGCAACCGCCACCTGCAGATCCCGTCCGCACCGGAGTACCCGTCACTGAACCTGGCCATGGCCGTGCAGGTAGTGGCTTACGAGATCTACCGGCACACCACCGACGCACCGCGCGCCCCCTCCTGGGACCGCAAGCCCGCAACGGCCGGCGAAGTCGAGGCGCTGCTCGCACATTTCGGGCAGGTGCTGACCGAAACGCAATTCATCGACGCGGCCAATCCGGGACAAAGCCTGACCCGGCTGCGGCGCCTGTTTGCTCGACTGCACCTTGATGAGACCGAAGTCGGCATGTTGCGCGGCATTCTCAGTCACCTGGCTGACCATCGTCGCCCGGCAAAATAGTGGACCGTTTTAGTCGGGTATTGCATACTCGGCGGCGGGTTTCCCAACGCTCCGGACACTCCGGGGGATAGTCGCCATGCGCCTGACAACCAGGGGCCGCTACGCGGTAACCGCCATGCTCGACATCGCGCTGCACCGCGAGGATGGCCCGGTGAGCGTTGTCGACATCGCCCACCGCCAGGGCATCTCTTCTTCCTACCTCGAACAGCTGTTCGGCAAGCTGAAACGCGCCGGCCTGCTCGAGAGCCTGCGCGGGCCGGGCGGCGGCTATCGGCTGAACAACGAAGCGGGCGCCATCAGCGTATCCGACATCATCGCCGCCGTCGGCGAAGGCGTGGATGCAACCCGCTGTCATGGTGCGGCGGATTGCCAGGAAGGCCTGACCTGTCTCACCCACGACCTGTGGACCGACCTGTCGTTCGAAATCGACACCTTCCTCAAAGGCATTACGCTCGCCAGCCTGGTCGCCCGCAGCGAAGTCCAGTCCATCGCCCACCGGCAGAACCGCCTGGTCGAAGGGCTGATCGCGACACGGTCGGCTTAGCAGCCCGTGGCAGATGTACGCCGCGGCCCGGTGCGGCGCGGATAGCGATTGCGCCGCGGCGAGCGTAGGATTCTCGACTGAAAGACTGCTGTGGCCACGTCCGCCTGATATGAACAAGGTCGTCTATCTGGACTACTCCGCTACAACGCCGGTAGACGCGCGCGTCGCCGACAGGATGAGCGAGTGCCTGCTGCTCGAGGGCAACTTCGGCAACCCGGCCTCGCGCAGCCACTACTACGGCTGGCAGGCCGAGGAAGCGGTGGAGGCGGCGCGCGCCCAGGTGGCCCGCCTGATCAATGCCGACCCCAGGGAAATCGTCTGGACCTCCGGTGCCACGGAATCCGACAACCTTGCCATCAAGGGCGTTGCCGAGGGCGCAAGCCGGCGCCATATCGTAACCAGCGCCATCGAGCACAAGGCGGTGCTCGACACCTGCGGCTACCTGGAGACCCGGGGGTTCGAAGTCACCTACCTGGTACCCGGCCGTGACGGCATCGTAACCACCGAGCAGGTGGCGGAAGCGCTGCGGCCGGACACCCTGCTGGTCTCCCTGATGCAAGCCAACAACGAGATCGGCGTTATCAACGACGTGGCGGCGGTTGCAGCCTTGTGCCGGGAACAGCGCGTACTGATGCATGTGGATGCTGCCCAGAGCGCCGGCAAGATACCGCTCGATGTGCAAGCCATGCCCATCGACCTGATCAGCCTGTCGGCACACAAGATGTACGGCCCCAAGGGCATCGGCGCCCTCTATGTCAGGCGCAATCCGCCGGTACGCCTGAAAGCCCAGGTTCACGGCGGCGGCCATGAACGCGGCATGCGTTCGGGAACCCTGTCAACTCACCAGGCGGTCGGCATGGGTGAGGCCTGTGACATCATGCGCCGGGTGATGGACGAGGAAAACGCGCGCATCCTCAAGTTGCGGCAGCGGCTCTGGTCGCTGCTCAGGCAGATTCCCGGCACGGTGCTCAACGGCCATGAGCACCAACGCCTGCCCGGCAGCCTGAACGTGGCATTCGGGGGCGTCGACGGCGAGACGCTGTTGCTCGCCCTGGACGACATTGCGGTATCCAGCGGCTCGGCCTGCACATCGGCCAGCGTCGAGCCATCCTATGTGCTGCGCGCGCTGGGCGTGCCCGACCAACTGGCCCATGCCAGCCTGCGCTTCAGCATCGGCCGCTACACCAGCGAAGAAGACGTGGACTATGCGGCGCGCCGGGTGGCGGAGGTGGTGTCGGGTTTGCACGCGCGCGCCGCACACGGTTGAACGGCAGGTCGGCGGCCCGACAGCGAATCTTCAGGCTGGGGCATGACCGCACCGCGATCGGCCCGGCTGCCGATGGCCGGCGAGCCGCGCCGGAGTGGGATGACCCGGTCAGGGATAGGAGTCGCGTTCCCGCTCCTTCTCCACAACGACCAGGTCTTCCCGGGAGATGTTCATCAGCACCAGTATGTTCGATGCCACATAGATCGATGAGTAGGTGCCTATCACGACGCCGATGGTCAGCGCCGCGGCGAACCCGCGAATGCCCTCCCCGCCGGCGATCAGCAGGGCGAGCAGTACGAACAAGGTGGTCAGCGAGGTGACCAGCGTGCGGCCCAGGGTCTGGTTCAGCGAGGTGTTGATGACATCGACCGGCGATCCCCTGCGGATGCTGCGGAAATTCTCGCGGATACGGTCGGACACGACGATGGTGTCGTTCAGCGAGTAGCCCACCACTGCCAGGATCGCCGCCACCACGGGCAGATCGAAGTTCCATCCGGTGATGGAGAACACGCCGAGCACCAGCGTCACATCGTGAGCCAGCGCCGCCACCGCGCCCACCGAGAATTGCTTGGTGAAGCGGAACAGGATGTAGATCATCACCACGCCGAGGGCGGTGAGAATGGCGAGCCCCGCGCTTTCCGCGAGTTCCTCGCCGACCACCGGCCCGACGAAATTCGACTGGCGCATGACGGCATCCGGCTGGTCTTCCTGAATCGCGTCGATAATCCGGTCGCCCAGTGTGGCCTGGTCGGTGCCGGGTTGCGGCGGCATGCGGATCAGGATGTCCCGCTCGGTGCCGAAATGCTGCACGACGCCGTCGACAAACCCGGACGACTCGAGCCGGGTGCGAATGGCCACCGGATCGACCGGTGCCTCGAAGCCCACCTCGACCAGGGTGCCGCCGGTGAAGTCGAGGCCGAGATTGAGGCCCTTGAAGGTGAGAAAACCCGCCGACAGAATCAACCCCACTATGGACGCCATGCCGGCGATGCGGCGCTTGCCCATGAAATCGAAGATCGGCAGCGTCATATTCTGAGCGCCTTCAGTTTGCGCCCGCCGTACATCAGGTTCACCAGTGCCCGGGTGCCCAAGATGGCGGTGAACATCGAGGTGGCGATGCCGACCGCCAGGGTGACGGCGAATCCCTTGACCGGCCCGCTGCCGATGGAGAACAGGATGATCGCCACGAAGAACGTGGTGATGTTGGCGTCCATGATGGTCAGGATGGCCCGGTCGAAGCCCGCCTGTATGGCCTGTTGCGGCCCACGGCTTTTCAGTTCTTCCTTGATGCGGGAGAAGATGAGAACGTTGGCGTCGACCGCCATGCCCACGGTCAGCACGATTCCGGCGATGCCCGGCAGGGTGAGCGTCGCACCCAGTATCGACATGATCGAGATCAGCAGCATGAGGTTGGCGGTGAGCGCGATGTCGGCGGCCAACCCGAACCACTTGTAGTAGACCAGCATGAAAACCAGCACCAGCACGAAGCCCGCCGCCACCGAC
>CAZNFI010000047.1:15050-19167 GCA_964572185.1 uncultured Pseudomonadales bacterium
GCCCAGGCTGGCGCCGACCGTGCGTTCCTCGACGATGTACATGGGCGCCGCCAGCGCGCCGGCGCGCAGCAGCAGCGCCAGGTCGCGAGCCTCGCCGATGTCGAGGCCGGTAATGCGGAAATTGAAACCGAGCGCCGACTGTATGGTGGCCACACTGATCAGCCGGCGCTCTTCTTCCGTGTAGCGCTCGATGGTTTCCTCGCCGTCGACGGTCACCACACGGCTGCGCGGTTTCTGCTCGATGAAGATGGAACGGCCGACGTTGTCCTTGGTGGCCTCGTTCATGCTGATGCCGCCATCGTTGTTGAGGCGGATGCTCACCTGCGGCTGGCTGGTTTCCGGGTCGTAGTTCTGGTTGGCGTTGATGACCTGGTCGCCGGTGACGATATTCTGGCGCAGCAGGGTGACCGGCCCGCCCTGGTAGGGAAGCGTTTCCGTCAGGGCGCTGCGGTCGTTGCCCATTGCCACCAGCCGAAACTCCAGGTTGGCGAACTTGTTGATGATGCGCTTGGCTTCGGCGCTGTCCTGAATGCCCGGCAGGTCGAGCACGATGCGCTCCCGGCCGAGGCGTTGCACCAGCGGTTCCGAGACGCCGAGTTCGTTGACCCGGTTGCGCAGGCTCTGCAGGTTCTGGGAGATGGCCGAGTCTTCCAGTTCGCGCAGGTATTCCTCCGCCATGGTGAACTGCACCAGGAAGGCGCCGTCCTCATCGAGGCTTTCGATGGTGAAGCCATCGAACTTCTCCGTAAGCACTTCCACGGCCTCGTCCCTGGCGGTAGAGGTGCGGAACGGAATCCGCAACAGCGTGCCATCCACCCATTCTCGCCCCACATAGCGCAGGCGCGCCTGCACCAGGGCATCGCGGGCGGTCTCCTGCATGCTGAGCATGCGGTCGCGCAGGAACTTTTGCATATCCACCTGCAGCAGCAGGTGCACGCCGCCGGACAGGTCGAGGCCCAGGCTCATGGGTTTGGCGCCGAGATCCTGGAGCCATTGCGGGGTGGTGGATGCCCGGGTGAGCGCCACCACATAGTGTTCCTCCAGGCCCTCGAGCGCCCTGACCACGATCTCCCGGGCGCGCAGTTGGCTGTCGTCGTCGGTCAGGCGGACGAAAACCGAGCCATCGGCGATTTCACCGCCTATCACTTCGATACCGGCCGCATCGAGCGCCGCACGGGCCCGGTCGAGGAGACCCGGACCCACCGCCACGGTGGTGTCTTCCGGCTTGATCTGCAGTGCCGGGTCGGGTTGGTAGACGTTTGGTGCCGAGTAGATGGCGCCGAGCAGCACAATCACGAAGACAAACAGGTAGCGCCCCAGCGAGGATGTATTGGGTGCCCGTTGACTGGCCTTGGGCAGGCCCATGAGGTTCTCGCCGATCAGGCCTGAACCGCGACCGGTCTGCATGAATGTGGTTTCCTAACCCGGTCTGTTCATGAAAGGGTCGGGTTAACTCGACTCGTCCAGCGTCTTGAGCGTGCCCTTGGGCAGGGTGGCGCTGACGGCCGTCTTCTGGATGCGGACCTCGATCTTGGAGGCAAGCTGCACCTTGACGAAGTCGTCCTCGACCTTGGTGACGTTGCCGACCAGGCCGCCCGCGGTGATGACTTCATCGCCCTTGGAGAGGCCCGAGACCAGGGCTGCATGTTCCTTGCGGCGCTTGCTCTGGGGACGGATGAGCAGGAAATAGAAGATGAGCACGAAGCCGCCCAGGAACAGCAGGTTGATCATGCCGGAACCGCCGCCGGAACCGCCGTCGGCCGCGTAGGCCGTCTCAAACAGGCTCATCTTGTCTTTTCCAACCGTCGTGCAGGGTCTTTGCGAGGCTGGGCAATGTACCCGTTTCGATAGACCCGCGCAATTGACGCATCAGGTCGTGATAGTAGTGCAGGTTGTGGTGCGTCATGAGCATGGGGCCGAGCATTTCATTGCAGCGGTCGAGGTGGTGCAGGTAAGCGCGCGAGAAGTTGGCGCAGGTGTAGCAGGCGCACTCGGCATCGACCGGCGCGTCCGAACTGCGGTGCCGGGCATTGCGGATTTTCACCATGCCGCGGCTGGTGAACAGATAGCCGTTGCGGCCGTTGCGGGTGGGCAGTACGCAGTCGAACATGTCGACGCCGAGTTGCACGCCGCGCACCAGGTCTTGCGGGGTGCCCACCCCCATCAGGTAACGGGGATGGTGTTCGGGCATGGCCGGCAGCAGGGCCTGCATGACCGCATCCATTTCAGCCTTGGGCTCGCCCACCGACAGCCCGCCGATCGCGTACCCGTCGAATCCCGTCTCCACGAGGCCCGCAAGGCTTGCCTGCCGCAGGGCATCGAACATGCCGCCCTGGACAATGCCGAACAGCTTGCTGCCGCCATTGCTTTCGGCTTCCGTAAAGGCGGCCTTGCTGCGCTGTGCCCAGCGCAGCGAAAGCTGCATGGATTCGCGCGCCTGCCGCTCGGTCGCCGGATAGGGCGTGCACTCATCGAGCACCATGACGATGTCCGAGCCCAGGTTGCGCTGCACCTCGATGGAGCGTTCCGGCGTCAGGGTGACCCGGTCGCCGTCAACCGGTGAGCGGAATTCAACGCCCTTCTCGCCCAGCTTGCGCAGTTCTCCCAGGCTCCACACCTGGAAGCCCCCGCTGTCGGTGAGAATCGGGCCGTTCCAACCCATGAAGCGGTGCAGGCCGCCCAGTTCACGGATGGTCGAGTCCCCAGGGCGCAGCATCAGGTGGAAGGTATTACCGAGCAGGATCTGTGTGCCGATTTCCCGGAGGCTGTCGGGCGTCATTGCCTTCACGGTGCCATAGGTGCCGCAGGGCATGAAGACCGGGGTTTCGACGGTTCCCCTGGCCGTGGTCAGGCGCCCGCGGCGGGCCGCTGCGTCCCGGGCCAGCAGTTCAAACACGCGCGTGGCGCTCGGTGAGCATGGCATCACCATAGCTGAAGAACCGGTAGCCTTCCCGAACGGCATTCGCATAGGCCGCCATTACCCGGTCGTAGCCGGCGAAGGCGCAGACCAGCATCAGCAGCGTCGACTCCGGCAGGTGGAAGTTGGTAAGCAGCGCATCCACCGCGCGAAAACGGTATCCCGGCGTGATGAACAGGCGCGTCTCTGCGGCCCCGGCACACACATCGCCGCATTCATCCGCCGCCGATTCGAGCGCGCGCACCACCGTGGTTCCAACCGCGACGACGCGATGACCCGCAGCCCGGCAGGCGCGAACGGCGGCGGCCGTATCCTGTGTAATGACGTAGCGTTCCGCGTGCATCCTGTGGCGAGACAGGTCTTCGACACGCACCGGCTGAAAGGTGCCGGCCCCCACGTGCAGGGTGATTCGCGCCACCTGCACATGCCGTTCGGCCAGGCTGTCGAACAATGCCTGCGAAAAGTGCAGCCCGGCGGTCGGCGCTGCCACGGCACCGGGATTGGCGGCGTACACCGTCTGGTAGCGGCCGCTGTCGCAGGGCGTAGCGGCACGGTCGATGTACGGGGGCAGCGGTATTTCGCCATTTTTTTCGAGAAAAGCGGTGACCGCCTCAGGAAACTGCAAACGAAAGAACTCCCCGGACCGCTCGAGCACCGACAGCCGGCCGCCCGCAACATCCAGCGTGCGCCCCGCCTTCAGCGGCTTGCTCGAGCGCGCCTGGCAGAGCGCCACCCGCTCCGACTCGATGCGTTCCACCAGCACCTCGACCGCCCCGCCGCTGTCCTTGATGCCGCGCAGGCGGGCCTTGATGACCTGGGTGTCGTTCACCACAACGAGGTCGCCGGCCGTCAGCAGTTCCGGAAGATCGCGCATGCGGCGGTGCTGCACGCCGCCGTCGCAAAGGCGCAACAGCCGGCTCTGATCGCGCCCCGGCAACGGCGCCTGGGCGATCAGGTCACGGGGCAGCGGGTAGGAAAAATCGGACTTCTGCAACTGGCTTTACCGACCAATGGCTGCGATCACCGCATTCTACGCACTCCCGGACGGCGGTGGTAAGATGCGCCGCTCGACGGTCGAACCCGCCGCAACCCCGGCCTGGGTGGCGAAATCGGTAGACGCGCCAGACTCAAAATCTGGTATGGGCAACCATGTGAGAGTTCGAGTCTCTCCCCAGGCACCAGGATCCCTCCCAGCGCCGG
>CAZNFI010000048.1:0-19086 GCA_964572185.1 uncultured Pseudomonadales bacterium
GATGACACCGGCGGCAGCGCTCTGGCGCTGTAGTTGGCATGGGTACGGCAACCCGCACCCCGTTCACCGGCGGCCCGGCACGCCGCGCCACCGGAACTTCGCCGTCGGGAACCTGTCAGACCCGGCTCAAGGTTTGAACAAACGGCAATCACAGCGGTGTCGACCGGCAAACGCGGGCTTCGTCGAATTCACACCAGTACAACGGTCGCCGATCGTCGGAGGGGTTGATGGACAGCCCGATCTCGATAGGCAATGCCGGCCCTGCAGGCACTGTGGGCGACCGGCTGCCGCATTGCGCCTGCGCAGAGGGCGGCAGCAATTTCAACGGCAGGCGGGTGCGCCCCGCACAGGCAGCTTGCCCACCGCAGCAATTCTCCGAACTCACCGGCCATTGCAAAGACGGCTCGGCAGGCTTGATTGACTGCCTGCCTTCCGATGCCGCCCTGGCGGGATTGCACAGGCGTGTGCCACTTCCCTGGCATTCCCCCACCCGGGTTCGGTCGGGTTGCCTGACGAATGCATCGTCGCAGGCGCTCCGGCGTCGCGTCGTGCACAGTCCCGGCCAGGGGGCGGAACAGCGTCGCTTCGGCACCGCCCGGAGTCCGGAGCGGCCCGACGCCCGAGCCGAGCTGGAAGAACAGCGCCGGCGGGCAATACGCTTCGGCTATGCGAAAGCGGTCACCGAGAGCACCCATCCAGCCATGGCCACGGCCGCATCCGACCGCCAGTTCACGAAGGTGGTTGCCGCATTCAATGACGCCATGCAGAACTATCACCGCAGGTTTCCCGGCCTCGAGGCGCTCGACCCGCCTCGTCTATCGCGAAAAGGCGCACCGGCGGCCCCACAGCAGTGCCGGCACCCGCACTACGAGCCCCGGCTGAGCGCCATCACCATTCCGGCATCCACCGGCGGGCAGGGCGGGGTTCGCATCTGTACCGATGACGTGTTGAGCATTGACACCGGATCCCCTGCCGCATCGGATGTCATCGCCCACCAGTACGCCCACCACCTGACTTCCGAGCAGTTCGTCTCCGCGGCGCGTTGGCGGCCAGCACTCAGGGACATCGTCTTGCGGCACGAACGTTTGTGGAGGTTCCTCGACAGCCCGGATGGAGAGATCCCCGATTGCGGGCGCTACCCGGCCCGGGTGGCGAAACTGTGCATGGCCGTCTGTCATCAGCTTTACCCCGACCGGCACCTGGCGGAACTGGCTGCGGAGACCATCGCATGGAAACTGCACGCGCAGTACGGAACGTGCGCCGATGCGCCGATAATGCCGTCTTGTCTCGACACCTGGGTACGCGACTGCTTCCCATTCCTGGTGCGGCCGCAGAGCCCCGAACCGCCCGGCCAACCGGCACCGAGTGGCGAGGGCGAAGACCGGTCGGGCTGCATGGTGCCCGTGCAGGCCGATGGCCCGCGCAGCCACAGTGCGCCGCTAACCCCCACATCGAAGCCGGCAGCGGCGGTTACGTCCGCCCCGCCCCGCGGCGAGCCCCTGACAAGCCTGCGGTTCGCGCTGCAAAGGGCAGACAGGTACCGGCGCAAACTCACCGACTCGTTCGATCGCGAAACGCGCGCCTATATTTACGGCGCAAGCGGCGACCTGGCACGGGAAATGCGCACGGCCGTCGACCACGGTTTTGTCAGGGGCATGGTGCTGCCCGGCAATCGCTTCTGCTGGCACCCGGTCACCGACAGCAGGTTCTGGCGGCTGGTGACCGAGTACAACGAGGTCATGGAAGATCTGCACACCCGCTTCCCGGGCCTGAGAAAGATCGAACAGCCATACCTGTCCAACACCGACCTCGCCGCCGACAGCACCCAAAGCGGCCCCGGCGGCACCGCCGCCCTTGGCTTGTACCGGCGGTTCGCGTGTGTCATGGAGTTCCGGCAATTCGCCTGTTGGTCGCGCTGGCACCACGCCCTCGAAAGCGACGGTACCCGGGACAGTGCGCCGGCACGGGGCTTCGCCGGATTACTCGCGCACGAATACGGCCACCATCTGAGTTCCGATGCGGTGGTTTCGGCACCGGATTGGATGCCGCCGTTGAAAGCCATGCTGGAAGCCAACCTCCCGGCACCGGAGGCGGCAAGCGCGGCAAGTACGAAAGCGCCGCCGGATGAGGCGTTCCGGGCCAGATACGGCAGGCTGATCGGGACCATGGGCATCGGCCACTACGCTGGCCAGGACGCCCTGGAGTTCGCGGCGGAAGCGATCAGCTGGCGGCTGCACCGCGACTATGGCGGCAGTTCCGACGCACCGAGAATGCCGCGATACCTGGAAAACTGGGTGCACGCGTGTTTTCCCTTTCTGAACAACGGGCGAATTCCCGACCCCTGCGTCGAAGTGAATCCCGATGCGCTGCAAATGCTCGTCGAACGAAACGGCCAACTGGCCTGGGCGCCGCGCAACGCACGACCAGCGGACTAACCCTCCCGCGTCTTGATCTCGAGTGGCGGGCAGCCCTCCGGTTGCGGCTTCGGGCCGCGCGGTTCGATGCGGCCGACCAGTTCCAGGAACACGCCGTCGGGGTCGATGGCGTGAACGATGCCCGACAGGTCTTCGCCCGTGCCGGAACAGCAGGGCGCCACCTCGGACAGGAACGGCACGCCCTGCTCCTTCAATATGCCAACCGCCCGGTCGACGTCCGGCACCACCAGGGCGATGCGGTGGATGCCGATGTGGTTGATGGGCGGCGGGTAAGGCGGCTCGTCGTCGAATGGCTCGATCCATTGCACCAGGCGCAGTACGTGGCGGTCGCCCCGGTCGATGGCGATGTCGGCGCCCTTGATGCGGAACGGCACATCGAGGCCGTAAGCGCGGGCTTCCGCCAGGCTGCCGGTTTCCGGCAGTGACCGAACCTGCGTATAGCCGAATCGCTGGTAGAAGGCATAGGACGCATCGAAGTCGCTGACATTCACGCCGATGTAGGGCATGTCGACAATCTGCACGTTACGCTCCGGGTCGGGCTGGGGCGGTGCGTTCTCCATCAGCTTGTACAGTACGCCATCGGGGTCGCGAAAAAACACGAACCGCTCGCCGACTTCGCCATGAGGTTCCGACAGAAAATCAACGTTCTGCGACTTCAGGAAGGCGTAGTCGCCGTCGAGGTTGGTGGTGAGCATCGCCGCGTAGGCCATGCCCAGGTGATTGGGCAGCTCATAGGGCGGGTCACCGTTGAACGGTGTCTTGAACTGCAGCAGGTCGATGTTGGCCCCGAACGGGTTGCCGGGTAGCTGAATCACTTCACCGGCAGCGAGTTCGTACTGGCAGACGTCGAACATGCCAAGCGCCCGCGCCACCGCATGGGTATTGGTCAACGGAAAGCCGGCCATGCCGTCGCTGTAGCCGAGCATGCGGTAGAAAGCGCGGGAGCGGTCGAAGTCCGGCGTATGCGTGGCGAAATGCACGCGCGCCATCAACCCGATGTCGTGCTCCGAGCGGAACTCCACCGCCGGCAGCCAGTCCTGAGCCGAGGGCCGGGTGATCGCTTCGGTGACGGATGGCTGCGCAGCGGCATCAGCGGCGTCACCGGCGTCAGCGGCGTCAGCGACGCCGGCGGCAGATGGCTGCACGAAAGCGGTGAGTGCAATGACGGTCAGGGCGGATAGCAGTTTCATAAATGTCTCTCGGGTTGCGCCGAGCGCCGGGCGTTTCCTCTTCAGCGGCGCAGGGCTGCGTGGCAACGATTGGCGCCCGTCGGCCAGGGCAGTTGTCGGTTGCATGCGTGCTCCGACGGCCGGGTACGTTGTGCCTGCCGCACTGGCACCCACATCGCCCGGCGTGTGACGCGCAAGTCAGTCGCGGCGAGCATAGCAGGCGACGCCTTGGCCTGTGCCACCCGCTGCACGGCCCCGCAAGCCAGATGTGCCACGGTTCGCAAAGAGCCCATCCGGGGCAATCAGGCAACCGCCTGCGCCGCCGCGGCCATGGTTGCCCGGGTCACGGCAAAGCGGTCATCGCCCCAGGGTAGCGGCATGAGCACCGGGTACTCGACGCCGGCATCCACATAGCCGCGCACGAAGCCGGTCACTTCCGCCGTCGAACCGATGAAGTCGATGGCCTGGATCATGCGATCGGAAATGGCGGCCAGGGCGCCGTCGCGGTCGCCGGCCCTCTGGCGCGCGCGCAACTCGTCCACTTCGTCGGTGAACCCGCTGGCACGGAACATGCTGGCGTAGCTGTCGGACATGGCATAGTTGAACAGGTCCCTGCGGGCCGAGCGGGCGCTGCGCTCGAAGTCGCCGACCGCGGCGTGCACGTAGGCGAATATCCCGGCACTACCGCCAGCGCGCACCTGATCGATGCAAGCGCCGAGGTGGGCGCTGGGAATGTAGTTGAGCAACACGCCGTCGGCGATTTCCCCGGCCAGCCTGAGCATGCCCGGATTCAGCGCCGCCATCACCACCTTCGGCCGCCGCTCGCCGAGCCGCACGCCCAGGCGAAACCGCTTCACCTGCCAGAAGTCGCCTTCGAAGGTCACCGGTTCCCCGGAAAGGCACTCGCGCACCAGGGCGACGTATTCGCGCATCACGGCCAGCGGCCGTTGCGCGCCTGGCACGCCATGCTGGCGCAGGATGCCCGGCGCCGAGACGCCAAGCCCCAGCCACACGTCCGCATCGGGACTCAAGGCCTGCAACGTGGCAACCGACATGGCGGCCAGCGGCGGCGTGCGCAGTTGAACGGGCACGATGCCCGTTCCCAGGCCCAGGTTCGGGGCAACCGCGGAAACCGCCGCGAGCAGGGTGAACGCATCGGTGGCCGTGGCTTCAACCGACCACAGCGAACGGTAATCCATCGACGCGGCCAGTTGCGCGATGTCGATGGTCGCGCGCGCGCCGAGTACGCCAAGGCTGCCGACGGTGACGCCCAGTGGTGTTGGTCCGGACAAGATGCAATCCTCCTGTTGACCGGTATCTGCCGAAACTGGGCTGCCGGAGCCTCGTTAGAGCGGTTACCCGCTGCCGAGCCGAATCAGGTCGCGAAACGCCGCCAGCAGGGTGTCTTCCGAGGCGCCGCCATAGCCGACATTGACCATCAGTGCCTGGTCGACCACCCCCTCGAAACGGGCCAGGCCCGCCTGGCACTCGGCCAGGGTGCCGGCAATGGTCACGGTGTCGAGCACTTCATCGGTAACCGCTTCCGCGGCCTGCTCGATGCGGCCCTCGGGCACATGCCTGGTGCAGGCATCGGCAGCCGCCGCAAAACCCTGTTCACGCAGCACAAAGTCGTAATACGGGTGCGGCAGCGGCGCATACAGATGGCAGATGGCCATGCGCGCCGCGTGCCGGGCCGCCTCGCGGTCTTCGCCCACAGACACGAACGGAGCGAAGTAGATGCCCAGTGCGTCGGGGTCACGCCCGGCATCCGCCGCGGCCCCGCGAAAGCGCGGCTTGATCTCGTCGCGAATGTAATCCGACGAAAGCAGGGCGCCGAGGGCCAAGCCGTCCGCGACCCGACCCGCCACCGCCGTCATCTGCGGGTACAGGGCGGCCAGATAGACGGGAATGGCATCGCGCGCCGGCGCCACGGACGGCGCCCAGTCCATGCTGTGCATCTGGCCCTGCCACTTGAGCGTATCGCCCAGGCGGGTGCTCACCGCCTTTTTCAGCAGAGTGATGTACTCGTCCATTTTGCGGATGGGCCGTTCCTGGGGAATGCCCTGCCAGGCCTCGTTGATGTGCTTGTTGCCGCTGCCGACGCCGAGCACCAGGCGGCAGCCGCTCAGTTCGTCCAGGTCGACCGCGCTCATGGCCGTCACCCATACCGAGCGCGCGTAGGCGTTCAGGATATAGGGGCCAATTTCCACCCGCTCCGTAGCCGCGGCAATTGCCGCCAGCCCGACGAAACCGCTTCGCCAGGCTTCGGTGAGATAGATGGAATCAAGCCCCGCCTGTTCCGCTTCCACGGCCAGTTCCACCATCTGCTGAACGCTGGTGCCGCCGCCGGAAAAGATCAGTCCGTGTCGCATGATTTTCTCCCTGTGGGTATTGCTGAATCGGCGCGTCAGGCGCCGGAGCCGCTGCCGCGCGCTTTGCGTATGTCGGCCCCATGCGCCCAGGTGGCATGCGTGCCGCTGCAGATGCGGTGCGGCAGCACGATGCGGCACACCGGTTCCGCCGCCAGGGTACTGGCGTCGTACAACACGCATTCGGAGCGGTCTTCGTTCATGTCGGTTACGAAGGTCACCAGGTAGCCGTCGTCCTCGGCCGTGCCGCCGATGCGCGGGGCGAAGCCCGCCTCGCTGCCGTAGCGGCCCTCGCCGAACGCCACGGACCAGCAACGATGCGACTGCAGATCGTGCTTGGTGAAACCGCTGAACAGGAACCAGCCCGGTTTGTTGAAGACGCTATAGGCGTACCGGTACCTGCGGCCGGCATGGCGCTGGTTGATGGTGCCGAATTCAAGCGTGCGGTCGTCCAGGCGCTCTTCGGTGGTGGAACCGGTGCGCAGGTTGAATCGCCACCGATGCAGGCGCGGCGCCATCAGGCCAACGTCCAGGTAGGCCATCATGCGCTCGTAGCCGGGCGGCGCCGTGGGGTGATTGCCCGGTTCCGGCTGCTCCTGGAAGTAGCCGTCGAGAACCACCTCGTCGCCCTCTTCCCAGGCATTGACCCAGTGCAGCACATAGGTCGGCTCGGCCTCGAACCAGCGGATCTGATCCGGCTGCCCGAGGCGCGGGATGATGCCGAAGCGGCTGGGCAGGTTCCGGTGCATGCGCACCACGTGGTGGCCGCGTGTCAACCGCTCGGCATCCCAGAACAGCGGCAGATCGTTGACGATGGCATGGTTTTCGGTGAACGCCATGTCGTGCGGCAGGCGCGGCCCCGGCAGCGCTATCGGCACCAGGTGCTTCAGTTGGTTATCGGGGCCCACCACGCCGTAGTGCATGTAGGGCGCCTGCTTGGAGTAGTTGAAGAAGAACAGTTCGCCGGTGTGTTCATCGAGCTTCGGGTGCGCCGATATGCCGTCTTCGGGCACCCACCGATCGGTGCCGAGCGGTTCCAGCGTACAGGGGTCGAGACGATAACCTTCGCCGCATTGATAGAAGGTCGAAAGCGCCATGCCGGCATGCACGATGACGTCGGTTGACGACGAGTCCTTCAGCCCCCCTTGCGCCCCCCATCCCGACCGCTCGGAGCGCGACGGGTGTTCCATCAGGCCGGCCCACAGCGAGCGGCCGGCTTGCTGTTCCGCGTGGAAGCCGGCGGTGCGCACGAAGCGGTTGCGGTACTCGGCGCAGCCGTCGGCGAAGCGCATCATGTGCAGCATGCCGTCGCCGTCGAACGGGTGATAGCGGCCGATGGGTTGGTGTACCTGGTTCTCGGTATTGCGCAGGTAAACGCCATCGATGTCCGGCGGGATCTCGCCGATCACCGGCATGTCGGTGGCGTCGTACTCCTCGTAGTTCGGCGTCCAGGCGCCGTTGAGGTACGGGTGGTCGCCCGGTTTCAGGGTGGACTCGATCTGGTTCACGCGCGTGGCCGGCATCTGCTCTCCTCCTCTGGCTGCGTCATCGCCCAGGCAACAGTGTGCGCATCGCGTGCCGGGAAATCCAGGGAACAGCCCACTTTCCAGGCATTCGAAGCCTGCACCAAGAACTTTGCCTGGCTCGGCAGGTCGAAAGCGGCGACCGGCCGTGCGCTTGTCGTAGATCAACAGCCAAGAGAAGGCGAGCATGGATGCCAGCACGAACGCGCCCCTGAGTGTCGCCGGCCGGCTTAAGGGCGAAAAGCCGGGCACAGTTCCCGAACCGTCGCCGGTGCCCCGCGGTCGCCGGCGCCAGGGATGGCATCTGCCTGACAGAGCCCGGTCACAGGCGATGCCAGGCAAGGCCTCGATGCAGCATCGCCGAACAACCATTGACGCTGACGCGCCCAGCAAACCGCTCAGCACCAGAAGGCCAGGCACAGGGCAGGTGTCACCGGCCGCTTCCGGAACGGCCGCGCCGCCGCGCGAGACGCCTGTCCGCAAGCCGCAGGCCACATCCAAGCCGGCGGCTGGCTTGCGCAGCCCTCCGGACGGCGCATCACGCCGGCCGTCGACCACCACGTCCGGGCCGGACGATGCCAGCATCGCGGTCTCATTGCCCTGGCTCACTGCGCAACGCCAAGCCAGGGCCGAGCATGCGCAGAGGCGGCTGGAGGATGTCCAGCGTAGGCTGGCGGGAAGGCCGGTTGGTGAGAGCCTGTCCAAGGCACTGTCGCTGGTGACCGGGGCGGAACGCGACATGCGGCAGATCGGCCAGATGCTCCGGAAACCCCAGGCCGGGTGCGCCAGCGACCTCGCGCGGCGCCGTCGCTACTGGGTGCAGGACCTGGTGGCACGCGAGCTGCCGTTGGCTCGTCAGTCACTGGCCGACGCCTTTGCGGTGGCGCTCGGCTGCAACGCTCTGCTCCCGAAAGACCTGCCGCTCCTGGACGAACTGTACAAACGCCTGGACGACGCCTACGACTACGTGTTCTCGAGCGGCCCGCCCTGGAGCAGCCAGGCCAGGCAATTGCAGATACAGGCGTGCCCGGAAACCCGGAGTCGGGTCGACCTCATCAGCTACTCCGCCTCCGGGAAGGCTCTGAGGGCACTCGTTACCGACAACCCGGAAACGGAGCGGGCCAGCGAAACATTCGGCCCTGCCCGTTACTTCCAAGCGCCGGGGCTCGAGCTGACCGGCCTCTGCGACAGCAATTTCGTCACGCTGTTCACCGGGCTTCGCCACGGTATTCTGCATGCCCACGAACTGTCCGGCGATCGGCTGTCAATTCAGGCGGACGACGACGCCTTGCGGGACCTGTTTCGACACTACCGGAAAAACCTGTCGCTGCAGTCGTCAACGCAACCGGCCGGAATCGACCGCCAGGTGTCCGACCAGGCGGAAAACGACTTTCTCGGCGTACGGACATGGCCCCGCCAGGATCTGGAGCGCCTGGCCCTGTCACTGCAGGCGGAGGCCGGCCGGGCCGCGCTCATCGATTTGGCTCGGGCAACGCTGGCCGTCAGTCCGGAGCATCTGCGCCAGGCCATCAACGGTGCGGAGGTTCGGTTCACGCTGTTCTCGATCGCCCTGTTGACGCCCGCTGACGTCGCTGCCTGGCGATTACAGAACAACCTGTTCCACCACGCGGACTCGGTGCGCATGCAGGTAGCCATGCCCGAGCCGGGGCTCGCTCCCGCAACCGTCAATGCCCGCTGCAGTGTCCGGCAGTTCGCGTTGCCGGCCGGCAACGAGCGCCTCTGCCTGGACGGCTGCCACGGCGTCGGCGCCGCGCAACTCGAGCGCCTGCTCGGGCCCCTGGATTGCCCGAATCTGGGCGGGGATGCCCTGCAACGAGTCAGCGCCATGAGAACCGAGGCTGCGCAACTGCGCAAGGACCTGAAAGCTCTTGCCCACCGACAGATGCTCAACAAAGTGCAGATTGCCGGCAGAAACGACAGGTACCTGGCGAGCGCATCAAGAACGCTGACGAAGGCGCAGGCCTACCTGGAACGCCTGCAGCGCGCAATCCGCACGATCGAACAGTGCGGGAAATACCTCAAGCGCGTGTGGCCCAACAAGGACGGCAACTGGCCGGCCGGTTGCGACGTGCCCCGGAAGGTGGGGGGGCCGCTGCTGCTGCTCGGCTCCTGCATGGGCGAAATTCCGCTGCTGAGTTGCGCAAACGGCCGGGACTACAGCGTCCGCCTGCAGGCGGACGCGATGTTGCTGGCCGTTATCGCCGACAAATGCGGTGGTTACATCGAGTCAATGGCCCCCGCGGGCGCCAACTGGGAGCAGGCGCGGGCCGCCCTGCGGGGTGATGGCGGTGGACAGTGCGCGGGCCAGCGCTCCGACCGGCATCGCACAAATTCTATCGACCGCCGTTCAACATGATCGCGGCAGGCGTCCGCCTGCCCTGTTCTCACGGTACCGCCCGTTAGTATTACATGTTATAAAAACATGACTTGGAAATTCAGAGAGAAACGGCGTGAAAAACGTTCAAGGGGGCCTGGCTTTCCTGGCAGCGCTCGTATCGGTTCAGGCACCGGCGGAAGAGTCCCGCGACGCATCCGCCACAACCCAATCCGCGGGGCAAATCGAGGAAATCATGGTGACCGCGCAGCGCCGCGAAGAGAGCATCCAGTCGGTGCCGGTCGCGGTGACCGCCGTTACCGGGGAACGATTGGACGCACTGGGCGCGGTAACCATTCAGAGCATGCGCGGCTACATTCCCAACGTGCAGATTCAGAACTTTTCGAATACGCCCCACGGCGCCGTGTTCAACATCCGCGGCATGGGCGTGATCGAGCCCGACCCTTACGGCGGCACCACGGTGGTGGTTACTCAAGACGACGTGCCGCAGTTCTTCAACATGGTCTCGCTGCTCGACACCTACGACATCGAGCGGGTGGAGGTACTGCGGGGCGCCCAGGGCACCCTGTTCGGCGCCAACAGCACCGGCGGCGTCATCCAGGCCGTGTCCCGGCGCCCGGATACCGGCAGCGGGTTCGGCATGGATGCCCAGGCCAGCATCGCCAACTACGACCGCATCGACCTGCGCGGCGCCGTCAACCTGCCGCTGGTTCAGGACGTTCTGGCCGCGCGGCTTACCCTGAGCCACCACGAGCGCGACGGGTTCATTACCAACGTGGTGGACGACAAGCCCATCGGCGACAAAAACCGCACCGCCGTGCGACTGAGCCTGCTGTGGGATGCCAGCGATGTGTTCGACCTCACCTTCATCGGCGAGTATTCCTCGCACCGGGACGGCACCCCGCACAACATCAACGGTTCGGTACCCGGCGAAGCGCTGCACGTTCCGGAAGGAACCATGGTGCCCGGCGCGGTGCTGCCCATGTACCGCTCTCCGTGCCTGACCCCCGGCGAGCGTTGCAAGGCGCCGGGCAATTACCGTTCCGCGCGCGGCCCCGAGATTCCCGACCGGGGCGATCTCGACTCCTATTCCGGCACCCTGATCATGAACTGGGACACGCCGGTCGGCGCCATCACTTCTATCACCGGTTACAAGGACTGGAAGCTGCGCGAATTCACCGACCAGGACTGGACACCGGTGTTCCTGGACGACACCGACCGCCGCACCCGTGGCGATCAGTTCACCCAGGAACTACGCAACACGTTCACCATCGCCGACAACTGGGAAACCATGATCGGCGTGTTCTACGCCGACTATCACTGGGACCACTTCCAGGACTTCCGCATTCAGTTTGCGGCGCCCGGCCTGCGCCAGTTGACGCAGAACGACTGGGACACGGAGATTTTCTCCGCATTTCTGCACACCTACGTCGATATCAGCCCGCGCCTGCGGGCCCAGGGCGGCATTCGCGTGCATGACGAAACCACCAGCGCCGTGGCCGATGTTCCCATCTGGATCAACCTGACCGGCATGGCCGAGCTGCGCGGCCCCGGCGCCAACACCGAAACCGGGCCGAATGAACTGCTGATTGGCGTAACGGCCAACAGCGACGAGGAAAGCTGGACAGAAGTGGCCGCCAAGATCGGCTTCGAATACGACCTGGCGGACGATGTCATGGGCTATTTCACCTACGCCCACGGGTTCAAGTCCGGCGGCTTCACCGGGCGCATCGGCATTCCCCAGGACCTGGGTCCGTACAACCCGGAATTCGTCGACATGATCGAGATTGGCCTGAAGGCACAGTGGCTCGACAACCGCCTGCGCACCAATGCGGCGGTTTTCTACAACTGGTACGACGACATTCAGCTCGCGCAGATATTCTTCATTGAAGACCAGTTCGGCAATACCGTGAACGGCAACACCATTCTGAACGCGGCCAAGGCCGAGACGCGGGGCCTGGAACTGGAGATTCTGGCGCTGCCGACCGAATGGCTGAGCCTCAATGCCGGCATCGGCTACCTCAAGGCGGAATACGAAGAGTTCATTACCTCCGATGCGACCGGAACCGCTTTCGACCTGGCCGGCGAGGACCTGCAGAACGCGCCCAAGTGGACCGTCAACCTGGGTTTCGATGCCCGCTTCATGGTCTCGGACAACGCGGAACTCGCAGTGAACTTCCAGTACAAGCACACCGCTAAAAAGTACAACACCAGCCTGTTCAACACCGCCCGCTCGGAGATTCAGCCCACCAACCTGGCAGACCTGAACGTGGACTATCTGCCGGTCGGGCAGCCCTGGTCCATCGGCCTGTGGGTGCAGAACCTGTTCGACAACCGCTACATTGACAGCGTGTTCGATGCGCCAGGGGTGTTCGGGCTGGTGGCGTATCAGGATCCAAGAACCTACGGCGTGACGGTGCGCGTGGAGTTGTAGGCGAACCTTCCCTCAACGCTGGGCGGACAACCGCGTCGAGGCGAGCCCGTCGGCCTGATCGAGGCACCGGCAACGGGTGGCCTCGGCGACGGCATCGGCGCAGGCCCCATTACCGAGAACTTTCGCTTCGATTCCCTGTCCGAATATCGGCAAGTGATGGCCCGTCCTCTCACACTGGGGGAACCGATCATGGATGGGGTTCAATCGACGCCCGCGGCTGCCCAGGCGGATCGAGTCGGCCAAGCGGCAGACGGCGCCGTCGAGACGGGGCAAGGCGCCTTCGTCAACAGACTGACATGCTGCGTCACATCCTCTCACGCGACTGTCAAGCAACGATCCGCCACGAAACGCTCCTCCGCCATCTGCACGGGCACGGCCCTGGTTCCCGCTGGAACGTTCGCTGGCAAGGGGCCGGCCGTCGATGCAACGGGCGCACCGGCGGCGCAGAAAAGCAGGAAAAGAACACGGGTGAACACGGCTTTGACCGCATTGCGGCGCGAGGGGCTGGAAACCTTCCGCGACCATGTGGAGAAAAGACTCAACGAACAGGCACAGCTAATGAACGCCTTGCGCCGAGTCCGGCAAACCGAGGGCCTGGGCACGCGAAAGGACTGTGCCATAGCTCTGCTGGAGGCACGCCTGCTTTCGCTTGGCGGCGACTTCGGGAACACCACCCCCCCCGACACCGAGCCCCTCGCCGCCCAACGCGTTCCCGTCGCCGAGATTCAGCACGCCGCAGAAGCGCCATTACGGCTCACACTCACCCTGGAAGAAGCGCAATTCATAGACACCTGCAGATTGGGCACCCGGAAATCTCTCGCCAGGCAGATGCAGCAGGGCCGCATCGACGTCAACATGGGCACCGAGTGGGGCACGCCGCTTGTCCTCGCCGCAAACTGGGGCCGCACCGGCATCGTCCGCGAACTGTTGTCAGCGCCCGGCATCGACCCCAACCTGGCAGCACCGAGGCGAAGCACACCGCTCTTTTTCGCCGCACAGAACGGGCACGCCGAAGTGGTGAAGCTACTGCTTCAGCGGGGCGCTAATGCAAACCGGGTAGCAGGCCGGAATGCGACGCCGCTGCTGATCGCCACCGAACAGGGGCAAACCGACGTGGTCAAGCTGTTGCTTGCAGTGCGCGGCATCAACGTGAATGCCGCATCGTCCACACTTCAGACACCACTTGGCGCTGCCGCCGAGTTTGGCTGGGAGGAAATCGTGGCATTGCTTCTCGATGCGCCTGGCATCGACATCAATCCCCGCAACGAGTGGGGGGCAACACCCCTGATAGCCGCGGCCCAGAACAACTATCCCGGCATAGTCGACCGGCTGATCAGGCGGGGCGCCGACGTCAACCGATCATTCGGCAAAGGCACGACACCGCTGGCCAAGGCCGCCGAAGGCGGGTTTCGGCGCATCGTCAAATCGTTGTTGCGGTCCTCAGAGATCAAACTCGATCGGGCGACCGACGATGGGGTGACGGCTCTGTCGATTGCCAGTCAGAACGGTCATGCGGCCGTCGTCGGCATGTTGCTGAAAAAGGGAGCCAATGTGAATGCAACGCACGCGCCCATGCTGAATCCACTGCAAGCTGCCTGTTTCCATGGCCGCACCGCCGTAATCAGATTACTGCTGCGGCATGGCGCCGACCCGGACACAGCATGGGCGAGCAATACCCGTTCCTATACGCCACACGAGCTTGCCGAACTCGGGGGCCACAGGGGGGCGATGTCTATCCTGGAGAACTGGCCACCGCCCGCGAAGCCGGAAGCCGCCACGTCCGACAGGTGGTCGTCGGATGAGGAGGCCGAGTGGTGGACGCCACCATCGTCACCGCCTTCGACACGCAAACTCGCCGCCCTGCCTGCCCCTGGCACCGGGAAGGCAAACCTCCGGTCAACTCCTGCGGTCGGCCGCACCGGCCAATGCCCGGCGGCGGCCAGTCTGGCCAGGACACCCGAGGCCATCAAAAACCTGCACAGCAGGCCGCTTGCCGCCAACGGCACGTCCACGCCGAAGACGCCACCGCCCGTTTCGACACTGGCCAAGGATGCCTTGCGACGAGAGGTGCTGCACAAGACGATCAATGCCATCATCAACCAGCTTGACGGCATACGGCTGTTGGAAGAAATCTGCACCGCCACCCACACAGACCAACTCTGCACCCTGTACAACCGGCTGGCGCTTGTGGAACGGCAAATGGAGCGGGCCAGGCGGCGGGGACACCGCCGCGAGCGGCACAGATTGACGCCGAATGCGGTTCTGGAACCGGCCAGCCCCCAGACGCCCGAATTCACCCTGGGCGGGCAGGCCCGGATGAACGCCGATCAGGTGGAAGGGGCAATCCGGCAACACATCGATCAGCGGTATCACCGATTCGTAAGCCAGGTGGTCAATGACATGGAGTTCGGCAGAGGCAAGGCGACGGGGCGGACCGGGCTGTTGCATGCCTCTGCGGGCATACCGGGCGTGGGTAGTTGCAGCGTCTTCTTTTCTCGAGACAACTGTACCGGTCAGATTCAGATCCTCGGCATCGGCCACCACGTCGACAGCAAGACCTATCGACTGGAATACGCATGCGGCGAGCTGGGCAAGCCCGGCAGCAGGCTGTGCATTTCCTGAAGCGTTGCGCTGCCGTTGGCAAGCCTGCACGTTGCACCAAGCCGCTGATCGAATTCACAAAAGCTGCCTGCTTTTGCTCGATGGCCGCGGATTTTCCGAACGCTGGCGAAACGCCGGGAAGTCCGCGCGGTAGTGACGACGGGGCATGCCTCCCCCTTGAACGCAGTAGCGCAGCCCATCGCATCCGCCTGCGGGCACTCGCCGCCGCGGGGCACCCTGACTGCCGAACTTTCTGCTCCACACCTGGTCGGACAACCGGTATGGGGCGCCCCAGCCATCTGTGTCAACGGTAAACGACCATGGACGAGACGCAATCGGTTTCCGGAGCTGCCGCGGCAAAACACAGTAGCCAGGCCCCACAACCCCCAGCGGCAATCGAGCCAGGCAGATTTCGCCAGCGACGGGCTTCCGGCGGCCACGGGCACCAAGAGTGTGCAGACACCCACAACGGCAGGCGGCTCGCTGCGGGAGCAACAGCCGGACGGGTCGAAAAGCGCAATCGCACGCCACGTACAGCGGCCAAGGACGCACCCGGCCGGGGCAACCTCCCGTCCACCGGCATCGACCCGGCCTCAGTTCCCCAACCTCCGCGCGCATCCGCGTCGCCGGTCACCGGCGCCCCGCATGCAGCCGCCACAGGAAAGAGCAAGAGCAAATCGCCGGTGGACAAGGCCATAGCCACGTTGCGCCACAAGGGCGTGGAAGCATTCCGCGTCTACTTGCAAAGCGATCTGGTCGAGGCTGAATTGATGTGGCAGACACTGAGCAGGCTGAGGCGCACGGAGGATCTGGATGTGCGCAGGTCTGTCGCCATCGCCCTGCTGGAGGCGCGGGTACGGCCGCCGGCAACCGCCTCGGTGCCGGGAGAGCCGCCAGCCGCCGGGCGCATGCCGCAAGACATGCCGCAAGCACAGGTACAGCAGGCGGCAACGGCAACCGTCAGCTTGGAGTTCTCCCCACTGGAACACAGGCTCTACATGGCTTGCATAGCCGCCGACATGAAAACCTTCAATCGGCTCCTGAACCCTAACGGGCTCGAAGTGAACAAGTGCGGCTGGCTCGGCACGTTGTTGACCATTGCTTCGTTCATGGGGCATACGGACATTGTCCGCAAGCTACTCTGTGTACCGGGCATCGACCCGAACCTTGCGATTACAATCGGGGCAACGCCTCTCTATTGCGCCGCGCAATTCGGGCGCTGTGACATCGTGCGTCTGTTGCTCGACGACCGCCGGATCAAGGTGAACCTGGCTACGTCGGCGAACGCAACGCCACTGTTCATTGCCGCCATAGAGGGGCACACGGAGGTGGTCAGGCAACTGCTTGCGGCTCCCGGCATCCATGTCAATGCACCGACTCAAACCAATGAGACGCCGCTTTGGGCGGCCGCCGAGAATGGACGCCAGGAAATCGTCCGCCTGCTTCTGGACGCGCCGAAGATCGACCTGGAGTGGCGCGCGGCCGGCGAGACGACACCGCTGTTCATCGCTGCCCAGAACGACCACCCGGAAGTGGTCGACCTCCTGGTGAGGCGCGGCGCCAACGTCAACGCGGCAATCCGCAGGGGAACGACGCCCCTCAACATAGCAGCCAGCACCGGGCACGCACGTGTAGTGAGAACCCTGCTGCGCGCCCCGGACATTGCCCTCGACCAGCCGACAGAAGACGGAGTGACGCCCCTGATCGTTTCCGCGGAACACGGGCATGAGGGCATCGTCAACCGGCTACTGAACAGGGGGGCCAGTTTGACCCCGGGGCATGCGACCGGGCCGACCGCTCTGCACCTGGCCTGCTTTCGCGGCCATACCGGCATAGTCAGAAGCTTGTTGCAGCACGGCGCCGACCCAGATGCCGTGTGGAAAAAAAACGGGCGAACGCACACGCCGTACCAGTTGGCCCAACTCGGGGGACAATCGAAAATCATGCACGTACTGGCGGCTGCGCAGCGGCACACACGGCCGCGGGCAACCGGCCCCGAGCCTGCTACCGCAAACTTCGGCATCGACTCATCGGGGTTGTCGACACCGCCGCCGGAACGGCCTGTTCACACATCGTCACCGGTGCCGGAGCGCGCTGTACCCAACACTTCGACGGTGGCAGAGCCAGGCGTCGCCGAACCGCCCACGCCCGCCTGCACACAGACACACCTCCCGCAAACTCCGGCCCTCGCCCGCCCCGGTTCGGGCTCACAGGCGCCGGCCGCCCCGGAGGCCACGCCCCAGGTCGTTATGACTGAACCCGACAGCACGCCCGCCGATGCAAGCCCCCCTGCAGCATCGCCGCCACCCATTCCCACACCTGCGAAAGATGCCTTGCGAAGCCAGGTGATTCAAAAGACCAACAAGCACCTCATACCGTCCGAAGACGGTATCCGGTTGCTGCAAGACATCGACGCGTCCACCGACACCGACCAGCTCTGTAACCTCCACCACAATCTGGCACATGCCGAACGTAAACTGGCCCGGTCGCAGCGCCGGGCATTGCAGAGGGTGAATGTGAGGGTGGAACCGGGTGTCGCGCCAATGTCCACCCCGGCGGAGTCGATCACGTTCGCCCTGGACGGCAGAACCGGACTGAATGCCGAGCAGGCGGAAGACGCCATCAGGCAGCACCTCGAGCAACGCTATCACCGGTTTGCGAGCCAGGCGGTGAACAACATGGAGTTCGGCAGGGGCAAGGCAGCGGCGAGCCATCCCGGGGTGCTGCACGCCTCCGCGGGCATACCGGGCGTAGGCAGTTGCTGCGTGTTCTATACCAGCGACGCAAAACGCTCCGGTGAGATTCTGATTCTGGGGATCGGCAGCCACATCGACCGCTCCACCTACCGGCTGGCCTATGCGAGCGACCAACTTGGCGTAACGGGCAGCAGTTTGCGAATTTTCTGACCGCGTTGCTGACACGATCCAATCCAGTGGGCACCTGTCCGCAAGTGCTGCGGCGGCCGCGAGTTTGTGCCTTGCCTGCCGTCGCCAGCCGCGGAATTCGATAATGCCTGAACGGTGGCGAACGGATAGAATTCGGCCTCTCGAATCGTCCTGCGTTTCACTGTCTTCCTGCAAGCCGGGGATTCGTGACCGGTCAGGGCGCCATTGACACCCTGTGGAGGACACATGAACTACATCGAGCCGGCAGCAGCGCGCGAATTGGATGGTTTGCGACTGGCGCTCACCGCACACGTCCCAGCGCCGTACAGCCTTTCCGCCCGCGCGATTCTTGATCATCACGATGTGCCCTACGTGCCGGTGCTGCAGGTCGGAGGCGGCACAAACGAAGACCTCGTGGCGTGGACGGGCCACCGCAATGCACCGGTGGCCGTCTACAACGACGAGGCGCCGCGGACTGGCTGGCTCGAGATTCTGCAGCTTGCCGAGCGGCTCGGCACCGGGCCCTCGTTAGTGCCCTCCGATGTCGACGAGCGCATGTTGATGGTGGGCCTGGCGAACGAACTGATCGGCGAAAACGGCTTTATCTGGAGCCTGCGGCTGGTGATGCTCGGCCTCGGCGGCCCGGAACGGGTGGCTCAGGAACGCAAGCGCAACCCCATGTACGACCAGTACGGTTACAGCGAGGAAGCGGCCACGGCGGGCTTGCATCAGGCCAGGGCCGTCCTGGAGCGGCTGACCGTTCAGCTTGTCGCCCAACGAGACGCCGGAAGCCGGTACATCGTCGGCGATGCGCTCAGCGCCGTTGACATCTACTGGGCATATTTTTCCCAGGCCGTGAAGACGTTTCCGGAAGAAAGCTGCCCGATGCCGGCACCCATGCGCCAGGCCTACGACATCGTGGGCGGCATGTTCGGCGACCTGGACTCCATACTGGTCGAGCAGCGCGATGGGGTGTTGGCGGAACACGGGCTGCCAATGGATTTCTGACAACCCGGGTTGCGAAAACAGGTGTATTCCCGATCGAGCGTGAGCACGCCGGCTTCTCTCACGTCTAGCCGCGCAGCACCCAAAGCTGGACGGCGGCATCGACAACGCAGGCGTTTCCGCCAGGCACTCCCAGCTATTCGTCAATCAGACCGAATACTTGGCGCTTCCAAACGACCCTTGCGAGCGATCGCCACCGGTCTGCAAATTCACAGCGATACCATCTGCCCTCGCCCCGGGGAAACCCTGTTGTCCAGCATCTCCAACCACAGCGCCTGCAATTCCTGAACATCACGCGTCCACTCCACG
>CAZNFI010000049.1:0-18689 GCA_964572185.1 uncultured Pseudomonadales bacterium
CCGGCGGCAATGCGCTGAAGTTCTACTCCTCGGTGCGCCTCGATATCCGCCGCATCGGTGCGGTGAAAGAGGGCGATGAAGTGGTCGGCAACGAAACCCGGGTGAAGGTGGTCAAGAACAAGGTGGCGCCGCCCTTCCGGCAGACCGAATTCCAGATTCTTTACGGCAAGGGCATCCATCGCACCGGCGAAATTCTTGAACTCGGTGTCAAGCAGGGCATCGTCGAAAAGTCGGGCGCCTGGTACGCCTACGGCAACGACCGCATCGGCCAGGGCCGCAAGAACGCCGCGGAATTTCTCAATGCCAATCCGACCATGCGCGATGAGATCGAGACCCGGATTCGCCAGCAACTGCTGCCGGAACTGGTGGCCGATGGCGGTGTGGTCATTCCGGAACCGGCCAGGGATCCGTTCGGTAACGAAACTGCGTAGTCCGTGAGTCTGGCGGCCGAGGCAACCACTGCGGATGCAGAGCGCGTCTTCAACGACACCCTGGCGCGGGCCATGCGCCTGTTGGCGCAGCGCGAGCACGGGCGCGTGGAACTGGGGTCGAAACTCCGGTCTCGCGGGTTCGATGCGGGCATCGTCGAAAGCGTACTCGACAAGTTGCGCGCCGACGGGCTGCAGAGCGAGGAACGTTACGCCGCAGCACTGGTCCGACGCCGTATAGGGCGCGGCTACGGCCCGGTCTTTATTCGTGGCGAACTGCGCGAGCGCAAGGTGGACGATGAGGTGGCCGACTCCGAGATGAACCAGACGGACGATTTCTGGTTGCGGCAGGCATTGCAGGCGCTGGCCAGAAAATTCCCGGGCGGTGTCCGGGAAGGGGCTGCATACAATAGCTGTGCCCGGTTCCTCGCCCGACGGGGCTATCCGGCAGACATCGTCTATCGCGCGCTCAACCACGGCCCGTAAGAGGCGTCCGAGAAACTCACGCTCCGGCCAAGTCCCAGGGGCGCTATCCCCGGCGCAGGCGGCCCACTATACTTGGCGCCTTTTTTTCGGCGCGGCCGGCACGGGCAGCATGAAAACCGCTGAAATTCGCAGACAGTTTCTGGCCTATTTCGAGGTGGCCGGTCACCGGGTCGTGCCCTCGAGCTCGCTCGTTCCCTACGAAGACCCCACCCTGTTGTTCACCAATGCCGGCATGAATCAGTTCAAGGACGCGCTGCTCGGCCGGGTGGACCCGGGATACAGGCGGGCAGCGTCATCGCAGAAGTGCGTACGCGCCGGCGGCAAGCACAACGACCTCGAGAACGTCGGCTACACGGCCCGCCACCTGACGTTTTTCGAGATGCTCGGCAACTTCAGCTTCGGTGACTACTTCAAGGAAGAAGCCATCGACTGGGCCTGGCAATTCGTTACCGACGATTTCGGCCTGTCGCCGGAGCGCCTCTGGGTCACGGTGCACCCGACCGATGACGAGTCCCGGGCGCTGTGGGTGAAGAAGATCGGGGTCCCTGCCGAGCGGGTCATCGACCATGAGTCCAATTTCTGGACCATGGGCGACACCGGCCCCTGCGGACCCTGCACGGAACTGTTCTACGACCACGGCCCCGAAGTCGACGGCGGCCCCCCGGGTTCCGCGGATGAGGACGGTGACCGCTACATCGAGTTCTGGAACCTGGTGTTCCCCCAGTTCGACCGATCCCCCGATGGGTCGCTCGCGCCCCTGCCGCAACCCGGCGTGGATACCGGCATGGGCCTGGAACGCATGGCGACGGTGTTGCAGGGGGTGCACAGCAACTTCGAGATCGACCTTTTCCGGCGCCTCATGCGTCAGGCGGGAAAGCTGGCGGGCATCAGCGGCGACCGGGCGATTCTGGAAAACCCGTCGCTGCGTGTGATTGCCGACCACCTGCGCTCGAGCGCCTTTCTGATCGCCGATGGCGTGATGCCCGGTAATGAAGACCGGGACTATGTATTGAGGCGCATCATCCGCCGGGCGCTGCGGCACGGCCACAAACTGAACATCCACGAACCCTTCTTCCACCTGCTGGTGGATGACCTGGTGGCCGAAATGGGCGATGCCTACCCGCAACTGGTCGACCGGCAGGCCGAGGTTCGCGCTGCGCTGGCGCTGGAAGAGGAGCGCTTCGCGCGCACCCTGAGCCGCGGCATGGAACTGCTCGAGAAGACCATTCGCGGGCTGTCCGGCAAGCAGATTCCCGGTGATGTGGTGTTCCGGCTCTACGATACCTACGGGTTCCCCACCGACCTCACCGAAGACATTGCCCGGGAACGCGGCTTGCGCGCCGACATGGCGGGTTTCGAGCAGGCCATGGCGCAGCAGCGGGCATCGGGGCGGGCATCGGCGCGCTTCGACTTTGCCCTCGGTCAAAAGATCCATGTCGACTCCAGCGTTGAGTTCCTTGGTTACGACACGCATGGAGACGCCGCAAATGTTGTGGCGCTGTTCGATGCGGAGGGCTCCGGCCGCAAAGCGCTCGAGACGGGCGAGGCGGGAGTGGTGGTGCTGGACCGCACACCCTTTTATGCCGAAGCCGGCGGCCAGGTCGGCGACACCGGGCTACTGGAAGGCCAGGAACTGCGTTTCGAGGTGACCGACACCCAGCGATCGGGCGAGCAGCACCTGCACGTCGGCCGCGTGGCGTCCGGGCGCCTGCGGCCGGGTGACCGATTGCATGCCCGAGTGGATGGCGAACGCCGCCGCCGCATCATGGCCAACCATTCGGCGACTCACCTCATGCACGCCGCACTGCGCCGGGTGCTGGGCTCCCACGTCAGCCAGATGGGCTCGCTGGTTGACGCAGAGCACCTGCGTTTCGACTTTTCTCACCCACAGCCGGTAACCCGCGAACAGCAGGCCGAAATCGAGGCACTGGTGAATCAGCAGGTGCAGTCGAACGGCGAGGTCCAGACCGCGCGCATGAGCTATGCCGACGCCATCGAGCGGGGTGCGGTGGCGCTGTTCAATGAAAAGTACGGCGACGAGGTGCGTGTGCTCAGCATGGGCGGCGACTATTCCGTGGAACTCTGCGGCGGCACCCATGTCGGGCGCACCGGCGATGTCGGCCTGTTCCGGATCACCGGCGAATCGGGCATTGCCCAGGGTGTGCGCCGCATCGAGGCGGTCACGGGTCAGGCGGCTCTGGCGCAGGTGGCGGTGCTCGACGAACTGGTGCAGAACCTGGCCACCGAATTGAAGTCCACGCCGCAGAACGTTCTCGACCGAGCGGCGGCACTTGCCGAGGACAACCGGCGCCTGGCGCGGGAGGTCAAGACGTTGACGCAGCGGCTTGCCTCCGGCTTCGGCACCGATCTGGTCGAAGGTGCGCGGGAGGTGAACGGTATCAGGGTGGTTGCCGCGGAGATCGAAGGCGATGCCAAGGCGATGATGCAGACCCTGGACATGCTCAAGTCGCGGCTGAGCCCCGCGGCGATCGTCCTGGCACAGCGGAACAAGGGCAAGGTCAACCTGGTGGCGGGCCTGTCGAAGGAACTCACCGGGCAGATGCAGGCGCCGGAGCTGATCAGGAGCGTCGCTGAACCAATCGGCGCCCGCGGCGGCGGCAGCCCGATGCTGGCCCGGGCAGGCGGCGGCCGGCCCGAACAACTCGCCGATGCATTGGCGACGGTGGCCGATTGGGTTCGGGAGCAATCGGCAGACCCCTCGTGAGTGGCGTTGGCGATTTCTGATGACTCGATGTCTGCGTATCTGCAATGCGCGCCTGCTTTTCGCGGCGATGGCGTGGAAAGTTGGGCCCTGTGCACTTGTCAGTGAGCGAGGAGTGCGCTCGTGGCGCTAGTGGTTCAGAAATTCGGTGGCACCAGTGTCGCGTCCGTCGAACACATTCAGCGTGTCGCACGCCGTGTCGTGAACTCTCTGCGCGCCGGCGACCAGGTGGTCGTGGTGGTCTCGGCGATGAGCGGGGAGACCAATCGGCTCGACGACCTGGGCATGGCGATCAGTGAGCGTCCGTTGGCCCGGGAGATGGATGTGCTGCTGGCTTCCGGCGAGCAGGTGACCATTGCGCTGTTGAGCATGGCGCTGGCCGATCTCGGCTATCCCGGCCGTTCGTTTCTCGCTCACCAGATTCGCATTCACACGGATTCAAGCCACCGCAAGGCCCGCATCGAACGCATTGAGACGGGGGACCTGCAGGCGGCGCTGGCCGAAGGCGTCGTTCCGGTGGTCGCCGGATTTCAGGGTATCGACTGCCAGGGCAACCTGACCACGCTCGGCCGCGGCGGTTCAGACACTACGGCAGTGGCCGTCGCGGCTGCCCTGGAGGCGGATGAGTGCCAGATCTGCACCGATGTCGATGGCGTCTACACAGCAGACCCGCGCATCGTCGCCGATGCCCGCCGCCTCGACCTGGTCACCTTCGAGGAAATGCTGGAACTGGCGAGCCTGGGCTCGAAAGTGCTGCATCCCCGGTCGGTCGAGTTTGCCGGCCGCTACGAAGTTCCGCTCAGGGTTCTGTCTACATTCGAAGACGGCCCGGGCACACTGATCACGATGGAGAACGAAACCATGGAAGAGCCGCTCGTCTCCGGCGTCGCCTATGCGCGCGATGAAGCCAAGATCACGATGACGGGGGTACCGGACGTGCCCGGTGTCGCGTCGAAGATCATCGGGCCGATCGGCCGTGAGCCGATAGAAGTGGACATGATTGTCCAGAACACCGGCGCCGATGGGCTCACCGACCTTACCTTCACGGTCAAGCGGGAAGATTACGAGAAGACTCTGGAAATGCTTGGGCCGGTCACCGGGCAACTCGGTGCCCGGGACCTGTCCGGCGACAACCGCATCGCCAAGGTTTCCGTGGTCGGCCGGGGCATGCGCTCCCATGCCGGTGTTGCCGCGCGTTTCTTCGATGCGCTGGCGGCGGAGAACATCAACATCCAGATGATCTCCACCTCGGAGATCAAGATTTCCGTGGTCGTTGCGGAGCGCTACCTGGAACTGGCCGTTCGCGCTCTGCACACCGAGTTCGGGCTGAGCGAAGCCGAGACCGGGTCCGTTTGAGCTGTCAACCCACGGCCCTCGCCGGGTTGCGGGCACGAACGGCGCAGGCCTCTACCCGGCGAAATCAAAGACAAGCCGCAGGCCCACGGTACGCGGTCGGTTGGTGACGACTTTGGGCACGTATTGCAGGGTATCGACGTGCAACTGCGCGCGTTTGTCGGCGATGTTGTCGACGAACAGTTCCACGCCCCAGGCACCGGCGCCTGCCCCGACGGCCAGGTCCAGCAAGTAGTAGCTTTCCTGGGCGTAGCGGCCGTTCCTGCACACTACAGGGCTGTCGTAGGTGCCGCAGTTGCCGCCGACGAAATCACCGCCCTCGTCGACAATCTTCAGGCCGGAACCCTGTCCGCCGTGGCTGCGACGCAGCGTATCCTCGAGGTGAAAGGCATTGCCCGCAATCCCTGACCTGCTGCTGCCCGAGTAACTCACGCTGCCGGTGATGTAACCCCTGATTGAGCTGCCCAAGGGCGTATCGAAGTCGTAGCGCAGGCGCAGGCTGCCGGAAAGTTCGGGGCTGAACGGCAATCGGCTGCCCTGCGGGACCGAGATGCCCCGCAACTGCGCGTTGATGCGGGTGATCTCGCTGTCGGTGAAGCCGATCGCGCCGGCAATGCTGAGGTTCGGCGTTGGCAACCACATGAAGTCGGCATCGAGCCCCTTCACCTTTGCATCGCCGACATTCTCGATAAACACCAGGAAAGCGACATTGGCCGGGTCGAACCGGGAAACCTGCAGGTCGGTAATGCTTGAAAAGTAGGCTGTGGCGTTCAGCCGGAAGCTGTTGTCGGCGAAGTCGCCCTTCATGCCAAGCTCGTAGTTTTCCATTTCGTCGGTGAGAGCGATGGCCGGGACCCGGTAGCCGTCGTAAACGCCAAGCTGCCTGGGGTTGTTGGCCGCCTTGCCGGCGTTGCGGTTGGTGACCGGCGGCCGGTAGCCCTGCCCGTAGGTGGCGAACAGCATGAGGCTGTCGTTGACCCGCCAGTCGAGCGATGCCCGGACAATGACATCGGATTCGCCCAGCACGCCGTCGTCGTTGAGGTTATTCACGTTCAGCGAGCCATTGCCGATGTCTGCATATACCGCTTCCGCCTCGCCGTACTGATCCCTGCGATTGTCGAATACCGTGCCGCGACAGGCATTTCGACCGCTGCGGTCCAGAGCATGGGGATCCGCGCAGTCGCCCCGGCCGGCTTCCTTGAGCGCCTCCAGGGTGCCCATGCCGAGTGCCCGGAGTCGGGCGGTGACGTTGTTGCCCGAAGTACGGCTGGCCGAATTGAAGCCGCCGCGCAGTACGCTGGAATCGCAGCCGTCGGCACCGTATTTGCACCCGAAAGAGGAACTGGTCGCGCCCTTGAAATCGAAATCCAGGTCGTACCAGCGGGCGCCGAGGCTGGCGGTGACAGCATTTGACACGCTGAACTCGAGATGACCGAACAGGGCGGTCTGACGGGTCTTGCGGGTGTAGTCGTTGATGAAATTCACCCGCGGATTGTAAGGGTCGGGGCCGGCATTGGTTCCCGGTCCGGCATCGCCGACCATGGCCAGGGCCGGCCAGGCGCCGTCGCCGTCATCCCGGGTAGCCGCAATTTCAAATGCTCCCGTCGCTTCGCTTTTCTGGCGGTCCACGAATATGCCCGCCGTCAGACTCAGCCTGCGTTCCTGGGGCGTGGAGACGCGCAATTCGTGGGTTATGCGCCGGCTGGCGATGGTCTCTTCGTACCCGGATTGCGGATCGTGGCACATCACCGGCGGGCTTGCCGTGCCGCTGCGCGCCCAGGCGCCATTCTCGGCGTAGCCGGGGCACAGGTAGTAAACCTGGTATCCCCCGCCGTTGGTGTAGTCGGAGTAGTCGCCGAACACTTCGACATCGCGGTCGAGGTAGCCGGCGGCGTAGATCACATCGAGCATCTGGTGCCGCCCGCTGACGGTCAGGGTACTCAACCCGAAATCGTCATCGTTGCTGTCAACGGCAAATCGGTTGGTGCTGCTGCTGCCGGCGAGGTTGGGGTCGTAGGCGAACACGCCGTCGGTCTCCAGTGATTGCCGCATGTGTTGCACCAGAACCTCCCAGTCGTCGTTGACCAGGTAGGCGAAACCGATGCGCCCGCCCAGATAGTCGGCGTCGTTGAAGTCGTCTTCCACCAGGGCACTGTTGTCCGCGGCTTCGAAGGTGCTGTCGGGGTTGACCGGTGCTGCGGAAACGTCGTTGCGGTTGAGCACGTCGATGCTCGGCAGGAAACCGCCGTGCGCCGCATCGTTGGGAACGTTGTCGATCCAGCCGCCCTGGTGGTCGCGATAGCCGACGACGCGCACCGCGAGACGCTCGGAAACCGGCAGGTTGAAGAAAGCCTCCTGGGAATTGCTGAAGTCGCCCCCCCTGGTCGCGGAGATGCCGATCTGCATGCCGGACTCGAAGCCCTCATGGCGGGGTTTGTTGGTGATCAGCCGCACCGTGCCCGATTGGGAGCTGGCACCGAACAGTGTGCCCTGGGGGCCCGGCAACACCTCGATTCGATTCAGGTCGGTGGCGAACACATCGAGATTGCGCCCGCCGAAGGAGACCGGTTGTTCATCGACGTACAGGGCAACGGCCGGCGATGAGCCCTGGACGGTTGAGACCGTGATTTTCGATTGTTCGGTGGCGGCGCCGCGAATATAGATTTCGCTCTGGCCGGGACCGGTGCCCATCATCACCACGTTCGGCAGGTGCGTCACGTAGTCGTCGAAGTTCTTGATACGCAGGTCATCGAGATCGTCGCCTTGCAGAGCCGCTACCGACACCGCGATGTCCTGCGTGGACTCGGCCCGCTTGGTCGCGGTGACCACGATCTCCTCGATGACCCGGGCGCTTTCCCCGGCAATTGCGACGTTGGCGGTAGAGGTAGTCAGCGCCATCGAGACGGCGAGGCTGAGACGGTTCTTTTCCCACATGGCTAATCCGATTGGCTCAAACATCGCGGGAAAGCGCATCAGCCCCCGGTTGCTGTTTCGGCGGCTGGCGATCACTGCGCCACACCGCCCATGTGGATTGACACGCAGCGAGTGGTCATCGTCAATACGGGCATCGGTTTGCCAAGTGAGGGAACCATGGGCCTTAGTGTCGAAATCCAATTCTGTACCGTACAGTCAACAGTATCGCCCCTCGAACGCGATGGACAGCCCGCGCGTGCGGGTGCACCGCCTACGACGGCCTTCCACCGAAGCGAGCCCCTGGCGTCGGAGCGACGTGCGCTTTCGAGGTGGTCGGCAACACGGTGAGAGCAGACCGATGAAATCGACAATCCTGAAAGTACTCCTGCATTTGGTGATCGTGGCGATGCTATGGATGGCGTACTCATTCGCGCTGTTCCTCGGCCTGCAGGTTCGACCGCTTTACGGAAACCTCGGCCTGGCGGTGGTGACCGGGTTGACGGTGGCATATGTTTACTTCGGCTTTGTTCGCAGGCGCTGAGGGGCCCAGCCGCGACCGCATCACTCCGCCAGATCCGCGCGGTCGTTGATTGAGAGGTCAAATTGCCTTACTTGCAAGCTACTGTGCCAGAAGGGTTTTTTCTGGCGCAGTTGTTGACTGAAATCTATCGCCAAGCCGAACCTGTTCGAGTTGTGTTTGAGGCGTTTGGCGGGTGGGTGGCTGCTGGCGGCGTGTAACAGCGGTCATCGTGCTACGGCGTCAGGCGTTCTGAATGCGCTTGCCCAGGGCGATTCGGTAGAAAACCGGCACAGCCACCAGGGTGAGCAGGGTCGCGAAGGCGAGGCCGCTCATGATGCAGACGGCCATTTCCAGGAAGAAGGGGTCCCCCAGCAGCGGTGACATGCCGGCGATGGTGGTGCCCGAGGCCAGCAGCACCGGGCGCATGCGGCTGACGCTGCCCTGCACCATGGTGCGCATGGAAAGCTCGCCTTCGGCCAGGCGCTTGTCGACCTCCGCGATCAGCACGATGGAGTTCTTGACCAGCATGCCGGACAGGCCAAGGAAGCCGAAGAACGAGGGAAAGGTGAAGGACAGGTCCGTGATCAGCAACCCGAGCACCACGCCGCAGACGATCATCGGCACCGACAGCCAGATGACGATGGCTTCCCTGACACGTCCGAACATCAGGATGGTGATCACGATCATGAACAGGAAGGCGAGCAGAATCTTCGGCAGCAGGGTTTCGTAGGCCCGCTGGTTCGCCTCGTATTCCCCGCCCCAGGTGAGTGCATAACCCGGCGGCAACTCGATCGCCTCCACCTCGGGGCGAACGGAATCGAAGGCGCGCTGGGCGTTGAGACCGGGCTGTGCATTGGCGCGGGCCTGTATGCTGCGAACCCGGTCGCGGCGAAAGATCATGGCGTCGTCGGCGCTGAGATCGAACGAGGAAACCACCTGCCGCATGGGTATGTAGCGCTGCTGCGACTGGCTCCAGACGAGGCGGTCGGGAAGGCTGGCGATGTCGGCGCGTTCCTCCCTGGGCGCACGGGCGACGATGGGAATGAGCTTGTCCCGTTCCCGGTAAATGCCGATGGGCACGCCCAGGGTCGCGTACGCCAGGGCCAGGGAAACGTCCCGTCGGGATACGCCCGCCAGCCGGGCCCGGGCCTCGTCGTAGCGGGGCCTGATTTCCAGCGCCGGCTGCCGCCAGTCAGCGTGGCGGTCGACCAGGTCATGCTCCAGGAAGATGCCGAGAGCCTGGTCGGCCAGCGTCCGCAACACCCAGGCGTCCGGGCCGGAAAAGCGCGCCTCGATCTTGGCGCTGCCGCTCGGCGTGAACTCCGCCCGGGTCACCTGAATGTCGGCGCCGGGCCTGAGCCGCGCCAGTGCTTCGCGGCTGGTGGCCATGATTTCGTCCATGGCGCGCACATCGGCGACCCGGACCACCAGTTGTGCGTAAGCCGGATTGGGTTGCTCCTGGTTAATGATGGCGGTGAAGCGGGGTGCGCCCTTGCCGATGAAGGCGGTGGTTGCAGCGACGCCGTCCCGAGCCCGCAGCGCCTCTTCGAGTTCCCGGGTGTCCTCGGCGGTGGTGAGGATGTCGGTGCCTTCCGCCAACCGGTAGTCGACATAGAACAACGGCGAGTTGGTCGTGGGGAAGAAACCCTGCTTGACGAATTGATAGCCCCACAGGCCGGCGGCGAGCACGCCGACGATGCAGGCCGTGGTCAGCCAGGCGCGGCGCAGGCCGAAGGTCACCAGCCGCCGGTACGGCGTGTACGCCCAACCGGAGTACAGCGCGTCTTCGCTGCGGCCCGGGGTGGCCTTGAGCAGGCGGCTGCCGAGCAGCGGAACGACGGTCACGGCCAACAGCCAGCTCAGCAGCAGCGAGATGGCCACCACCTGGAACATGGAGTGCAGGAACTGGCCGCTCACATCGTCGCTCAGGCCGATGGGGCCGAACGCCGCGATGCCGATCACCGTGGCGCCGAGCAGGGTGAACTGAGTGCGGCGGACGGATTGCGCCGCAGCCTCGGGCGGAGACAGGCCCTTGCCCACCCCGACCACCATGCCTTCGGCGATGACAATGCCGTTGTCCACCAGCATGCCCATGGCGATCATCATGGCGCCCAGCGAGATGCGATGCAGTTCGATGCCGATTATCGACATCAGGCAGATGGTTCCCAGTATGGTCAGCAACAACACGGCGCCAACCACGGTGCCGGCGCGCCACCCCATGAACAGGCAGAGTGCCAGCACCACGGTGGCGACGGACAGGCCCAGGTTGCGCAGGAATTCGCGGATCGACTGGTCGACCACCTCGTGCTGCGCGTAGACGGTGTCCACGGCGACTCCGAGCGGCAGTTCGGCGAGCACGGCATGCATGCGCGCATCCACGGCCCTTCCGACCTGCACCACGTTTTCATCGACGATGACGGACACCCCGACGGTGAATGCACGCTCGCCGTTGTGGCGAATGATCTCCGGCGGTTCTTCCACGGGTTCGCGCGCCAGGTTGGCGATGTCCCCAAGGCGCACGATCTCGGAGGAGCCGGGGCGGCCGATGCGCATGTCCCGTACTGCCGCGGCACTGTCGAACGCCGACTGCGGCGCGATACGCAGGCGGCGGCCGTCGAACAGGACGGAACCCGCGGGGGTGATGTCGTTCTCGGCGCCGATGCCGCTGAACAGGATGTCCATGGGCAGGCCGAGGCGGCCGAGGCGCAGGTGATCGACTTCCACATACACCGCTTCCTGGGGCTCTCCGGCAGTCTGTACCTTGGCCACGCCGTCGACGGATTTCAGCGCGGTGACGATGCCGCGGGCCATGTCCTGGATTTCGGCGGTGTCGTAACCGGGCGCCGAGACGGCGTACAGAATGCCGAATACATCCCCGAAATCGTCTTCGACCATGGGCGCGCCAGCGCCCGGCGGCAAACGGCCGGCGGCATCCCCGACCCGGCGGCGCAGTTCATCGAAAATCTGTTGGGCTTCTTCTGGGCCGTACTCGTCCTTGAACTCCACCTGCACCTCGGAGCGCCCCGGCACCGACTTGGAAACGATCTCCTCGATGTAGGGCAGTTCCCGGACGGCGGCCTCCACCACATCGGTAACTTCCTGTTCCACTTCCGCGGCGGAGGCGCCGGGGTACTCGGTAACGATCAGCACGAAGTGGAATGGGTAGGGGGGGTCCTCGAGGCGTCCCATGGTATCGATGCCGAAAGCGCCGCCGAGCAGGCAGGCAAGCATCAGCAGCGTCGGGTAGAGCGGCTGCTCGATGGAAAAACTGGCGATGTTTTTCATGATTCGCGTCGGTGGCGCAGGGGCGGGCTGCCTTCAGGCGCCTTCCGGGATGGCGCCGATGGGGCGTATGCGCATGCCTTCCTGCAACTGCCGGGCGCCGGCCGCCACCACCACGACGCCCTCCTCGAGCCCGGAAATGACGGGTACGCCCGAGGCATCGGGGGCGCCGACTTCAACGAACCGCCGGTGCACGGCCTTGCTCTTCCGGTCGACCACCCAGACGAAGAAACGCTTGTCGGGCCCGCTCACCAGGGCGGCGGCCGGAAGCCGGGGGAGGGCCGCGGCGGCCGCCAGCGGGCGCAGGCCGATGCGCACCGCGGCGGTCATGCCGGGCAGCACGTTGAAATCCGACGGGCGCTGCATCGAGAAGGAAACCTCGTAGGTCTGCGCCACAGCGTCCGCTTCACCCCGATTCTCGCGAAAGGTCAGCGGAAACCGCCGCTCCGGGGCAAAGGGAAAGACTGCCTCGAGGCCGGTGACGCGCTCCGTGTTGACGGTGACGACCAGTTGTTCCGGGATGCCCGCAACCACCTGCAGTTCGTGCAGGTCGTTCAGGCGCACCACCGGGTCGGCTGCGCTGATCTGCACATGATTGTCGAGATAGCGCCGGGCCACCTGGGCATCGAAGGGCGCGACCAGCCGGCTCTTGGCCAGCGATTCGCGACGCTGCTCGAGGCGCACCTGCTGCAGTTCCAGCATGGACTGGGCATCCTCCACCAGGGAGGCGGCGATGCCGTTCTGTGCCAGCAGCCGGCGTTTGCGTTCCAGGTTGTGACTTGCCAGTTGCACTTCCAGTTCCGCTTCGCGCTCGGCGAGCCGGAAGTCGGTGGGGTCGAGGGCGGCGACGAGTTGCCCGCGGCCGACCGTCTGGCCTTCGCGCACAGGCAGTTGTGCCAGCACGCCGTCCACCTCGAAGGACAGGTCGATCGACTGAGCGGCTTCCACCCGGGCGACGAATTCGTGGGTGGTCACCTGCCCGGGCGCCCGCACGACGACTACCTTGGCGGGGCGAACGGACTGCTCGACGGCCGCCGGCTCCGTGCGGGCGCCGCAACCCGCGAACAGAAGCACTGCGGCCAGGGTGAATACCCGGAGAGTCAAAGACCGGTTTCCGAGAAGGTAGTCGGCATGCTCAAGTGGAACTCGGGCGGAAGCTGGCGGGCGCGACGGTCTACCGCGAGCCCGCTACGGAAACGGGTCGACGAAACCAGACGAATCTGCCGACGATCGCCATCACCAGGAGCCCGACAATGAGGATGACGGCGGCGTAACGTGCGATGTCTGCCGCCGGGTTGAACAAGGTGTTCATCCAGGAGGCGTGGGCGGCTGCGTACACGCCGAGATAGATCGCCCCGTGCAGTACCGGCCGAGACCGATAAGCCCGCGACAGCAGCAGTGCCTGAACAGCGACTATTGCCGCCACCACGGGCGCCACCGCCAACAGGAAGAGGTTGAGACCGGCGGTGACATCGGCGTAATCGCGCACCACCCTGAGCCACATGACGGTCAGGATATCGGTGGGTATCGCACTCAGCAGTGCGAAGGCAATCACCGCGGTGAGCTTCACCCGATTGGACGTGAAATAGTCGTTGCCGGCCTTTACGCGGATTGCCACATAGGCGCCGACGGCGACCAGGGCGATGCCATAGCCGACGACGGAACCGGCAATGAGGGTGAACATGACGTCCAATCAGGAGCCCACTGTCGCACTGATGGAAGCCAGCACCTCCGCAAGCGGCGGGCGCGTCCGGTAGCCGGGCACGGCGAATTTCGCGTTGATGCTGCCGTCTGGCGCCAGCCAGAAAATGCCCGGGCGCGGAATGCCCTGGCCCAGGTCTTGGTCGGGAACCCCGAACCCATTCACGTGGCGTGCGTCCTCATCGCGCAGCAGCGGGTAGCCGAGTTCCTCGCTGTCATGGAATGCCTTGAGACTCTCGAGGCTGTCATAGGTCATGGCGGCGATGTTCACCCCCACCTGTTCGAATGCTTGTCGCCACTGTTCCAGTTGGACCAACTGGGCCTGGCAGAAGGGTCACCAGTCAGCCGAGCGGCTCAGCACCAGCAGCAGGCCGTTTTCTCCGGCAAGCGAATCGAGGTTGCGCGTCACGCCGTCCTGGTCCTGGGCCAGCAGGGCGGGTGCGGCGGTGCCCACGGGCGGTCCCCAGGATTCGACGTAGTCGCCAGCGATTGCCGCACCGGGCAGTGCGGCCAATATCCAGATCAGCCAGAGTCTCTTGACGATCACCAGCATCGCTCCTCTGTAAACCATGACTTCGCTTTCGCAATCAGCATATAGCATTCTCCCGCATCCAAGCCAGACTTCGAGGTTGCTCGCCCGATCGATGCGGCCTGGCATCGTCATCGAGCGACGCGTGCCGGACGGGGGCTTCGAGCGGTCAACATGCGTGGGTAAGGCCACCGTCGAGCGCCAGGCTGATGCCCATGAGGTAGTCGCCCGCACCCGGTTGCCGCCACCAAGGTAGTGCCCCATGAACGATCGAACCCGCGGCGTTTCCCCGGAAGACGCCATCGAACGCAGGGACCAGCAGCACCTGCTGCACCCGATCGGCGACCTGCGGCAGCTGCGCGACCAGGGGCCCATCGTGCATGAACGAGCCGAGGGCGTGTACTGTTCCGGGTTCGCTACGCAATCAGGATTTCGCCGGTGCGTTTCAGGGAGACCCCGCGCGCCTGCCAGTTGCCAAGCAGTGCATCCCGGCCGTCTTCGTTGAGCGCCTGCACCGCGTCGGTTACCACGGTAATGCCACACCGGGGCAGATGTTGCAGCAACCCTTCCACCGCATACCGGTTGCAGACATCGAGCGCGACGCCGTACAACACCACATCCGTGACCTGTAACCGGTGCAGCACGGGCATCACGTTGGGGTTGGTGAACACATCGAAGTAGCGTTTGTGGAACAGAATGTCGTGCGGGTGGTTGGCCAACCGAGCCAGGGTTGCATCGGCACTGTCTTCGGGTTCCACGACCAGCGGGTTGTTGAGGCGCGTCTCGGTAATGCGCGCCTGGCCTGCCGTCCCGCGCAGGCAATGTGGCGGGAAGGTGGCGGCAAAGTCCGGTGAAGCGGATATCTCGTCGTCGGTTGCGTCGTGGTTATCGGAACTGGCGACGATGCGGATGCCGTTTGCGTGGGCGTACTCGGTCAGCCGCGCCAGGTTGGCAGTGAGCTGTTCCGCGCCCGGCACGTACAGCTTGCCGTGCGGAAGCATGAAATCCACCTGGGTGTCGACATCCCAGAACACCTGCGTGGTCATCGCACCGCCTCGAGCCTGGCGTTCGGCCGCAGGCCCCGTCCCACTTTCGCCGAGGGTTTGCCATCGGTCAGAACCACATCGGCGGTGAAGTCGAAACTGCCATCGTTGCTGACCAGGGAGGAACCCACCCCGTAGGCATCGACGGGCAGGTTCAGCGCTTCGAAGCGCTGAATCCTGTGCGCGTCGAAACCACCGGATACAACGATCTTGACGCCGTTGAAACCGGCGCTGTCCAGGGCGCTGCGGACGTTTTGCACCAGTTGCGGATTGACGCCGTGGGGGTCGCAAGCGCTTGTGTCCGGATCGATGCTGCGGTCGACCAGCGTACTGGCGGTATCGAGACGAACGCCGTAAAGACGGTCGCCGAGTTCCCGGGCGACCGCCAGTGCCGTACCGGCGCAATCGTTGTCGAAGTCGACCAGCACCACCAGGTCGATCGATTCGGGCAGCGTGGCGGCAAACTTTCGCGCCGCCAGCACCGTGTCGCCCCGGTAAGCCGCGATGGCCGCGTGCGGCACCGTGCCGGCTCCGCGACCGCCCCACAACGCGGCCTGGGCATCGGTGGAAACCGCGGCAGCCCCGGCCAGGTGCGCGGCGTAGCCGTCTCCGGCCTGTACCGACCAGTGATCGTGGCGTGCCGGAAAGTAGAGCAGTTGCTTGCCTCCCGCCGCCTGCACCGCTTCCCGCGTATTGGTGGCAATGCGGGTACGGCGCCCGAGCGCGCCCAGGTACAGGGTCTCCAGGTGCGCAAACGCATCGTATGGCCCCTCGATGGTGAGTACCGTTTCCAGGGGCTCGAAGACATCCCCCTCATGCAGGGCCCGCACATTCAGGTGCTCCCAACGGTCACTGCCGAGCTTCAGCAGCGCAATGGCTTCGTCGATGCCCGACAGCATCCCGCCACGCTTGCAGAACACCTGCATCAACACCTCGGGTCGATACTTATCGGCCTGCAATACCTCCCGGCTGCGCACGAAGTACTTGTCGGTAAAAAAGCCGCCGCGAATCCGCTCCACCGGAAAACCGAATACAGCGGGCTGGAGGCGTTGACGACGACTGGCTGGCATCGCGTCGATACTGGCAGGGCGCAACGTCCACCGCAAATGCCCGACACACAGACGAGCGCAACAAGACACAAAAACAAACGAGGACACCCGCAACCAATTACATGTTCACCTGGGAATCGCCCTGGGAGGGCGGCAAACTCGGCGCCTGCCACGGTCTCGACACAGGGTTCGTGCTCGGCGCCATCGAGGCTACCGGCTCGGGCGACTATCACGGTGCAGGGCCCGATGCCGACACCCTGGCGGCTCTTTGCCAGGCGGCCTGGCTGAATTTCGCCCGCAACGGCGACCCGACCGGCGGCATCGTCGGCGACTGGCCGGAATACGGGGCCCGACGGGCGACCATGCTGCTCGGGGCGAAGCAGACCGTAGCCTTCGATTTCAACGGTGGGGAACGACGCGCCTGGCGGGCCGCAGGCTATCCGGGCGTCGGCAGGTTGTAGGCGTGATCGCGTGGCGTGACCTGACGATAGTGGCCCACTTCGTTGCCTCCGGCCTCAGCTTCCCTCGGGCTTCTTGTTGGGCACCTTTGCCACGGACTTGACGGGCCGGTTGGCCAGAAGAATCCTGCTGCAGAATTCCGTTCGGCTGTTGACGTCGACTTTTCCGAAAACGTGTTGAATGTGGCTGCGCAAGGTGGGCATGGAAACGTGCAACGATTCGCAGATGCGCTTGTCGGGCCGGCCTTCGAGCACCGCGGCGGCGACATCGAGTTCTCTTGGCGTCAGGCCGAATTCGTCGGCCAGGTGCCGGCGAATCTCCTCGGCGTCCAGTGATGGAACCTCGTGCCGGGCGAAGCGGATGTTGCGCATGGCATTGCGGAAATGCGGCGCGATCATGTCGAGTATTTCCAGTTCCCGCCGGTCGAAGTTGTCTCTCTGACGCGACCGCCAGACGCGGAAATCGCCGACGTTGCGGTTGCCGTTGTCGTAGACGTAGATGTTGATGCCGTAGTAAAGCCCGTCCCTGTTCAGGAAGTCGTTGAAGAACTCGGTATTGATCAGGTCCTGCTGCGCCATCACCTCATTGACCGACACGGCGCGGCGATACGGCTGCATCTTGAAGGTGATGGGGTCGTGGAACTGGTAGTACTGCTGGTAAAGCTTCAGGTTGGCGGGCGACATGTTGAGAAACACGGGTTTGGAGAACACGTTGGCCCTGTCGTCCCACACGAAGGATGCGAAGTAGTCGGCGACGAGCAGGTCGAGCAGGTCTTGCCCGGCCCGCTTGCGAATCGCCTGGTCGTCCAGGCTGTCGTTCAGGTGCTGAATGACGGACAGCAGTTTGCGCCATTCTTTCTGGGTCAGGTTCACGGGCTCGTAGTCCTCCGCTAACTTTCGCGCGCCTTACCAGTGGTGACGGGGCCGTCAAGCGTACCGGGGGAGCCGTCGCGATGCACTCCGTTGTCCTGGTGTTGCCCGGCCTTCGGAGCGGTCGGCAATGCGGATCAGAATCTGTAGGTCAGGGTCGCACCGTACATGCGGGGATCGCCGTGTACGGCCACCACGCTCGAGGCGATGGTGTAGAGGTGGCTCAAGTACTCCTCGTCAGCGAGGTTCCTGCCCCATACAGCCACCTCCAGCGAGTCGTCGGCGCTGCTCCAGCCGAGCTGCGCATCGAACAGGTAGAACTCGGGTTGTATCGCCCAGGGCTCCAGTTCCCCGCGCTGATCGTCGGTGTAGCGCCAGCTCAGGTTAAGCGCCAGTTCGGCGCCATTTGCCAGTGGCTGCACGAAATCGAGGTTCAGATTGAACTTGTTGCGCGGCGCGCGGATGAGATCCTGCCCGGACTGGTCGGGGAACGCGGTGCCGGGAATGTTGGTGTCGCCGAACTGGCTGTTCTGCCAGGCATAGAATCCGGCGACGGTGAGCCTGTCGGTGACAATCCAGGTGGCTTCCAGTTCCATGCCATAGATCTCCGCGTCGCCGGCATTGAAGGTCTGAAAGGTGCCGAATGCCGCGGCAGCGGTTAACGGGCCGAAGGTCTGGATTTGCAGGTCCTGGTATTCGGTGAAGAACAGCGCGGCATTGAGGCGGAAGGTGTCGCCGAGGTCGGCCTTGAAGCCGAGTTCGTAGTTGAGCGCTGCCTCCTGGTCGAGGGGTTCGGTGAATTCGATGCCCTGGGGTGCGGCCGCGAAGCCGCCGCTCTTGAATCCCCAGGAAACGGCGCCGTATACGGTCGCCGTCTGCACGGGCTGAAAGGCCAGCGCGATCTTGGGAGTGAAGGCGCTCCAGGTTTCGCTTACGGAGTTCGAAAAGGTTTGGTTGATGACCACGAAGTCGCCGGCGATGGCGTCGTTGTTTATCTTCTTCTTCTCATGACTGTAGCGCCCGCCGACGGTCAGTTCCCAGCGGTCGCTCAAATGCCAGTCGACCTGGCCGAATGCCGCGTAGCTGGTGGTCTCGTTGACCTGGCGATACCAGTCGGTGGCGCCTGCGTCAGCGTCTGGCGTGCAGTCGCTGGTCGACACATCGTTATCGAAGCACTCGGTGCGGTCGGTCTGCTCGCTGAGGAACCAGAGCCCTGCCACGTAGTCCAGGTGTTCTCCCAGGCCCGCCACCCAGCGCAGTTCCTGGGTGAACTGCTCGGTCTTGTCGAAAATGTCGTCGTTGATCTGGTTGAACAGCGGCGGCAGGGGCGATACC
>CAZNFI010000050.1:0-2880 GCA_964572185.1 uncultured Pseudomonadales bacterium
CATGGCGGCGACCGCGCCGAGCAGCGATATGGGAATGGTCACCAGCGGCACCAGGGCAGTGCGCAGCGACCCCATCATCACCACCACCACCAGGCCCACCAGCATGACCGTTTCCGCCAGCGTGGTGAATATCTCGGCCAGCGCATCGCGCATGTAGACGGTGACGTCTTCGCCGATTTCCAGCTCGAGCCCGGCCGGCATGTCGGCATTGATCTCGTCGAGGGTCAAATACAGCGCATCGGCGACTTCGATCTCGTTGGCGCCGGGCAAGGGGTAGACACCCAGCCACACGGTTCTGTCGTGGTTCATGCGGCCGAGCACCGTACCCTCTTCCTCGCCGAGTTCGATGCGGGCCACATCGCGCATCCGAATCAGGGAACCGTCAGACTCGCGGATCACCATGCGCTCGAACTCCTCCACCCGGGTGAGCGAGGTGTTCACCAGCAGGTCGACGCGCTGATTGGCGTTTTCCGCCTGCCCGATCGTGGCGATGATGTTGTTGCGCGTCAGCGCCGCCTCCACGTCCTGGGTGCTGACATTGAACATGGCCATGTGTTGGGGGTCGAGCCAGATGCGCATGGCCGGCAGGCGGCCGCCGCCCATCCACACCTGGTGTACGCCAGGCACCGCCGCCAGGCGCGGCGACACCTCCCGGCGCAGCAGGTCGGTCAGCTCGGCGCGGCTCATGCGCTCGTTGAGCCTGACACCGAGGTACCAGCCCGCCTGGGGCCGGTCGGCGCGTTCCACCTGCACCGCCGGGTCTTCGGCGCCGCGCGGCAGTTCGAAGCGAATCTGGCCGAGCCGCGTGGACAGTTCCGCCAGGGCATCGGCGCTGTCCTCGTTGAGGTTGAGATAGACACGCACGACGCTGCGCCCGGCGCGGGTCTCGGAGTCGATGAAGTCAACGCCGGGAATGGTTGCGGCGACCCGTTCGATGGGGTCGGTGATGAACCCCTGCACGACCTCGGCCGAGGCGCCGACGTAGGGCGTCGTGACTACCAGGGAAGCGCTCTCGATGGTGGGGTACTGCTGTACCGGCATGTCGATGGCCACGCGCACGCCGATGAAGGCCAGGCTCAGGCACAGGGCAGCCGCCAGTACCGGACGCCGGACGAAAATGTCGGTAAAGCGCGGCTCGGTTGCACCCTGGCCGAGATCAGGAGCCGCCACTGTGCCTCTCGTCGCCACCTGCCGCCCCGAGCGGCCGTACGCCGTCGGGAACACCCGTATTGAACGCCGCATCGTCCAACGCAACGCGCGGTGCCTCCGTGGCGTTTACCAGTACCCCGTCGCGCAGCTTGAAGGCGCCGGTGGCCGCCACCCGTTCCCCGCTTTGCAGTCCGGATTCCACGACGATCAGTTCGCCGCGTCGAGGCCCCAGGGTAACGTCCCGGCGCTCGGCCCGTTCCGCTGCGTGGGCGCCCTCTTCCGCCGGGCGCAATACGAACAGCTTGGCGCCAAAGGCATCGCGGCGAACGGCGGTGACCGGCACCAGCGTGGTTGCCCGGGGCGGCCCCAGCGGTGCTTGCACGGTGACGACGGCACCGGCCTGCTGACCGAGTGCTCGCCTGTCAACCAGGCTGCGGTAGCGCACGTTTCTGGATCGCTCGTTGACGAAACTGTCCCTGGCGACTACTTCGCCCTGAATCGGCGCCGGGTCGCCACGGTGCCGGAATATGGTGACAGACTCGCCCACGGCAAGCGTGGCGTCCTCCTGTGGCAGCGTGAAGTCCACCCACAGCGCGCCTTCGGTACCGATCAGCCGGACGACTTCGTCCCCGTTGTCGAGGTACTGGCCGACATCGAGTTCATGCAGGCCGGCGACGGCGGCAAACGGTGCCCGCAGCGTCTTCTTCCCGATGACCGCGGCAACACGCTGTTGCGCCGCCTGTGCCGCATCGAACCGGGCTCGCGCCTGGTCACGCGCCTCCGCCGCGCCGAGCCCGGCCTGCAGCAGCCGCTCGCTACGCGCCAGGGCCAGGCGCGCGATCTCCACCTCGGCCTGTGCGGCGGCCAGGTCGGCGCGCTCTTCGCTGATATCGAGGCGCACCAGCAGGTCGTTGGCCGCAACGCGCGCACCCGGCTCGACGGCAACCTCAACGATGGCGCCCGCCACCTCCGCCCTGATCACCACGGAATGGATGGCAATCACTTCGCCGGTCACGCGCGTGGTGCGTTGCCAGAGCGCCTCCCGGGCGGTAAATCCCTCCACCGCTTCGACACGTTCGGGAAAGGCAGCGGCAAAGGCGATGCCCGCCTGAATCTGCCGATACTTGTACCAGGCAAGACCAATGGCGAAGACCGCGCACAGCGCGATGGCGGCCAGCCACACGCTCAACCTGTTGCTTTTGACTTGTCCCACTGTCCTAGAATCCTGTCCGGTTAACTCCTTGCATTTCAGAGTTCGCTCGGCGCGTCAATGCAAGGCGCGGCCCGCAGCCAATATCGAGCATATTGGCAACGGTCGCAACACCGCAGTGGCGCGCTGAAATACAAGGAATTAACCGGACAGGACACTGGCGGTATCGATTGTCCGTCAATGGCGGCATCCGGGCGATGCACCGATTGCCTGGCCACTTTCGAAGTCAATGCCGGCAATGTATCACTTCCCGAGCCATGCGCAGAGTGCCGTGGCGCTTGCAGCGGTCGAAAAGCCTGTGCGCGGGAAGGTTCATCCGCTGGCCGCAGTGGGGGCCGTCATGCGCAGGGAACAGCAGGCAGGCTGTACAGGGGCGGCACCGTTCGGCCGACCCCGGTGGCGCAACGCCGAGCCAGCGTTCAGGATTGGCGCGTCAACCCGTAGCGCGATTCAACGTTGCTCCAGCCTAGTTCGGCGATGTCGAAGCGCCGCGGCGCGTATTCGCCTTCGATCCGCGTGTA
>CAZNFI010000050.1:2890-18462 GCA_964572185.1 uncultured Pseudomonadales bacterium
GGTGTGCGGACCCTCCCCGCATTGCGCAAGATGTTCGCCAATGTCCGTCAACAAGGCACGGTAGGTCTCGGCGTTCTGGCTGTTCGAATCGATCAGATCCGCCAATTCGTACTGCCTGCCTGCGCTCAATTCCTTCCCGGAAAGCAACTCCTGTGCCCGCTCGACATCCACCTCGTAGGCAGCCAGACACCGCACCGCATTCACGAGCGGCTGCTCCATGCCGATGTCGGAGCCTACTCGTCGGGCTTCCTCGGATAACTGGTCGCCCTGCATCAGCAGATAGGTTGCAAACCGAGGATCAATGTCCCGGGGATTCAGGGCCTCGACTTGCCGACTGTCGATGCCTCGCCGCAGTCGCGCTTCGGTGTATGAACCGCTGTCATCACTCGAACCCGACCGGCGCCGCGGGAGTGCTTCCTGCGCGCGAAGCGTCAACGCCAGCAGCGGACTCCGATCCGGTTGCCGTGCCCTGGGATAACAACACAGAAAGTCGATGACCGTGGTCAGTCGCGATCGCAACGCCGGCCGTTTCGGGGTTTTCCCGCCAGAACCCTCCGGTTCCTGTCCTTCGCACGCACGGACTCCCGCCGGTTGCGGCCGAACTGCGACCTCTCGACCATTGAGTGTACCGCTATCCGACGAGCCATCGCGGCTCTGTCGGCCCGGCTGTGGCGCGCTGCCGCGAACCGTGGGCTGGGCCGTTGGCGGTACGTTTTCCATCCTGACTGTCTCTCGCTGCACGGACTTCCAGCAACGCCCGTCCAGTGTTGGGACACGGCACTCGCACCGTTGTTCCGTTACAAGGGCAATGTGGTCGCCAGCAGCAATCGATCGACCTGGCCCCCGCGCAGCATGTACTCGTTGGCGCGTTCTTACCGTCTGGCAGCTGCGCAGCGCTGTAATAATGCCTATCATTACTTTAACATCAGGATTGCTTCCCCCTGAGACCCACGCATGCCCAACCAAAATCCGCTGCTGCTGAAAGGCGCCCCCGGCTCACCCTACACGCGCAAGATGCTGGCGTACCTGCGCTATCGGCACATCCGTTACCGGTTCCTGATCGGCGATCAGGCGCAGGCCATGGGTTTACCCCAGCCAAAGGTCAGCCTGCTGCCGACCTTCTACCTGCCCGACGCACAGGGCGACCTGCAGGCGCTGGTGGATTCCACGCCGCTCATCCGCCGTTTCGAGGCGCAGTTCAACGGCCGCTCCACACTGCCGCCGGACCCGGTGCTGAATTTCCTCAACTACCTGATCGAGGACTACGCCGACGAGTGGCTGACCAAGCCCATGTTCCATTACCGCTGGTATTACGACGCCGACATCGACATGGCCGGAACGGTGCTGCCGCTCTGGACCAACATCAAGGCGCCGGAACAGCAACTCGTCGCCATGAAACAGCTCGTGTCCGAACGGCAGATCGCCCGCCTGTACGTGGTGGGGTCCAACGAGGTCACCGCACCGGTGATCGAAGGCAGCTACCGGCGCTTTCTGAACATCTTCGACAGCCTCATCCAGCGACGGCAGTTCCTGTTCGGGGAACGGCCATCATCGGCGGATTTCGGCATCTACGCGCAACTCACGCAGCTCGCCGGCTTCGACCCCACGCCATCGGCAATCTGTCTGCGGGAGGCGCCCAGGGTGTACGCCTGGACCGACCTGGTCGACGACCTGAGCGGCAATGCGGCCAGGGAAGCGGATTGGCGGCCGGTGGATACTGCTGCCGACACGCTCGGTGACCTGCTCGCAGAGATCGGCCGCGTCTATGCGCCGGCCCTGCTCGCCAATGCCGCGGCGCTGCAGGCGGGCAACGAACAGGTGCAGACCAGCATCGACGGCAAACCCTGGACGCAACCGGCGTTCCCCTACCAGGCCAAGTGCCTCAAGTGGATCAACGACGAATACCGCAAGCTCGCGGACGATCACCGTCAAGCCGTCGACGCCATACTGGCCGGCACCGGCTGCGAGTCCCTGATCATCGATTGAGCGCCATGAAAAAAACCATCTACGTTCTTGCCGCCCTGGCCGGTGTGCTCGCCCTGGCCGCCGCCTGGGTCTACACCACGCCATCCGGCCAGGACGCGCTGTTCCGCCAGGGGCTCAAGACCGTGATGGGCCAGGCGCCGGAGCCGGTCAATGGCCTGCGGGTGGTGGTTTGCGGCAGCGCCTCGCCGCTGGGCAACGACCCGGCCCGGGCGCAGGCCTGCATCGCCGTCATCACGCCGGAACACTTCTTCCTGTTCGACGTGGGCGCCCGTTCGCCGATGCGCATCGCCCAGGCACAGTTGCCCATGCGGCGCCTGACCGGCGTCTTTCTCACCCACTTTCATTCCGACCACATCGCCGCGCTGCCCGATGTCAACCTGGCAAGCTGGGTGCAGGGCCGCGAATCGGGCCTGCGCGTATACGGCCCGCCCGGGGTCGACCAGGTAGTCGGGGGCTTCAACGCCGCTTACCGGCTCGACCGCGGTTACCGCACCGCCCACCACGGCTCCACACTGCTGCCACCGGCAACCGGGGCCATGACCGCCGTGACAATCGAACCCGGCGAGGTTGCCTGGCAGGACGCCAGCGCCGTGGTGACCTCGTTTCCGGTGGCGCACCCGCCCATAGACCCGGCGGTCGGTTACCGGGTGGATTACCGGGGCCGGTCAGTGGTGATCAGCGGCGACAGCAATGTCTCGGAAAGCCTGTTCGCCGCCGCCCGGGGCGCCGACCTGCTGCTGCACGACGCCCTGTCGCGCACGCTGCTCGACCCCATGATCGAGGCCGCCACCGAAGCCGGCATTGCCGTGTTGCCGACCATCATGACCGATGTCATCGATTACCACGCCGACACCCGCAGTCTGCCGGCGCGCGCCGCCGAGGCCGGCATCGGGCAGCTTGCCCTCTACCACCTGGTTCCGGTACCCCCGAACCGCCTCGCCGAAACAATGTTTGCCCGTGGGCTGCCCGGCGACGTCATCCTGGTGAAGGACCTGCACCGTTTCGACCTGCCGGCAGACAGCACCGAGATACTGGTTCGTGAACCCTGAGCCACAGGATCCGCTGCCCGGCGCCATGGGAACCCCGTGCATTTCAACGGCAGGCCCTGCTGACCGTTGTCGGCCGAACCGCCAGATGACGACTCAGTGCCTGGTACTGTCCTCGCGCCGCGTCGCCGGCGGCGGGCTGGCACAGGGCCCGGAGTGGTGATGAAACATGCGCAACTCGCCGCCTTCCCTCACGAATCCGTTGCTGGCGATGCACACCGAACCCGGCAGTTCCTCGTAACAGGTCACCATGACCACCGAATCCAGTGATGCCGCCGTGGCATTGTAGAAATCGATGCCCGGCTGCTGCGGGTTGCCGAGAATCTGCCGCCAGCTCTCGAGAATCTCTTCCCGGGTACCCAGGGCCCGCCAGCCAGGATGAATGCAAAGCGTCGGATAGCGCGCCGCCCATAGCCGTTCCATCGCCGCATAGTCCTTCTGGGTGAAGGCCAGATAGAAGGTGTCGTTGGCGAACAGCGCCTCTTCTTCAAAGGTCATCGTCGGAATCCACCGCTTGCCCGGAGCCCCGGGCATTCTCACCGATTGCCGCCAATCGGAAAAGGACACTGGCCTCGACATCGCCACCACCCCGGGAGTTGCCACACCGGCCCCTTGGCCACACCCATGAGCGTGTGCTTGCGGCACTCCCCTTCCGGCGCGTTAAAGCTCGTTCAAACGCCCACCGTACACCAGTACAGGTTGGCCACTGCGCCGGAAGGGGAGTGCCGCAAGCACACTCGGAGCTGAAAAAACCGACCTCGGCACGGTGCTCCTTCCCTGACAACCAGGCAGGGAGGTTATGATCTGTTCAGCAACAACCGTTTCGAGTCGAGGATGCCATGACACCGCAACAGGTAGCCGACCTCCGGGCCGAGGGTGACGAACTCAACGCCTTCCTGGAGACCATTCCCGAGGACCAGTGGTCCCGGGAAACACCGTTCAAGAACCGCACCATCGACTGGGTCGTGCAGCACCTGCACGATGCCGACCGCTGGGCCGTCCACTCGGTGACCGACCCGGACGGTTTCCGAGCCTGGCGCGACCAGGTGCGCGGCGTACCGTTCGACACCCCGGAGTCGCTGCATGGGCGGGCGCTGCTCGAACGCTGGCGATCGTACTTCGTGGAGCTGTGCGATGCGCTGGAAGCCGCCGACCCCGACCTGCGGGCGCCCTGGTTCGGCCCCGACATGGGCATTCGCATGATGGCCACCGCCCGCCAGATGGAAACCTGGGCGCACGGACAGGACATCTACGACCTGCTCAAGGTGACGCGCCAACCCAGCGACCGCATCCGCAACATCTGCCACATCGGCGTGCGCACCTTCGGCTGGACCTTCGTGAACCGCAAGCTGCCGGTACCCGAGACCAATCCCCACGTACGGCTCGAGGCCCCCTCCGGCGCGGTCTGGGAGTGGAACCCGCCATCGCGGGAGGACTACGTGGCGGGCTCCGCGGTGGAATTCGCGCACGTGGTCACCCAGGGCCGCAACATCGCCGACTGCAACCTCACGGTGGCCGGCCCCGTCGCGACGTCCTGGATGGCCATTGCCCAGTGCTTCGCCGGCCCGCCCGAAGACCCGCCACCGCCCGGGCACAGGGCCTGGTGAGCGAGGCGGGCAAGTCCGCATCGCGCCCCCGGGGCGCGGGGTTCGCGTGGTTGCTCAACGAGGCGGCCTGTCCGCCAGTGCGCCCGCCCGCTGCAACGCCAGCACCTGTTGCTCCTCCCAGCCCAGCCAGTCGCGCAGCACCGCTGCGTTGTCGGCGCCAAGGCCCGGGCATGGTGTCCAGTCTTCGCTGCTGATTCCGTTCATCTTGATCGGGTTGCCTGGAACCGGCGTGGGGCCGGGTTCCAGCGGCACGAAGAACTGCCGTTCCCGCACCTGGGGGTCGGCGACCATGTCGGGCGTGGTGTTTACCGGCCCGGCGGGGATGCCCGCCGCCTGCAGGAGCATTGCCGCATCGCACTTTGACCGGGTTGCGGTCCAGGAGGAAATCGTCGCGTCGATGCTGGCGCCGTGCGCGCGCCGTTGCGCGAGTGGCCACTCCTTCTGCAGACCGTTGCCGATCAGGCAGCAGAGCCGGCGCCAGTCGGTATCGTCCCGGCAGGCCATGGCGACCCAGGCGTCCTCGCCGCTGCAGGCATAGACGCCGTGCGGAGACATCGCCGGGTGCGCATTGCCGATACGCGCGGCCACGCCTCCCAACTGCTGCTCGACCAGCCAGGGTCCGCAGAATGCCACTCCCGATTCGTGCAGCGCCATCTCGACGAACGACCCCTCGCCGGTTGCCTGACGATGCCGCAGGGCCGTGACGATGGCGCCCGCCGCATTGAGGGAGGCGACCGGGTCCATCAACGCCGTCGCGGAATTGCGCGGTTCGTCCGGGCCATAGCCCATGACCTGCGTCAAGCCCGACATCGCCTCGACGGTGGGGCCGAACGCCACCCGGTCGCGGTACGGGCCCTCCAACCCGAATCCGGGCATGGCCATGTAGATGATGCCCGGGTTTGCGGCACACAGCGCATCGTAGCCAAGGCCGAGACCGGCCAGGGTATCGGTGCTGAAGTTCTCCATGACCACATCGGCCACCGCCACCAGGTCGAGAAAGGCCTGGCGCCCTGCCCGGCATTTCAGGTCGATGGCCAGGCTGCGCTTGTTCCGCTGCAGCTTGACGATGACCGCGACGCGGTTCCAGGGATCTTCGCCAGGGCTTCCGCCGATCCAGCCGCCGAGTGCCCCGTACTCCGGGAAGTGCCGCGGGCCGCGGCTGTCCGGGGCTTCGATGCGCACCGTTTCGGCACCGAGGTCGGCGAGGATGCGCGTACTGAGCGGCCCCGACCAGACGTGGGTGAGGTCGAGAATGCGCACGCCACGCAGGGGGCCGTCAGCCATCCGGAGCCTCCGTCGCAAGCAGGGTCAGTTCGGCAGGCGCGGCGCCGTTGACTCGCCAGGCGCGGCGCGGCGAGCGCAACGATGTCGCCGCGCCGGTGCGTACCGTCTGCCAGAAGCCGCGTGTGCCGAGGTGGGGGTCGGCCAGCACATCATCGAGGTTGTGCACGATGCCGATCGGCACTCGGCATTCCAGCGCCCGGGCCAGTGCCTCTTCGGCGGTCACGGCGGCCAGCGCCTCGCCGATGATGGCGTGCAGGGCGTCCCGGTTCGCCGTGCGCCGTTCGATGTTGTCAAAGCGCCGGTCGAGGACCAGTTCCGGCCGGTTGAGGAAAGTCGCGAAGGCATCCCAGAAGTCCGGCACGATGGCCAGATACAGCCAGCCGTCCGAGCAACGATACTGGTTGATGGGCACCACATAGTGGTAGTCGTTGCCATGGCGTTGGCGAATCTGGCCCGCGCAGTGCCACAGCACCGTCGTGAACTGGCTGAGCGACATCACCACCTCGAGCATGCCGATATCGATGACGTTGCGCTCGCCGGCATAGCGGCAGGCGTTGGCCGCGGCAAACGCGTAGGCGCCGCTCTGGAATTCCGGGTAGTGCCCGGGCAGCGTCAGCGGCGCCCGGCCCGGGTCGCCCATGATGTAGGTGTATCCGCCCATGGCCAGCAACGTGTTGGCCGAGGCCTGCCAGTTGCGCCTGGGGCCGGTGCGCCCGAACGGGGTGATGGCGGCCTTGACCGGCGCCTGCCATTGGTCGAATCCGCTTGCTTGCACGGCATCGGCGGTGCCGGCCTCCAGGATGACGACATCGGCGCTGGCGGCGAGTTCGGCGATCAGGCCGGCATCGTCCGTGCGCATGCGGCGCTTGCCGGCGTGCAGATAAACAGCCATCGCCGTCTCGCTGACCCAGGCCGCCGGGCGTTCGGCAGCCTCGATGTGTACCACGTCGCAGCCGGCCTGCACGAACAGGCGTCCGCAGTATGCGGCGGCAAAGCCGCCCAGTTCGAGCACTCGATCCATTGAAAGAGGCCGCTGATGCTGTTTCGGAATGGCGATGATACGTGGCCGGAAATCTCCGGGCATCAGCCTGACCGGACGATACCCCGGTCCGGCCAGCTAGTGTCCTGTGTCACAAATACGCTACCTTTCAGCGGGCCGCGCCTTGCCCTCGGCGGTTTTGCGCGCTCTGAAAGGCAGCGCATTTGTGACACAGGACACTAGCGGCGATCGGATGCAGATCCGGCCGGACGACCTGAACCGCCGACGAGAGATCCGGCACAGGGCCGGCGCTCGGCTGCGACTGCATGGGCTATACTGCAGAGATCCTGCGCGGCAGCATCCTGGGAGAGGTTGCAAGGCCGCCCGCAACGATCTGCACAAAGAGGAGATCCGCCATGGCCGACGAGTCGTTGCACTACAAGACCATCGTCGAACTCGGGGGGCTGATCAAATCCGGACAGCTTTCCCCCGTCGAAGCCACAAGCGCGCAACTGGCCCGCATCGAACAGCTCGACGGAGACCTGAAAAGCTATGCCACCGTCATGGCGGAATCCGCCATGGCCCAGGCCCGGCGCACCGAAGCCGAGATCGCCGGGGGCGGCTACCGGGGGCCGCTGCACGGGGTGCCGATCGCCGTGAAAGACCTGTGCTTCACGATCGGCGTGCGCACCATGGGGGGCACCCGCGTGCTGGCCGATCACGTTCCCGATTTCGATGCCACCGTGGTCAGCCGCTTCCACGCCGCGGGAGCGGTGCTGCTCGGCAAGCTCAACCTCACCGAGGGCGCCATGGCCGGCTACAACCCGGACCGGGGCGTGCCCGTCAATCCCTGGAATGCCGATGCCTGGTCCGGCGCCTCCTCGAGCGGTTCCGGGGTGGCCGCGGCCGCGGGCCTGTGTTACGGCTGCCTGGGCAGCGACACGGGCGGCTCGATCCGCTTCCCGTCCGCCGCCTGCGGCGTGGTCGGCATCAAGCCCACCTGGGGCCGGGTGAGCCGCCATGGCGTACTGGCTCTCGCCGAATCGCTGGATCACGTCGGGCCCATGACCCGCAGCACCGCCGATGCCGGCATCGTGCTGCAGACCATTGCCGGCCAGGATGCCAACGACCCGACCTCGCTGCCCGCGCCGGTTCCGGACATGCTCGAAGGCATCGACCGGGGCGTGGCCGGCCTTCGGCTTGGTTTCGATGAGCGCTATGCGTCCGAAGGGGTCGACCCCGACCTGGCGGCGGCGGTGCAGCAGAGCGTGCAGCGGCTCGGCGAACTCGGCGCCGAAATCGTCGAAGTGCGCATGCCCGCGCTGGAAGCGTACCTGGCCGCCTGGCCGGTGCTGTGCACGGCAGAGGCGGCGCTGGCCCACGCAGCGACCTATCCTTCGCGACGCGACGACTATGGGCCCTGGTTCATGGGCTGGCTGGACCAGGGCGCAGGCGTCACCGGGGTCGACTACGCCCGAGCCAACAATCAGCGCGCGGCCTGCAACGGGTTGATTCGCGATGTCTTTGCGGACATCGACGCACTGGTCTGCCCGTCCATGCCGAGCCCGGCCTTTCCGGTGGCGGACATGGCGCCCTTCGATCCCTTGCCTGAAGAGGGACTGGACATGGGCCTGCTGCGCTTCACGGCGCCCTTCGACTTCAACGGCGCGCCCACGCTCTCGGTACCGTGCGGACTCAGCGGTGGCGGTCTGCCGCTCAGCCTGCAGTTCGTCGGCAAGCACCTGCAGGAACCGCTGCTGTGCCGCATCGGCCACGCTTACGAGCAGGCGACCGAGTGGCACGACCTGCATCCGCCGCTGTAACTCGCCGGGCCGGAATCGTGAGTGAGGTGCCGCCGCGCACCGGCAATCGCTCGGCGCCCTACGCGCCGCACGGCGTTTATCCGTGCCGCGGTGACGATCGATGGATCCTGATTCAGGCTGGCGAGGAGCATCAATGGCAGGCGCTGAAGCGGGAGGCCGGCGGGCTGCTGGACGGGTTTGACGGCCCGGGCGACCGCCAGCGGCGAGTAGAAGCACTCGATGACGCCATCGCCGCCTGGACCGTACAGTGCGATTCCAACGCCCTGATGACACAACTGCAAAGCGCCGGTGTCCCCGCCGCCGCCACCAACGATCTGACTTCGTTGTTCAGCGATCCCCACCTCGCCGCGCGCAACTTCTGGCAGTGGCTGGACCGTGCCGTTGTCGGGCGCCAGCCACATCCGTCGCCGCCTTATCGCCGTGGCTCGGCGCCGCTTTCCATCGCCAGGCCGGCGCCGACGCTCGGGCAACACAATCAGGAGGTTCTCGAAGGGCTGCTGGGGCTCGATCGAGAGGATCTGAAAAGTCTTGTCACGCTTGGCGTTGTCGGAAACCGGCCGCGCATGAAGCGGGGTGGTAACCGGGCAGATTGAGTTCGAGCGGCCTGGTCCCGCAGGAAAGGGTTCCCTGCCAGCAACTTCCAAGCGTTGCACAGGCCCGGATATCGGGCCAGGTGCGCCGGCCGTGTCAGGGTTTCCGGAACAGCAGCGTGAACCGGTCCGTGTTGCCGCTCACCGAGCGGCGCCCTACTTCGTAGCGCAGTTCATCGTCGAGCCGGTAGTGCAGGTTCGAGTAGTCGACAAACTCGAAGCCGGCGGCCTCGATTTCCTTGATGGCCAGCACCGGGTCCATGCGGCGCCAGTTTTCCTCGTTTTCCTGCTGCATGTGGCGCCGGGTGTGGTCGACGACGCCGTAGTGGCCGCCCGATTTCAGTGCCGCGAACGCCGAAGCATTGATGGCGGCGCGCCCGTGGGCGGTGAAGTTGTGCAGGTTGCGGAAGGTCAGAACCAGGTCCATTGCCTCGGCCTGGAAAGACAGCCCTTCGAAAAGCCGGCCGACCCGGCGGAATTCACCGTCCGCCTCGATCACCTTTACCCGCTCGAAGCCCGGTTCGCCGAGCAGGTTCTCTTTCAGCCGGTCGGTTCCGATGCTGAGAAACAGTTCACCTTCATCGTAGAGCACCGGCGCCAGTACCTTCGTATACCAACCACCGCCCGGCAGCAGTTCCAGCACGCGCATGTGCGGTTGCAGGCCGAAAAAGGCCAGCGTCTCGGCAGGCTTGCGGTTCGCATCCCGGGCGCGCTCCGCCTCGGTGCGAATGTCTGCCGCCAGGGCCTCGGCAACGGCTTCGGCGAGATCGGCGTGGGCGGGGGCAGTCATGGCTACGGCGAGCAGTGCAGCGATACCTGCACGGGCGAAATCGATCATGTGAGTCTGATGCCTGATCGGTTGAAGGCCGCCGATTGTACGGCATCGCACCCTGAATTAAACCGTACAATCCGTAAAGTTGGAGCCGGACCCGCCTGCGCCTGCCGGATGCGGGACAGGTTGCCACGGCATTGGAAACATCCTGCATGGCTCTGGTGACGCACGACCGGGATTTCAGCGCACTCGAAAGCACCACCGAAAGCATGGCGGTGTACGCCTGAAACCGGGCTGTCGAGTCAGGAAAGTCAGCGCATACGTGACCACTTGGATAAGCCTGCATGCAAACCCAGCCGTTCGACCATAGACCAGAGAGTATCGTCAGGCCGGAACGGCTACCGAATGAAGGTTGCAGGACTTACAGCCATCTGCAAACGCAGCCCGTGGCAAAAGTCCCGTAATGTCAGACCCCTGCTGCAACAACGCTGCCGATCTCGCGGGCCTGCACAGCCGGCAACGCCGCGTGCTGGCCTGGGTGTTCGGCATCAACCTTGCGACCTTTGCGGTCATGGTCACCGGCTCGGTATTGAGCGGATCCTCCGCGTTGCTGTCCGGAACGCTCGACAACCTGGGCGATGCCCTCACCTACGCGCTGAGTTTCGCGGTGGTCGGCGCATCCACCCAAGCCAAGGCGCGGGTTGCCATGGTGAAGGGGCTGCTGATTCTCGGTGCCGCTTTCGCCGTCGCCGCGCAGATCGCCTGGCGGCTCTCGGAACTGCAGGCGCCGGTTGCTTCCACCATGTCTGCCGCGGCCGCAATCAACCTTGCCGCCAACGCCGTCTGCCTCAGGCTTCTCAACCCGTACCGCGAAGGTGACGTCAACATGTCATCGTCCTGGGAGTGTTCGCGCAACGATGTCATCGAGGGCGTAGCCGTGATCGGTGCGGCCGTGGCGGTCTGGTTGTTCGCCTCCCCCTGGCCGGACCTGTTCGTGGCCGTCGTACTCCTGGCCATATTCCTCAGATCGGCAATCAGCATACTGCGCACTGCCTGGCGGGAGTTCGCGCCCGCCCTGCCATAGTGCCCAGGCCCTGCAGCGCGCCCAGTCGAATGGCGGGTGGACAGGATGATTCGAACCCGGCTCATCGCCGCCGGGCTGCACTCTTCGCTCCGGAAAGCACCCTTTCTTGCAACGATTCCACCGCTAACGCACCATCCCCGTTGAAATCCCCAGGCCATCCAGGTGCGACACATGAAACTACTGGCTCAATTCGCCGTCGCCATGCTGCTGACGGCATCGGCACTGGTGCACTCTGCCGAACTGACGGGGCTGGGCTCCGTCACCTTCCCCACATCAGCCAGCGGCCCCGCCCAGGATCATTTCCTGCGCGGCGTCACCATCATGCACAGCTTCGGCTGGAAGGAGGCGCGCGCGGAATTCCAGGCGGCACAGCGGCTGCACCCCGATTTCGCCATGGCCTACTGGGGCGAGGCGCTCTGCTACAACCATCCGCTGATCGGCGAGTGGGACCCGGAGACGCCGAAGGCCGTACTGAGACGATTGGGCGACACGCCGGCAGCGCGCCTGGCCGGAGCACCGACGGACAGGGAGAAGGGTTTCATCCGGGCTGTCGAGGCACTGTTTCTCGGCGATGGCGACACCCTGGCGCGGCGGCGGGCTTATATGGAGGCGATGCGCGACCTCTACGAAGCCTATCCCGAGGACGAGGAAGTCGCGGCCTTCTACTCGCTGTCGCTGTTGATGGCCGCGGGGCGGGGCGACGATGCCACGCGCAACAACGTGCTGGCAGGCGCCATCGCATTGCAGTTGCTCGATAAAAACCCCAATCATCCCGGCGCGGCGCACTACACCATTCACGCCTTCGACGACCCGGTGCACGCGCCGCTGGCCCTGCCCGCCGCACAGGTATTCGCCCGCATCGCGGAAAAGGTGTCCCATGCCCGGCACATGCCGTCACACATATTCATTCAGCGGGGCATGTGGGACCAGGTGTCGTCATCCAACCAGTCCGCCTACGAGGCGGCCGTCGATCTGTATGAGCCCGGCGACCGCCTGGACGACATGGTGCATGCGCTGGACTGGGGCCAGTACGGCGACCTGCAGCGCGGCGACTACGAGCGCGCGGCACGCTGGATCGAACTCATGGAAGGCATCGCCGAACGGGCCGGCGACGACCACCTGGCGGCCACGAGGCTGGCCGAGGTCAAGGCTCGCCACGCCATCGAGCGGGAAGACTGGCGGCCCGAACCGGTCACGGACCAGACCCCGGCAACGCAACTGCAGGCCTTTGGCCTCGGCGCCGTCCACAAAGGCGATTTCGACCTTGCCGAAAGCATCGCGAACAGACTCGCCAAAAAAGCGGAGGAGGCCGCATCCAGGGACGGCTACCGCTTCTACTACTCGCTCACCGACAAACCCCTGAAAATCATGAACCGGGGAGTCGCCGGGCTGCTGGAAATCGCCCGCGGCAACACCGATGCGGGACTGGAGTTGTTGCGCGAGGGCGTCGACATCGAGGAATCCAGGCGTCCCCCCATCGGCGCGCCGATGCCGCTGAAACCCGCCCACGAACTCTACGGCGAAGCGCTGCTCGCGGCGGGCCGGCCCGGCGATGCGCTGGCCCTGTTCGAGCGGTCGCTGCAGCGCATGCCCAACCGGCCACTGTCACTGCGCGGGCTGGCGCGCGCCCATGCGGCGCTCGGCGATGCCGAAGAGGCACGCGCCATCTACGCCCGGCTCGAGGCGGGCTGGCGGGGCCGCGACGTTGCCTGGCGCCAGGAAGCGGCCGGCTACGCTGCCGGGGCGGGGGCGTCGGAGTAGCGGACATCACCGGTAGTCAGTTGTCCGGGAAGGGCTGGTGCCGCTCGGAGTGCGCGCCCGCTGCCGCCTGACCATGTACGGCTCAATCGCCTCGGGTATCGCCTCATCGAACATGTCCATCGGCAGGTAGGCCGGAATCTCGTGTTCGACCACCCGGTGCACGGTGATCTCACCCATATGCGGGCTAAGCATTCGACTCCGACGGACGCAGCCTCGGTGTGGTATTCCAAACCGCCACAGCCTTCGAAACGCCCCGCCGGATAGCGGATCTGATCGGATGGGCGCGTACCAGCCTCGACCATGGGGCGCTGCATCCCCTCCTGGCCGTCGGTGTTTTCGTCGCTGTCTTGCTCGCGATACACCCGTTTCAAGACCGCAACGGGCGTTTGTCCCGCATCCTCACCACGCTGCTGTTGCTGCGGGCGGGTTACGAGTACGTGCCGTTCGGCGTCCAGTCCTTACGCCAGTCGACAGGCTGGAGCTCACTCGTGGGCGTCGGAGAAGTTTGTGAGCTTCACATCTCCCCGCGGAAACCGGGCGACACCGGTCAGTTTGCCGCCCAGCGCCTGTAGAACCAAGCGACCCTTCCTGGCTTGCGACAGTTACGCTCGCAATCCGGATTGCATACGTAAGACTTCGCCGCCTGGTGGTGCTGGTGTGGTCTCGATCCCGATCCCGCGGCTGCCTCCCGCCCCGCGACCGGCCAATCCTCGATGAGCGCGACGAGATGGGGTGATTTTCATGCTGCATGCCGCCCTGTGCATCTATCTCATCAACAAACGTGATGCGGCCCTGAAACACCGCGCCCACTCGGACCACTTCTTTCGTTCTCCACGCTCCGCGTGTTCGCCGTTAACATCACTTGCGGTCTGGCACACAGTCGAAAGCACGAACCCACATCACAGTTCACCCGAGGTCGGGTCAGCTGCTGAATACAAGAGCCAACGCCCGTTGGGAGTCATGACCCGCTCGGGTGGCAAATAGGCAGCGCCTATCTACTTAGCTGTGGTGTGGTTCGTGTGGCCCGACGCCACTTTGCGCGTCGGTAATCAAAGTACGCACCGAGTCATGCCCATGCACGGGTTGACGTCCCACGGAACAGCCATTACCGCCAGGGCCCGGTTCACCAACATCGACAACAAGCTTCTCAAGGCCAGGATGGATGCGTTTCTCGGCCTGGGCAAAGCCAAGCCCACCTGGTCTTCCGATTTCTGAATCACTACCCCGGCGTCGCCCACTACATGCGCGCGACCTACAGGGTGCCCGGAAAGTTGCCGCCGTCGATCAGAATGTTCTGACCATTGATGTACCCGGCATGCCGGCTGCAGAGGAATGCGCACAGCGCACCGAACTCTTCGGGCTTGCCAAGGCGTTGCAGGGGATTGTCGCCCAGCAGCCGGGCGGTAAAGGCCTGCGTGTCAATGCCTTGTTTGCTGGCGTTGTTCTCGATGTAGGCTTTCAGCGGACCCGTCTCGAAGGTTCCCGGCAGCAGGTTGTTGATGGTCACGTCTGCCCCGCGCGGATAACGCGCAATGCCGGCGACAAAACCGGTCAGCCCGCTCCTCGCGGCATTCGAGAGGTCGAGATTCGCCATCGGCGCGCGCACCGATTGACTGGTGATGTTGACGATGCGCCCGAAACCGCGCTCGACCATCCCGTCGAGAGTGGCCTTGATCAACTCGATGGCCGTGAGCATGTTCGCTTCCACCGCATTCAGCCACTGCTGATGCGTCCAGGTGCGGAAGTCGCCCATGGGCGGGCCGGGTGCATGGTTGACCAGAATGTCGGGTGCCGGGCAGCATGCGAGCGCGGCAGCCCGGCCTGTCGGTGTCGTGATGTCGCAAACCACCGTGGTCACAGTATGGCCGGTCACGTCCAGAATCCGCGCCCCGACTGCACCAGCCTTGGCCTCGTCCGCTTCCGTGACCGTGACCTCGACGCCCTCCCGGGCCAGAGCCAGGGCCGCGGCCTGACCCAAATCGGTGCCCGCGGCGCAGACGATGGCGGTTTTTCCGCCGATGCCCAGATCCATGTTACCGATCCTCCCGTGAGAACCCTGATTTCACCACATTCCTTGGGTATGGTCGCGCAACTGACCGGTCTCCCGGCCGTGCCAGTTCATTGAGGCCCGGCGAACCTGGCGCCATCCGCCAGGTCTTTTTCGGACAGCGACGAGGGGCGGTCGTCAGGCAGCATGGCAGCGTCGTATGCGTCATCGCTCACACAACCCGGCGCAACGATGCACTGCACCGTCACGTCGGCTTGCGTATCGTTGCATCCGGCGGCATTGCCGTTCCGGCGGCACTCGGCGTACGCTTCCATCGATCAACGACCAACGAGGTTCTCCATGACCGCAGTGCACTTCGGCGTCACCATCCCGCAGATCAAGCGCCCCTGGGTGGCCGCGGCAGAGGCCGCCGGCGCGTTCGAGCGCTTGGGTTACGACTCGCTGTGGGTCTGCGACCACTTCTATGGCCCCCAGTCTCCGCAACTACCGATACTGGAGGCATGGTCCATGGTTTCGGCGCTCGCCGCCATCACCGAGCGGGTCGAGATCGGCACGCTGGTAACGCCGGCCGGCATGCGCAACCCGGCACAGCTCGGCAAGGTGATCGCGACGGCCGACAACATCGCCGGCGG
>CAZNFI010000051.1:0-18420 GCA_964572185.1 uncultured Pseudomonadales bacterium
CAGGTCCAGATCGTATTCCCGCTCCAGGCGCTGCTGGACGATTTCCATGTGCAGAAGACCCAGAAATCCGCAACGGAAACCAAAGCCGAGCGCATCTGAGGATTCCGGCTCGTAGAACAGCGACGCATCGTTGAGGGTCAGTTTCTCGAGCGCGGCGCGGAACTCCTCGAACTGTTCCGAATTCACCGGAAAGAGGCCCGCGTACACCTGCGGCTTGACCTTGGCGAAACCCGGCAGCGCCGGGGCATCGCTGCCGCTGGCCAGCACCAGCGTATCACCCACGGGAGCACCCCGTATCTCCTTGATTCCGGCCATGACATAGCCGACCTCACCGGCATCGAGGCTCCCGGCGGGCGTCCGCTTCGGCCGGAAACGGCCTACCTCGTCGACCACGTGGGTCTTGCCGGTGGATTTGACGACAATCCGGTCGCCGGCGGCAACGCTGCCCGCCATGACGCGCACCAGCGAGACGATGCCAAGGTAATTGTCGAACCAGGAGTCGATGATCAGCGCCTGCAGCGGCGCTTCGGAGCGGGCCTCGGGCGGCGGAATGCGCTGCACGAGCTGCTCGAGCAGGGCCGGCACGCCCTGCCCGGTCTTGGCGCTGACTTCAAGGGCGGCGTCCGCCGACAGCCCGATGATGTCTTCGATTTCGCGAGCGACCTGCTCAGGGTCCGCCTGGGGCAGATCGATCTTGTTCAGCACCGGCAGCACTTCCAGGCCGCTGTCGATGGCGGTGTAGGTGTTGGCCACCGACTGGGCTTCCACCCCCTGGGCGGCATCGACCACCAGCAGCGCCCCCTCACAGGCGGCCAGCGACCTCGACACTTCGTAGGTGAAATCCACGTGCCCCGGCGTGTCGATGAAGTTGAGCTGATAGGTTTCGCCATTCGCCGCCTCGAAGTCCAGCGTCACGCACTGGGCCTTGATGGTGATGCCGCGTTCGCGCTCCAGGTCCATGGAATCGAGAACCTGGTCGGACATCTCGCGCTCGCTCAAGGCGCCGCAATGTTGAATGAGACGATCCGAAAGCGTCGACTTGCCGTGGTCGATGTGCGCGATGATGGAAAAATTGCGAATGTGATCGAGGCTGCGCAAAACGGTACGGGACGCCGGGCCGGCGCCACTCTACTCCGGAACCTTCAACGCCACGAACAATGGCCGTTCATCGCGCACGACGAGTACCGAAACCCGGCTCCCCTTGGTCAGGGCAGCGGCGATCTCGCGAAAACTCTCGACGCTTTCGACGCGCTTGTTATCCAACTTGGTAATGATGTCCCGCGGCCTGATTCCCGCTTCCTGGGCAGGCCCCTCTGCTCGGATGACGAGCACGCCGCCGTCAACACCCAGGCGCTCGCGGGTTGTATCGGCCAGCGGTTCCACCACCAGCCCCAGGGTCGCCGGCCGCGAGCCGGAAGATCCGGTTTGCGCCAGGCGGTCGTCCGGCAACTCGCCGATGGCGATGGTCAGTTCAAGCGTCTCGCCGTCGCGCACCACGGTGAGCCGCGATTCGCTCCCGGGACCGGCGCGGCCCACATGGTGCGGCAGTTCATCCCAGCGATCGATGGCGTTGTCGTTGAATCGGGTGATGACGTCACCGGCCAGCAAGCCGCCCGCTTCGCCGGGACTGCCCGGAAACACCCTGGTGATCAGGGCGCCCTGCGGCTGTTCCAGGCCGAAACTCTCTGCCAGCTCACGGCTGACCTGCTGAATCTCGACGCCCAGCCAGCCCCTGGAAACCCGTCCCGTGGCCTTCAGTTGATCGGCCACCTCCATGGCCACATCGATCGGCACCGCGAACGACATGCCCATGTATCCGCCCGAGTTGGAGTAGATCTGCGAATTGATGCCCACCACTTCGCCATCGAGATTGAACAGGGGCCCGCCCGAGTTGCCGGGATTGATGGCCACATCCGACTGGATGAACGGAACATAGTTCTCGTTGCGCAAACTGCGGCCCTTGCCACTGACGATGCCGGCAGTCACCGAGTATTCGAAACCGAACGGCGAGCCGATGGCGAGCACCCATTCGCCCACTTTGAGATCCGCGGAGCGGCCAAGGCTCACCGGCTGCAGATTGTCCGCATCCACCTTCAGCAGCGCCAGGTCGGACCCCGGGTCGACGCCTACCACGGTGGCATCGAGTTCGCGGCGGTCCTGCAGCCGCACGACCACCGCATCGGCGTTGCCGACGACGTGGTTGTTGGTCAGTATGTGGCCGTCCTCGGTGATGATGAAGCCAGAGCCCTGCGACCGTTGCGGGACGTTCGGATTCGGGATGGGCAGGTTGGGTCCGGGGAAGAAGCGGCGAAAGAACTCGTCCAGTTCTTCCGGGCGACGGGATTGCTGCTCGGCCCGCCGCTCGGTGCTGATGTTGACCACCGATGGCGATTGGTCTTCCACCAGTTGGGTAAAATCGGGCAACTCCGCGGCCTCCCCCTGCATGGCGGCCAGCGCAAGTACCACGAACCCGGTCCACACCATTTTCATACGACGGTCCTCTACTTACTCATTGCAACCACCGGGCCTGCAACCCGGTTCCGGCACCCGCCACGGCAACGGACGCGGCGGCAAAGGCCGGAACGGCCAACCATGCCTGGCCGGGCGCCAGCAGATCGGCAAGCCACGCTACCGCAATCAGTACGCCGAGCGGCAGGCCCAGGCAAAAAATCGAGGCCTGCCGCAGTGCCCGCAGCGGAACCCCCGGCGCCGGTTCAGCAACCACCAATGCACAGCCGCGGCAGCCGATACAGGCAGATGCCTGCAGATTCCTCCCTGTATGGGCGCCATGGGTGGGTTTCAAGGTAGTCGCACGCATGCTTCGCCAATGCGAAGCCGGTTGCACGGCTTCGCATTGATTCCCGGAATCGGCGCCCACTGCCGCTCGAGCCGCCCGGTACCGGGCGCCATCCACTTCGGCAAGCGCGACAGCCGCCACTGGAGACAGGTTTCACACGGGGCAGTTGTCCGGATCGTCAGGCACCGGCCCGGCGGCCGGCTGCCTGTCGGCCTGCAGGGCGTTCCAGACACGGGTGCGCAAGCGGCTTGTACCGCTGCACCACTGCCCGCGCATGGCAGCGCTGACGGCGTGATAGCGAACCCAGGCAGCCCGTACACCGTCGTCGCTGTACGCTTCGTCGAGCATTCGACGCAATTCCGGTTCGTCCGCCTCGTCGTCGACCGCAGCGGACGCTGTCTCGAGTACGCTGTATGGCATCCGTTCCACCTCTCCCAATGGGTATGGACAGAAGGCCTCCTGTTTCGTTCCGGAATGTTCGCGCCAAAGTGTTCGCGGCAAGACACTTTGACGGGAGCAGCCAAAGGCCGGAACGGACAGCGCCACGGAAATCCCTGCCTCATGACTGCCGGTCGAGCAGCGGCCGTATTCGATCGTCGATGGCTTCTCTCGCCCGAAAGATCCGCGACCGTACCGTACCGACCGGGCAATCCATGACGGAAGCGATCTGTTCGTAGCTCAGCCCGTCGTATTCGCGCAGCGAAATGGCGCTACGCAGATCCTCCGGCAGGTCGCTGATGGCCCGGCCGATCTCCGCGGAAAGCTGGTCTCGAGCCATTGCCGTTTCCGGATCCTCCCTTTCGCGCAACACCTCTCCGCCATCCACGAACGGGGCATCCGCGACATCAACGTCCCTGGCCGGCGGTCGGCGGCTGCGCACCGCCATGTGATTCCTGGCCGTGTTCACGGCAATCCGGTAGATCCATGTGTAAAAAGCGCTCTCTTCCCGAAATCGCGGCAATGCCCGGAAGGCCCTGATGAACGTCTCCTGGGCAACGTCCTCCACCTCTGCCGGATCATTGAGGTGCCGCGCAATCAAGTTGAGAATCTTGTGCTGATAGCGTGTGAAAAGTAGATCGAACGCCATCCTGTCGCCTCTTTTGAAGCGACGCACGAGTTCCTGGTCAGTGTTTCTGGGCAATGTCAGAACGCCATCACTGGAAACAACCGGCTATTGTGCCGACATGTGGGGCCGTATTCGAGTACCTGCGACGGGCAATGTGCCGCCACGCGACCTGTGATTCAGGGTTGGGCCACGCAACCGGAGTGCCGACGTTACCCGTTTGCGAAGAGCCAAACGCACCGCACAACCCTATAATCGGGCGATCGGGCAGCGAACAGGACACTAATGACGCAACGGTTCTCAACCGACGTACTGGTGGTTGGCGGCGGCGCGGCGGGCCTTTCCGCAGCCCTGCATCTGGCTCCGCATGCGCGCGTCACGGTGCTGTGCAAGGGAACCGCAGACAGCGGATCGTCGCACTGGGCCCAGGGCGGGGTCGCGGCGGTTACCGACCCGGCCGACAGCATCGAGGCGCATGTCGAGGACACCCTGAGCGCCGGGGCCGGCCTTTGCGACCGGGAAGTCGTCGAGTTCACCGTGGCCCGCGCCACCGCCGCCATCGAGCGGCTGCGGGGCCAAGGCGTCGATTTCGATACGGCGCAGGGCGACTATCACCTTACCCGCGAGGGCGGGCACCGCTTCCGACGGGTGTTGCATGTGGCCGACGCCACCGGCAGGGCCATCGTTTCAAAGCTGACGCAACGGGTGCTGGACGCGCCGAACATTGAACTGTTCGATGACCGGGTGGTCATCGACCTGATCAATCTCAGCCGCCTCGGGCGCTATGCCAACCGTTGCGCGGGCGCCTATGTGCTCAATCGCAGCAACGGACACGTTGAAGTGTTTCAGGCACGCTTCGTGATCCTCGCCACCGGCGGCGCCAGCAAGGTCTACCTCTATACCAGCAATCCCGACAGTTCCACCGGCGACGGCATTGCCATGGCCTGGCGGGCCGGCTGCCGAATCGCCAACATGGAGTTCAACCAGTTTCACCCCACCTGCCTGTACCACCCGCATGCCAAGTCTTTCCTGATTTCCGAGGCGGTACGGGGAGAAGGCGGAATTCTGGTGCTGGCCAACGGCAAGCGCTTCATGGAACGCTTCGATGCCCGGGGCGAACTGGCGCCGCGGGACGTGGTCGCCCGTGCCATCGACCACGAGATGAAACGCCTGGGGGCGGACTGCGTCTACCTCGACATCAGCCACCGCCCGAAACGCTTTGTACTCGATCACTTCCCGACCATCTCGCAACGCTGCCGGGAATTCGGCATCGACATCACCACCGAACCGATACCGGTGGTGCCGGCCGCCCATTACACCTGCGGCGGGGTGCTGGTCGACCGCAACGGGCAATCCGACGTGGCGGGGTTGTATGCCATCGGCGAGGCAAGCTATACCGGCCTGCATGGGGCCAACCGCCTGGCCAGCAATTCGTTGCTGGAGTGCCTGGTGTTCGCCGGCGTCGCCGCGCAGCACATCGAGTCGCAACTCGGCGAACCGTTCAGCCCGGTTGAACTGCCGCACTGGGACGAGAGCCAGGTCACCGACTCCGACGAAGACGTGATCATCGCCCACAACTGGGATGAACTGCGCCGTTTCATGTGGGACTACGTGGGAATCGTGCGTACCAACAAGCGCCTGACGCGCGCCCGGCATCGGGTGGAACTGCTCAAGCAGGAGGTTCACGAGTTCTACAGCCACTACCGGGTGAGCAACGACCTCATCGAACTGCGCAACCTCATCGATGTCGCCGAGTTGATCATCCACTCGGCACTGCAGCGCCGGGAAAGCCGCGGCCTGCATTTCAACATGGATTACCCGAAAACTCTGGATCACGCCGAGGACACCATCCTGTTCCCCGGCGCCGAAAGGCGCCTCGACCTGGTGCCTCCTGTCGCGCGCTGATGTGCCGGCAGGCCGACCATGGCGGGTCGGGGCATCGACCTGGCTTTAAATCAGGTTGTGGCCATCTGGTGTTGCCATACACCGAGCGGGCGCTCGGTGCGGGCCTCCGGCACGCCAAGCGGGCTTTGTCCTGCAAGGTTGCAACGAGCGGCTGTGCGGCACGGGCTGCCGCCAGTCGTCAGTTCGATGCCTTCAGGCGCCTGCGCAAACGGGCGAACTCCTCTTCGTCAAGTTCATCCCTGAAAATTCGGGCGCTGTGCAACCCCCAGTAGGCGGTGAGTGCGGTTTGTGACAGTTTCACGCGACGTATGCGAACCGGAAGCGTTATCAACAGAGTTTTCGGGGGCCTTTGACCGTAAATCCACAGGGCCATCAACGCCGCGCCGGAATTGCCGAGCCACAGCCACCCGCCGAGCGTTCCGACCATCAGGTGCAGCCACCACTCGAGCCGGCGCCCTCGCCCGGGTTCAACGCTGATTCGCATTGGCCGGGCCGTCGTCGCGGGCTTTCCGGATGATGGAGACTATGCGATCGAGGGCCGCATCGCCGGGATTCGACCGGCCGCGCAGCCAGTCGTGAATGCGCCAGTCGTCTTCTTCGAGCAGCCGCACATAGGCTGCCTGGTCCGCTGCGGACAGGTCGTTGAAGCGATCTCGGGCAAAGGGCACCAGTTCCAGGTCGAGCTCGAGCATGCCGCGCCGGCTGCGCCACAGTACCGGGCCACCAGCGCCTCGCAATTCATTGTCAGACATCGCTCGACACTAGCAACAATGCGGGCAACAATCACCCGACGAAACCGTATTCGAAAGTGGGAAATCGCCCTGAAAAGATGCAGCAATCACTGACAACCGACGCAGCCGGCGGCGCGCTCGCCTTGCACGACCTGGGCGTGGTGCTGTTCGAGGGCACCGATGTTACCGGCTTTCTGCAGGGTTACCTGACCACGGACACCGGCTTGCTTGGCGCGAGCCCGCAATTCACGGCCATGTGCAACCTAAAAGGCCGCGTGGTCTGTACCGGCTTTGCCTGGCTTGAAAACAGCGCCGTCAGCCTCGTCCTGCACCGCTCCCTGTGCTCGGCGGTGCTGGATTTCCTGCGCCCGTACCTGGCCTTTTCAAAAGTCAACGCTTCGCAAAGCGCCTGTGCGGTCCTCGGTACGCTGAACCAGCATCCGTCGCCACCCCGGTGGAATGCGCTTGCGGGCGGGTCACTGAGTGAAAACCGTGCCCTGTTCGTGGTCGACGAATCCTCGGCCGACGAATACCTGGGTCCGGCACCGGCCCTCGAGCGTGACCGTTGGGATGACGACCTGGTCGGGCGGGGCGAAGTCTGGCTGCAGGCACAGACCAGCGGCCGCTTTCTGCCGCAGATGCTCGGTCTGGAGGAACTCGGCGCGGTCAGTTTCTCCAAGGGATGCTATCTCGGCCAGGAGGTGGTGGCCCGCGCCCAGCACCGCGGCCAGGTCAAGCGTCGGCTCGAGCGCCTGAACTGGGCGGGCGCCGCGCCGTCGCCGGGCGCAGCAGTCGAGGCGGACGGGCGCGAAGTGGGCACGGTTTTGGCCGTGGCCGGTTCCGGTGCATCGGGCAAGGCGCTGGCGGTGCTGGTGCGCGACCAGGCCGGGCCGTTTTCCGCGCCCCAGGCGGGCACGCGACTCGATCGGTAAGAAGCCCCGCGGCCGGGCAGGAAACTACCGTTCGCCAGCCATCTCCGGCTTGTAGAGCCACTGGATGCTGGAAAAGTCCAGTTGGCCGGCCTTGTTGACCTGCTCGTGCACCCGATAGAGGTTTTTCGCCAGGCTGCCCATGGGTACGGACGTGCGCGACTGTTCCGCGGTTTCCATGGCGAGGCCCAGGTCCTTGGTCATCAGGTCAACGAGAAACCCGCCCTGATAACCGCGGCTTGCCGGCACGCCATCCATGACACCGGGATAGGGATTGTAGAGATTCAATGCCCAATTGCCGCCGGAAGACCGCTGCATGATCTCCGAGAGCACCGCGGCATCGAGACCGTTGTCCACGCCCAGCGCCAGCGCTTCCGCAGTGCCCGCCATCAACACCGCAAGCAGCATGTTGTTGCAGATCTTGGCGGTCTGCCCGGCACCGTTGCCGCCGGCATGAAAGACATTGGCGCCCATCACGTCGAACAGCGGTTGAGCCCGTTCGAGGGCTGCGTCGGGTCCGCCGACGATGAACGTCAGGGTGCCGTTTTCGGCACCGGCGGTGCCGCCGGACACCGGCGCATCGAGCATGTCCAGGCCCCGGTCGGCGGCGGTGGCGGCCACGCGCTGCGCGGTCGCGGGATCGATGGTGCTGCAGTCGATGATGAGCGCACCGTCGGGCAGGTGTGCAAGCACGCCGCCATCACCGAGATAGAGGCTCGCCACGTGCCGGCCCGCGGGCAGCATGCTGACGAACACTTCAACGCCCTCGGCGGCAGCGGCCGCCGATGCGCAACCGGTGCTGCCCGGCACCGCTTCGACGAGTTCCGGCACCAGGTCGAAGACCCGCACCTCGTGGCCGGCCGCCGCCAGGTTGCGCGCCATCGGGCCGCCCATGTTGCCGAGCCCCACGAATCCAACCGTTGTCATGTTGCGTTCTCCAGATCGTGCAGCGGATTGTGCGGCCAGGGGGCATCGAAATGCGACAGCACATGGGCCGGGTCCAGACCGTCCAGGTCTGCGTACCGCCATTGCGGCCGGTTGTCCTTTTCGATGATCAGGGCGCGTACGCCCTCCGCGAAGTCCTCGTTGTGCGCGCAGTGCGTCGCCACGGTCATCTCCAGGCGGAAGCAGTCGGCCAGGGAGAGTTGCGGCGCGCGCCTGAGCTGTTCGATCAGAATGCCCACCGAAGTCGGACACCCCCGTTGCATGGTGGTTATGCCCCGGTCCACCCAGCGGCTGGTCCCTGCCAGCGCCGCGATGCGGTTTGCCACGTCCGCGTACGACCCCTCCAGAGACAGGCCGCCCGGTATGTCGCTCACCTGTCGGTCCGGCAACGGCGCCGGGGAAACTGTTGCCAGCGCTGCATCCACGCGCGCCGCATCGGACGCGTCGCCCGCAAATCGCAGGCCTGCCAGCGCGCCAAGCACCTCGCCGCGCGCATCGGCCGTCACGCTGTGCGTTGCCGCGCCAAGGTGCAGGGCATCGGCGCCATTGACATGGCTGCCGGTACAGCCCAGAAACACGGCCACCTCCGGCGCCAGGTTACGCAACAGCCAGGTGGCGCCGGCATCCGGAAACAGCCCGATGGTCACTTCCGGGCAGGCGATGCGGGACGCTTGTGTAATCACGCGAAAGTGCGATGCCGAGAATATGCCCAGGCCTCCGCCCATGACCACGCCGTGGCCGATCGCGACCACCGGTTTCGGATAAGTGTGAATCAGGTAGTCGAGACGATATTCGTGCTCGAAGAACTGAAAGGGGTAGTCGTCGACCACCGCGCCGGCCCTGTGGTTGCTGACCATCGCCGCATACAGCGCCTGAATGTCGCCACCAGCGCAGAACGCCCGCTCGCCGGCACCGCGAAACAGCACGCAGGCGACGCGGTCGTCGTCACGCCAGCCGCGCATGGCGGTGGCGATAGTGCGGGCCATGCCCAGACTAAGGGAGTTCAGGGTAGCCTCGACGTTCAGCGTCACCTCCGCCACCACCCGGCCACAGGCGGCAGCGTGCTCGTCAATCAGAACATCGGTGTTCGCGTTCACCGCGCCCGCACTCAGCCGTTGACCCATTGCGCGCGCCGCTTCTCCAGGAAGGCATTGACGCCTTCCTTCTGATCCTGCGTGTCGAACAGGCCGACAAAGGCATCCCGTTCGGTCTGGTAGGCTCCGGCGATGTTGCCGCCCCGGGCATGCTGGATGAGCCCCTTGCAGGCGGTCACCGCCGGAGGGCTCTGCCGTCCCACCGACTCGGCGATCTGCAATGCGCGCCCGAGGGACTGGCCGGATTCCACGACCTCCTCCACCAGGCCGATCTGTTCCGCGCGCTCGGCGCCCACCCGTTCGCCGCACAGGATAATGCGCTTGGCCCAACCCTCGCCTACCGTCCAGGCCAGGTTCTGGGTGCCGCCGCCGCAGGGCAGCAGGCCCACGGTGGCCTCGGGCAGCCCCATCTGCGCCTGCGTCTCGGCAATGCGGATGTCGCAGGCCAGGGCGCACTCGAGCCCGCCACCCATGGCATAGCCATTGATGGCCGCCACGCTCACGCCGCGGAAGCTGGCCAATGCCTCGAAAGCACCGCCAAAATTGCCGGCCATGTCGCCCGCCACCTGCTTGTCGCCATCGGCGAACAGGTTCAGGTCGGCGCCCGCGGAAAAGAACTTCTCGCCCTGGCCGGTGACCACCACGGCGTAGACCTCCCGCTGGTCGTTGCATTGCCCGACCACGGATTTCAGCGCGCCCAGGCTTTCCGCGTTCCAGGTATTGGCCGGCGGATTGGCAATGGTGATGAGAACCGTGTGGTCACGCTGCTCTACGAGCAGCTTCCCGGATGGAGAACCGATCATGTCAAACTTCCTGTCGTCAGAGAATTTCGCTGGCCCCTTCGAGCAGCCGGCGCGCGATGATCACGCGCATGATTTCGCTGGTGCCTTCCAGAATCTGGTGCACGCGCGTATCGCGCAGGTGCCGTTCCAGGGGATATTCCTTGATGTAGCCGTAGCCGCCGTGAATCTGCAGTGCTTCATTGCAGATGTCGAAGCACAGATCGGTGGCGAAGCGCTTGGCCATGGCGCAGTAGACGGTGGCTTCGGCATCCCCGCGATCGAGCTTCCAGGCCGCCAGGCGCACCATCTGCCTGGACGCGACCAGGTTGGTGGCCATGTCGGCAAGCTTGAATCGCAGGGCCTGGAAACTGCCGATGCTGCGCCCGAAAGCCTTGCGCTCGACCATGTAGGCTCGGGCCTGTTCCAGGGCCGTCTGGGCGGTGCCCACCGAGCAGGCGGCAATGTTGATGCGGCCGCCATCGAGCCCCTGCATGGCAATCTTGAAGCCTTCGCCCTCGGCGCCGAGCAGCCGCGATGCGGGCACCATCACGTCTTCGAAAACGACCTGCCGGGTCGCCTGGCTGTTCCAGCCGAGCTTGGCTTCCTTGCGCCCGAAGGAAATGCCCGGGGCATCGGCATCGACGGCAAAGGCGCTGATGCCCTCCGCGCCCGGTCGCGCGCCGGAGGCATCGGCGAGCCTCGCCATGACCAGCAGCACGTCGGTGTCGCCGGCGCCGGAAATGAACGCCTTGGTGCCGTTGAGCACATAACCGCCCTCGGTCTTTCTGGCGCTGGCTTTCAGCGCTGCGGCATCGCTACCGGCGCCGGGTTCCGTCAGGCAATAGGACGCCAGCCTTTCGCCGGCCGCCAGCGGCGGGCACAGGGCATCCCGGACGCCGGGCTTTGCAAAGGTGCCGATCATCCAGGTGGCCATGTTGTGAATGCTGATGAACGCGGTCGTCGAGGTGCAGCCCTGCGCGAGTTCCTCGAGCACCAGGCTGGCATCGAGGCGCGTCATGCCCAGGCCACCGGCATTCTCCGGGGTATAGAGCCCGCAGAATCCGAGTTCCCCTGCCTTGGCGATCGCTTCCCTGGGAAACTCCTCGCGCTCGTCCCAGCGCGCCGCCTGGGGCGCGAACTCGTTGGCGGCAAACTGGCGGGCCGTATCGCGAAACGCGAGTTGATCGTCGTTCAGGGCAAAATCCATGGCGCCTTATCCTACGTCGAACCAGTCGATCGGAGCGAGTCCCCGGTTTTCCAGGTAGGCATTGGCGCGCGAGAAGTGCCCGCATCCGAAAAAGCCCCGGTGGGCCGAAAGCGGCGACGGGTGCGAGGCGGTCAGTACGCAATGCCGGTCGCGGTCGACGATGTCGCCCTTGCGTTGCGCATAGCCGCCCCAGAGCAGGAACACCAGCCCGTCCCGGGTCGTGTTCAGCACATTGACGGCCGCATCGGTAAAGGTCTCCCAACCCTGACCCTGGTGCGAGGCCGCCCGCCCCCGCTCAACGGTCAGAACGGCGTTCAACAGCAGCACGCCCTGGCGCGCCCAAGGCTCCAGGCAGCCGCGGCTGCCGTCCAGGCGCCTGCCGGGACCGCCCAGGTCATCGTTGATTTCCCTGAAAATGTTTTCCAGCGACGGCGGCAGCGCCACGCCCGGCTGTACGGAAAAGCACAGCCCATGCGCCTGGCGTGGGCCGTGGTACGGATCCTGGCCGATGATCACCACCCTGACGTCCGGCAGCGGCGTGGTGTCCAACGCGTGGAAGATGTGCTCGCCGCGCGGATAGATCACTTTGCGCGCCTGTTTTTCCCCCTGCAGAAACCGGCGCAACCGCTGCATGTAGGGCTTTTCGAACTCGGCGCCCAGAGCCTCCTTCCAGGAGCTTTCCAACCGGACCCGATCCTGAACCATGCGGTTTTCAGCCATCGTCGTTGGAACGGCCGGTGTTGGCCGCCTCTCCGGTCGCGGAGCCACGGGGGCGCATGAGCGGAAACAGCAGCACGTCGCGAATGCTGTGCGAGTCTGTGAACAGCGCCACGAGGCGATCGATGCCGATGCCTTCACCCGCCGTAGGCGGCAGCCCGTACTCGAGCGCCGTCACGTAATCCTGATCGAAGCGCATCGCCTCGTGGTCACCGGCGCGTTGCTGTTCCGCCTGCTCCCGAAACCGCCGCGCCTGATCGTCCGGGTCGTTCAGTTCGCTGAAGCCGTTGGCGATTTCGCGGCCGGCGATGAACAGTTCGAAACGGTCCGTCACCCGCGGGTCGTCATCGTTTCGGCGCGACAGCGGTGACACTTCCGCCGGATAGCCGGTGATGAAGGTGGGCTGCACCAGTTGCGCCTCCACCCCGGATTCGAATGCTTGCATCTGCAGCTTGCCCAGGCCCCATCGGTCCTCGACAGGAACCTTGCCGTTCGCCAGCATCGCGCGCAGGGCAGACTCGTCATCGACATCGGCGGCGGTCAGGCCCGTGTATCGCACAAGCGACTCGGCCATGGTCATTGCCGCAAAGTCCGCGCCCAGGTCGATATGCTGGCCCTGGAACTGAAACCGGGTATCGCCGAGCACCGCGCCGCTGACGTCACGCAGCAGTTCCTCGGTCAGTCGCATCAGGTCGCGGTAGTCGTGGAAGGCCCAATAGAATTCGAGCATCGTGAATTCCGGATTGTGCCGGGGCGACAGCCCTTCGTTGCGGAAATTCCGGTTGATCTCGAACACCCGTTCGAAACCCCCGACCACCAGCCGCTTCAGGAACAGTTCCGGCGCTACGCGCAGGTACAGTTCCATGTCGAGGCTGTTGTGGTGGGTAACGAACGGCCGCGCCAGGGCGCCGCCCGGAATGGTGTGCATCATCGGCGTTTCCACTTCCAGGAAACGCCGTTGCACGAAGAACTCCCGCATCTGCTGGACGACGCGGGAGCGTGTCTCGAAAACCTGCCGGCTGGATTCATTGACGATGAGGTCCAGGTAGCGCTGGCGGTAGCGGATTTCCCGGTCGGCAAGGCCATGGAATTTTTCCGGCAATGCCTGCAGGGTCTTGTTGAGCAACGCCACCTCGCTGGCGCGCACCGTCAACTCGCCGCGATTGGTGCGCATGAGCCGGCCGCGCACGCCGACGATGTCGCCTATGTCCCAGATCGCCCTGACCGCATCGTAGGCCGCTGTGCCCAGGTCATCGCGGGTGAGGTAACACTGGATGCGACCGCTCACGTCCTGCAGCGTCACGAAGCTGGCCTTGCCCATGACGCGTCGCAGCATGATGCGCCCGGCCACGGCGGTGGACTCGGGCTGCGCTTCCAGCGCCGCCTGGTCGTGGCCCTCGAACCGGCTTTGCAACGCCTGTGCTTCCGACTCGCGGCGGAATCCGTTCGCATAGGCGCCACCTGCGGCCAGCCAGTGACGGTGCTTGGCGCGGCGGCTGTCGGCGACTTTGCGCTCGTTGCTCACGGTCAGAAGCCTTCCTTGAGGCTCGCCTCGATGAAGCCGTCGATGTCGCCATCGAGCACGCTGTTGGGGTCGGAACGCTCCTGATTGGTGCGCAGGTCCTTGACCCGGGACTGGTCCAGCACATAGGAGCGGATCTGGTTGCCCCAGCCGATGCTGACCTTCTGTTCTTCGATGGCCGCCTGCTCGGCGCGCCGGGCCATCATTTCCAGTTCATAGAGTTTTGCCCGCAACTGCTTGAATGCCCGGTCGCGGTTCTGGTGCTGGGAGCGCTCGCTCTGACACTGCACGACGGTGTTGGTGGGCAGGTGCGTGAGGCGGATGGCGGAATCGGTGGTATTCACGTGCTGGCCGCCGGCGCCACTGGCCCGGTAGGTGTCGACGCGCACGTCGGCGGGATTGATGTCGATGTCGATGTCGTCCTCCACCTCGGGAGAAACGAACACCGATGCGAACGAGGTGTGCCGGCGGTTGCCGGAGTCGAACGGCGACTTGCGCACCAGCCGGTGCACGCCGGTCTCGGTGCGCAGCCAGCCGAACGCATAGCTGCCTCCCACCTGCACCGTCGCGCTCTTGATGCCGGCGACATCGCCAGGCGACAGTTCGACGATCTGCATATCGAATTTCCGGGCTTCGCCCCAGCGCAGATACATGCGCAGCAACATCTCCGCCCAGTCCTGGGCCTCGGTGCCGCCGGAACCGGCCTGTACGTCCAGAAACGCGTTGGCCTCATCCCGCTCGCCGCGAAACATGCGCCGGAACTCGAGTTCGCCCACCAGTTTTTCGAGCGGTTCGAGTTCCGCGTCCACTTCATCAAGCGCCGCCTGATCCCCCTCTTCCGCGGCCAGATCCGCCAGTTCACTGTATTCGGCAATGTTGTCCGGTAGCGGGCCGAGTGCCGCCACGGTTTCCTCAAGGCGGGCCCGCTCCTTTGACAGCTCGCGTGCTTTTTCCTGGTCTTCCCACAGGTGCGGGTCGGCTAATGCACGTTCGACCTCATCGAGCCGTTGTCGGCGCGCATCGAAGTCAAAGATACCCCCTGAGCGCGATGGTGCGCTCGGTCAACTGCCTGATTCGTTCCCGGATAGAGGTGATTTCCGCCATGTGACGCCCGCAGGGGCCCCCGAAAAGCGCGCAATTTTAACCTTGTTTCGCGAAACTTTCGCTCAAGTTCTTTGTCTCAGTTGATCGCAGCACGCCGGAAAACGCGTGTCGTGCGGTCGGCACCACCGCCAACGACATTGCGCCAACGAATTTGCGAGCCTGCTGACACGAAAAAAGCCACACGCGGGTATCTCACCCGCATGCTGCCCCGGGCAAGCGCCCGACGTCGACTGCCAACGGCGCCCATCAGGAACAACTCCCAACGCAAGCAGCTCGATGCCCACCCTTGAAGCCTTCCAGGCTGCCGCCCAAACCGCCAGCCGTAACGACCAACTCGTTCTCAGCAACGACGGCTCCCGCGTCACCACGCGCTCCTGGCGCGTGACGCGGTGGATCGGCAACTTTCGTCACGCCGGCAATCAGCAGGCCAATTTCCAGTTTATCCAGGCGCTGCGCGGCCGATACGGGGGCAAGGTGACCCATCACGTGGTCGACGCCAACGACCTGGTACGATCGGTGCAACGCGGCCGACCCCTGCTGGCGCGCCAAGTCATGCAGATCGTTCAGCAGGCAGAGCGCGGGGCTATCGATCCGCCCGCTTCCCCGCCACCCCGCCGCGCCGAGCCATCCACTCGCGCCCCCGCACCTCCCCGGCGATCAGCCGAACTGGAGCGGGCAATGCAGGAGTCCTTGGACAACGGCTACGTTCATCGATTCATACTCAGCGGCGACCCGGATTGTCCAGATCCCCTGCCCAACTGGATGTTTCTGTCCAACGTCACCAGCTTCAACCAACTCATGGCCCATCTGCATCGACAGTTTCCGAAACTGTGCAAACTCACGCCACTCAATCTTTCGCAGCAATGCGCAACCAGCGACAAAGAGCCATTCACCTGGGCATGCTACGATTCCAGCTGCGCTGCGCTGCAGTTTACCAATCCGCACAGCGTCCGTTGGTATAGCGCGCTAAAAAGGGAAACCTCGGCAGGGACATTTACCAACAAGCTGTTTCGATACGAAGACATCCTGATCCACGAATATGCCCACCACCTGTCCCTGGGCCCCGACTCGAATCCGACACAATGGCATGGTGGACTGGTGTCCGTACTGCAAGAGCACGGATTCATCTCCGAACAGCATGGAATCGATGTCAGCAATCCCGAGGATCCGCAATTCGCCCTGCAAGTGCAGAACAGGGTCCGAGAAATGGGGCTCGGAAGCTACGCCGCCACGAATGCGCGGGAATTTGCTGCCGAGGTGCTGGCGTGGCGCATGACGCCCGGATACGGCGAACCGGAGGGTAATCCCAGGATGCCCGCTTTCCTGGAGAACTGGGTGGACGAGTACTTCCCATTCTTCAAGGGCGACCAAGAGTCGGCCCAAGGCAGCGAGTGAGCCCCGCCGCCGCGCAATCGCCGCGGGGGTCGCTCAGTGAAGCAAATTCGTCGCGAACCGTGGCTTGTCAGTCGCCGTCCTGCCGAAACGCCTTGACCAGGTTCTGCTGGTCGAGGGCCGGTACCGGGGCGTAGTGGCTGAACGACATGGAGAAACTCCCCTCGCCGCCGGACAGCGAATTGAGCCGCGAGTGGTAGTCCTGCACCTCCTTCAGCGGCGCCTGGCCAAGCACCTCGAGGCGCCCGCCGGCGAGCATGTTGGTGCCCTTGACCGAGCCGCGCATGCCGGACAGGTCGCCGGCCACATCGCCCATGCAGTTTTCCGGGACAGCGACGCTGACGTCCACCACCGGCTCCATGACGATAGGCGTGGCATCGCGCACCGCATTGATGAAGGCACGCTTGCCGGCCTGCACGAAGGCAATTTCCTTGGAATCCACCGAGTGATGCTTGCCGTCGTAGACGGTGACGCGGACATCCTGCAGCGGGTGGCCCGAGATCGCTCCTTCCTGCAGCACTTCGCGCACGCCTTTCTCCACTGCCGGGATAAACTGCGACGGAATCACCCCGCCCACCACCTGGTCGACGAACTCGAATCCGCCGCCCCGCGGCAACGGTTCGATGCGCAGAAAAACCTCGCCGAACTGGCCGGCGCCGCCGGTCTGCTTCTTGTGCCGGTGATGCCCCTCGGCCCTGCCGGTTACGGTCTCCCGGTAGGCGATGGACGGCAGCGAAGTGGCAACCTTGACGCCGTACTTTTCCGCCACCTCATCGAGCGCCAGGCGCAGATGCAGTTCGCCGATGCCGAACAGCACGGTCTCGTTCATGGCGGGTATGTGCTCGAGACGCAGGGTCGGGTCTTCGGCGCAGAGCACCGTAATCGCTTCGTTCGCCTTCTGGGCTGCGGCATCCGAGTCGGCCGCAATGGCGCGACCGTACATCGGTTCCGGCAGCCCGACCGACTCGAGGCGTGTATCGTCCTGATCGTGGGCGTCGTGCAGTACGGCATTGAAGAATACGTCCTCGGCGCGGGGAATGGCGCAGATATCGCCACAGTCGACCGCGTCCACCTCGGTGTGTTCGGCGCCGTTGAGCCTGAGCAGGTGGCTGATCTTCAGGGGTTTGCGGGCATCGCCCACAAAAATCTGCCGGCCCTTGCGCAACGTTCCCTGATGCACGCGCAGAAACGCCATGCGCCCACGGAACGGGTCAATGTCCACCTTGATCACATGGGCGAACGCGTGCGCCTCCGGGTCCGGTGTCAGTGATACCGCCTGCGCCTGTTCGCCGCTGACGAATGCCGGCGGGTTGCCTTCGCTCGGCGATGGCATCAGCTTGACGATGACGTCGAGCAGTTGCGCGATGCCGGCACCGGTTGCCGCCGACACGAAACACACGGGAATCAGGTGCCCGTCGCGCAGCGCCTTCTCGAAGGCGTCGTGCAGCTGCTCCGGGGAGACCTCGCCTTCCTCAAGATAAGTCTCCATCAGGTCGTCGTCGACTTCCACGACCTGGTCGACAATCTGCTCGTGGGCGTCTTCCACCGAGCCGAGATCGGTGTCTTCGCCCTCGCCCTCGAAGAACACGTCAATTACCTGCGAACCGTTGCCGGTCGGCAGATTGATGGGCAGGCACTCGCGGCCGAAGGCTTCCTGAATCCCGGCAAGCACCGCGCCGCTGTCGGCACCGTCCGCGTCAATCTTGTTGACCACCACCATGCGGCACAGGCGCCGCCCGGTCGCCGCATCCATGGTCCGCTGCGTCATGGTCTCGATGCCGGTCACCGCATTGACGACGATCGCGGCAGTTTCCACGCCGGGCAGCACCGAGATGGCACGGCCGACAAAATCCGGGTGACCGGGCGTGTCGAGCAGATTGACATGCACGCCGTCATGATCGAAGTGACAGAATCCGGTTTTCAGCGAATGCTTGTGTTCCTTCTCGCTGGCATCGGCGTCAGAAACCGTGGTTCCCTCCTCAATGGAGCCCTTGTGGGGAATCTTGCCGGCGCCGTGCAGCAGGGCATCCGTGAGTTCGGTCTTGCCGGCGCCGCTGTGCCCCACCAAGGCGATGTTGCGAATCTGTTCGGTACTGTATGCCACGTCGTTCATGCCTCCGGAGGTCTGTTGACTGAAATATAGACCGATTGCGGGATAACGCACTAGCCCGGCAGCAACAATGAAGAATTCCAGTTTCCCGTGCGCCTGGCAACCTCCCGGATGCACCGGTC
>CAZNFI010000052.1:0-17861 GCA_964572185.1 uncultured Pseudomonadales bacterium
CTGTCTTCGCAGCAGGTCGACCAGGTGGTCGGCGGCTGCATCAACAAGCTCGGTGCCCAGGGCATGAACGTGGTGCGCACCGCCTGGCTGGCCCACGGCGGCGTGCAGGAGGTGCCCTGCATCACCATCGATGCCCAGTGCGGGTCGTCCCAGGAGGCGGCCATGCTTGGCCACAGTCTGATACGCTCCGGCATGGCCGACACGGTGATCGCCTGCGGGGTCGAAAACATGACCCGGCTGCGCATCGGTTCCGACTCTGTGGGGCTGCCGGATACCTACGGCAAGCCGATCGCGCGCAGCTATTTCCAGCACTTCGAGTTCGTCAGCCAGTTCGAAGGCGCCGAGCGCATGGCCGAGAAATACCAGGTAACCCGTGGCGATGCGGACCGCTTCGGCCTCGAGTCCCAGGTGCGGGCGGCGCGGGCCGTAACGGAAGGGCGTTTCGATGCCCAGATAGTGCCCCTGGAGGTCCCGGTTTTCGATGAAAACGGGAAACGCACCGGCACTACCCGGACCTTCGACATGGACGAACTGCCGCGGGACACCAGCCTCGAGGCGCTGGCCGGGCTGAAGCCGGTAGCGCGCGAAGACGGCATCCACACCGCCGGCACCTCTTCCCAGATTGCCGACGGCGCCGCGGCCGTGCTGCTCATGAGTGCCGACCGGGCGCAAGCGCTGGGGCTGAGACCATTGGCCCGCGTCGTCGATACGGCGCTGGTCGGTTGCGACCCGGTGCTGATGCTCGAAGGCCCGATTCCCGCCACCGGCAAGCTGCTGGAGTCAGCGGGCCTTTGCATCGATGATGTCGATGTGTTCGAGATAAACGAAGCCTTTGCTTCGGTGGTGCTGTCGTGGGCCAAGACCGTCGGCGCCGACCCGGCGCGGGTCAATCCGAACGGCGGTGCCATTGCGCTCGGCCATCCGCTCGGCGCCACCGGCTGCTTCCTGATCACCAAGGCCGTGCACGAACTGCGGCGCGGCGGCGGCACCTACGGCCTGGTGAGCATGTGCTGCGGCGGCGGGTTGGGCACCGGTACGCTGCTGCGCGCCGCCTGAGCGCAAGTCCAGGCGGGGGCGGCCATCGCCGATGAGCAGACCCAGGGTGATCGTCACGCGTCGCTGGCCGGCGGCGGTTGAAGAAGCGCTGGCGGCCCGTTACGACACACGTCTGAACACGGACGATCGCCCGTTCTCCCAGGATGATCTGGCCGATGCGCTGCGCAGCGCCGATGCGTTGTGCCCGACGGTCACCGATAGGCTTGGCGCCGACCTGTTCGGCGCTGACCTGCGTGTCAGGATCATCGGCAACTACGGTGTCGGCCACAACCACATAGACGTTGCTGCGGCGCGCGAGCGGGGCATCGCTGTCACCAACACGCCGGACGTGCTCACCGACTGCACTGCGGACCTCGCCATGACGCTGATGCTGATGAGCGCCCGCCGCGCCGGGGAAGGGGAGCGGGAGTTGCGCGCCGGCAATTGGGCCGGCTGGCGGCCGAGCCACATGGTCGGCGCCCGGCTGACCGGCAAGACGCTCGGCATTGTCGGCATGGGCCGCATCGGCGCGGCGGTGGCCAGGCGGGCGCGGCACGGGTTCGGCATGCGCATTGCCTGCTTGAACCGCAGCCCGGTGGCGCCTTCGCTGCTCGAAGAACTGCGGGCCGAACAGGTCGCGAGCCTGCATGAACTGGCGGCGAGCGTCGACTTCCTGTCGTTGCATTGCCCGGCAACACCGCAAAGCCATCATCTGATTGATGCGCAATGCCTGGCGCTGATGCGCCGGTCTGCCTTTCTCATCAATACCGCGCGCGGTTCCGTTATCGATGAGCGGGCGCTTGCCGATGCGCTGGCCGGTGGCAGGCTGGCGGGCGCGGGCCTCGATGTCTACGAGGCGGAACCGCAGGTCTGCGAGGAACTGCTGAACCTCGAAAATGTCGTGCTGCTGCCGCATATGGGTAGCAGTACCGCCGAGACGCGGGTGGCCATGGGCATGCGCGTGGTGGAGAACCTCGACCGGTTTTTCTCCGGCCGGCCGCCGCCGGACGTCTGCACCTGACTCCCTGTCGCTGCCCAAAGTAGGCATAATTCCGGTTTTCTCCCGGAGAAACCGATGGCAAACGAAGCGCTGCAGAACGGATACGAAACCTTGGTCGCAAGCATCGGCCAGGCGGGCGAACCGACGGACTGGTTTGAGATGACCCAGGACCGTGTCAATGAATTCGCGGACGCCACCTTGGACCATCAGTGGATTCATATCGACCCGGAACGGGCCAAGGCCGGTCCGTTCGGTGCGCCAATCGCGCACGGCCAGTTGACCATGTCGCTGATGAGCTTTCTGCCGGGCGGCGACGGAATCGGCCTGCCGGAGCTCGATGGCATGCGCATGGGCATCAACTACGGCTGGAATCGGGTACGCTTTCCGTCGCCGGTGCCGGTCGGCGCCAAGATCCGCACCCGGGGCGAGATCAAGAGCGTCGAGGTCAAGGGAGAGATGCTGGAGGTGGTCAATCAGCTTACTGTCGAGGTACAGGGGCAGGCGAAGCCGGCATGTGTTGGGGAAAGCGTCATTCGGCTGGTGTTCTGAAGGCCGCCGCGTATCACGCTATACGAATTTGCGGTATGCTGCGCAACCGTTACTGATGTGATTGGGAGGCGTTTATGAAAATCGCTCGAATTCTGGCTGCGGCGTTCGCGCTGATGTGGCTTGCCGCCTGTGAACAGCCTGCCGGTGGCGGGGGCGAAGAAGTGGCCGAGGCACCTGCGGCTGAAGCAGCGATGGAAGCCGCCCCGGCGGAAGAAGCTGCTGAAGAATCAATGGAAGCTGCTCCGGCAGAGGAAGCGGCTGCCGACGATGCCGCTGACGACGCCGGCGACGCTGCCGATGACGGTGGCGAAGCTGCCGATGACGGTGGCGATGCCGGCATGGAAGCCATGGACGACGGTGGCGACGGCGAAGCCGCCGCTGACGATGCGGCCGAAGATGCTGCCGCCGAAGGCGCCGAGGAAGCCGCCGAAGGCTGATTCATCAGTCACTGCTGGCTGATTGCACACCTGCCTCGAATGGGAAGTTAACTGTCCCATTCGGGGTTTGTTGTCTTGATTGAGGCTCTCAGTTGCTTGGGGGGCAATGCCCAGCCCTACAAGTTGGCAGCGATGCGGTCGGCTGCCGACTGACTCATCGGACAACCTGATTCGCGAACAATAACTAGCCGCCGCAGGTGCTGTGGGGCTACCAGACAGTTGTGCCCGATGCACCGGCGATGAACGAAATCCGTTCAGATCCCACTCATATCGACGATTGGCCGGCGCCACGGTACGGTTGGTACGCGGTGTTCGTGCTGCTGCTGGCCTATACGTTCTCCTTCGTGGACCGCCAGGTACTCAATCTGCTGGTGACACCCATCCAGGCGGACCTGGGCATCACCGATTTCCAGATCGGGCTGTTGCAGGGCCCGGCATTCGTTTTGACCTATGTGCTCATGAGCGTGCCGGTCGGGCGCATGGTGGACCGTTTTCACCGCATCGCCATCATGGTCGGGGGGATTCTGGCGTGGAGTGCCGCAACCGTCGGTTGCGGCCTGTCGCGCACGTTTGATCAACTTCTGCTGTCGCGCCTTGGCGTCGGCGCCGGCGAAGCCTCGGTGACGCCGGCCGCCTGGTCCCTGCTTTCAGACTACTTTCCCCCGGAACGGCTGGCGCGACCGATCAGCGTTTATCTGATGGGCCCTTATCTCGGTGCCGGGTTGGCCATGATCCTGGGCGCCGAAGTACTCGACTTGAGCGGCGATGCGGTCGGCATCGCCCTGCCGCTGGTGGGGCAGTTGGCCCCCTGGCAATTCACCTTTGTCGCCGTCGGCCTGCCCGGCGTGGTGATTGCCGGAATTCTGCTGAGCTTGCGCGAGCCTGCCCGCAAGGGGCGCGTCAGTGCTGACCGGACCACGCCGCCATGGCCGCAGGTGGTGGCCTACGTTCGTGCCAATGCACGCATCTATCTGGCGCTGCTGGTCGGCGCGCCATTCATCATCGTCATCCTGTACGGCCTGCAAGGTTGGACGCCGACCATCATGGTGCGGGTGTACGAGTGGGACCTTGCGCAGGCCGGCAGAGTGTACGGTGTGGTCGCTCTGGTCGCCGGTTCCGGTGGTGTGCTGACCGGGCCCTGGGCGGCGCGCCGCCTGGAGGCTAGAGGGCACATGGACTATCCACTACGGCTGACGGTGATCTCCGCGGCAGGTGCGGCGCTGTCGCTGGCATTTCTGCCCTGGCAATCCAATCCCTATGCCGGGCTGGCCTGTGTGGCTGCCGGCAGCTTTTTCGTTACCTTGCCCCTGGCCCTGGTCGCTTCCGCCATACAGGCGGTCACGCCCAATGAAATGCGCGGCGTCGTGGTGGGAAGCTACGTGGTAACCACCAACGTCATCGGCCTGGCCCTGGGCCCGACACTGGTGGCGGCGTGCACCGACTATCTGTTCCGGGACCCGGCCGCGGTGGCCTGGTCGCTGTCGCTGGTCTCGGTGACCGTCGGACCGGTAGCGGTCGTCATCATAATGACCGGCATGAAAGCCTATGCGCGCCGGATTCGGGAAATGGCGGGCGGCCCGCTGGCCAGGGCAGGCGCAACTGCCGCTGCCTGATGCCAATGCCCGTCGCGGCCAACGGTCACTGCCGACAGTCAGGCTTCGTCCAGCACCGGCGGTAGTTGTATGAAACTCCAGAAAGTTAATTCAACCTTCTGAAATTGAGGCTTTTTCTGCCGTCAGCGGCACTTCAAAGCCTCTGGTTGAATTCAACCAGATTGCCGCTCGGATCATGCGTGAAACACTGTCTGCAGATGCCGTCAATTTCGCGTGGCTCGGAGCATGCAATGCCCGCGTCCTGCAATTGCCGCCGCAGCGCATCGAGGTCGGACACCTTGAATGCGAAATGCTGTTCCTTGAGTGGTGGGCCGGAGTCCATCTGCATGAGGTGCACCTCCTGCTCGCCGGCGCGCAGCCAGGCGCCGGGGAACCCGAAGTCCGGGCGCTGCAGCAATTCCATCTTCAGGACATCGACATAGAACGCCTGTGCCGCGGCTACATCCCGAACGTTGATCGATACATGGTGAATGCCGTCCATGACCATAGTGACTTACCCGATATCAGAGGCCGACTACGGGCTACTTTATCCGTCGCGGGCAGTTTTGTCCCGGCTTATGGAGGTCGTCCCTGCTGCCACGTCCCGCCGGATGCCGTTGCGGGAGGATGCAAAGGGGGGAGGCCGGGGCAGGCGCGGCAAGCTGAGGGGTCGTGCAAGCGCATCGGCTCAAGAAAGCAAGACCAGGGGCGCTCGAACAATTGCATTGGCGGCCACTTTGGCGCACCATCGCCCGCGTGTCGGGCAACAATAAGGAGGTGATCGGTGTATCTATTTATTGAGGGGCGCGGCGTCTGACGCGCTCCTTTCGCCGGCAGGAGCCCTGCTGAGTCAGGGCTCTGCCGGTTTACCGGCTGAGCATCTCCGAGACGCGCAGCGCGCTCTGCTCCATGGTGGTCAGCACGATGTCCGACTTGTTCAGGTTGTAGCCGGTTACATTGACCGTCCGCAACAGGAATCGGGTTGCCTCTCCCGCTTCGTCCGTATCGACATCGATGATGTTGATGCAGCAATTGTCCTGTTCGATCGTTACCCGCCGTTGCCAGGGCAGGTTCAGCACGTGATTGAGAATCATCCGGTTCACGGCGCCGTGCAAAACCAGCAATAGATGCGTCCAGTCCGGCGCAGCCACGATCCGGTCGAACTGCGGGGCTATCCGTGCCTTGAAGTCGACGAACTTCTCACCGCCCAGGAAGCGTGCGCCCGGTTCCTCGCCGGTCGCCCAGGGATTTGCCATCTGCTCGATCCAGGCGGCCGCATCGTTACCCCCGTATGCCTGACCGCCGGACCTGATTTCCTGTAGTTCCGGCACGGTTTCCAACTGCGGGTTGCGCCGGCCGGCCAGCAGCAAAGTCGCGGTTTCCACGGTACGGGGCAGCCCGGAACAGATGGCGCGGTCGAAGGGCACGCTGGCCAGCAGCGCCGCCTGCTTGCGTGCCTGCTCGCGCCCGAGCCGGGTAAGCGCAACCGAGCGGGGGTCATCGGTGAAGCTGCCGTCCTCCCGCACATAGGCGGCCTCGGCATGGCGCAGCAGATAAATCCTCCGGCGGTTGGGATGCTTGAACATTCGATGCCGTTCCTTGCAGTTATATCGGGGCCCAGCTGGCTTCGCCATCGGCTCGGCGGCGTGCTGCAGTGGCAGTGCGCCGGCATTCCGTTGCGCGTATCGGCGGACTGTTCCGCCGGATACGGCCAGGTGCCTGGCCGGGCGGGCAAGGTTACACCTTCGCGCGCTTGACAGTACGATGCAGTTAATTACTATATTAACAATTAATATAGTAATTAACCGCGGTGCCTGCAGTTTGAAACCGTTCGAATCCTCGCTGCCGATGATGCTCTATCGCACGCTCGATGCGGTAATGCCGGACTTTCGAGGGATTTTTTCCCGTTTTGGCCTGACGGAACAGCAGTGGCGGGTATTGCGCGTGTTGTGGGAACACGACAGCAGCCCGCTGCTCGCTCTCGCGCACAGAACGCTCATCCAGGCACCCAGCCTCGTTGGCGTCGTCGATCGCCTCGAACGCGATGGCCTGGTGCAGCGTCGCAGGTCCGAGTCGGACCGGCGTGTGGTGCGGGTTTGCCTGTCGGCGCAGGGCAGGGCGCTCGAATCGCGGGTAACGCCCCTCGTTGACCGGGCGTATGAACAGCTCGAGAACCTGGTCAGCGATGCGGAGTGGTCGGCGCTGCTGGCTACGCTGGGCAGAATTGCCGAACGCGCGCGGTCGGCTGCAGCGCAGATGGAACCCGCCGCGGGCAGGCCGCCCGGTTCCCTGGCAGAAACCTGAGGAGAAACTCATGGCGCTCAGAAGCGGTACTGCCTACCTGGATTCATTGCGCGACGGTCGCCGGGTATGGATGCATGGCCGGCGCGTGCAGGACGTGACCCGGGAACCGGGGCTGGCCCGCGGCGCACGGACCCTGGCCGGGTTCCTGGACCGGCAGCAGCATCCCGGACTCGGCGACACCCTGACATTCTGCGAGAACGGCGAGCGCTTTCCCATGTCGTTTCTTCTGCCGAGAACGCCCGAGGACGTACGGCGCCGCGGCGCCGCCTACTACGAGTGGGCCAAGTGGTCGCATGGCATGCTGGGCCGTACGCCAGACTACAAGAACTCCTCGGTTACCGCGTTCGCCGGGGCGGCGGAGTTCCTCAACGAAAATGGCGGCCCGGTCGATTTCGCGGCCAACATGCGTGCCTACTACGAGCATGCACGCAGCGCCGACCACGTGCTGACGCACACCCTGGTGAACCCGCAGTTCAATGCCGAACGGGTGCGCCAGGGTCTGTCCAGCCCTGAAGTCGCGTTGCAGGTGGTTCGGGAAACCGATGCCGGCATCGTCGTCGACGGTGCGCGTCTGCTGGCCACGCTGGGTCCACTGGCGAACGAGATCGAGGTGTTTCCCTCCACCCTGCTGAAGGCTTCCGAAGAAAACGTTCCGTTTGCTTTCGCGTTTACGCTGCCCATTGACACCGCCGGGCTGCGCATGATCTGCCGCGACAGCCACGATGTCGGCAAATCGCGGTTCGATGCGCCCCTGGCGGCGCGCTTTGAGGAAATGGACGCGGTAGTGGTATTCGACAACGTGCTCGTGCCCTGGGAACGGGTGTTCATGTATCGCGACCCGTTGCTCTGCAACCGCGCATTCGCGGAAACCAACGCGGTGGTGCACATGATGCACCAGGTCGCCTGCGCCAAGCTGGCCAAGGCCGAGTTCATCGTCGGCCTGCTCTGCGCCATGGCCCGCGCGTCGGGCAAGGACAAGGACATGAACGTCAAGGGGCAGATCGCAGAAGCCATGTGGATCGCGGAGACGGTGCGGGCGCTCCTGTTCAGCGCCGAGCAGCAGCCGGAACAGGACCGGTGGGGCCTGTACATTCCGCAGCGCCGGCCCCTGGACACCTCGCGCAACCTGTTCCCCAGGCTCTACCCGAAACTGATCGAGACGATACACATGCTGGGCTCGAGTTCGCTGGTGGCCACGCCCTGCGAGGCGGATTTCGACAATGCCATTGCCGGCGATGTGGAACGCTATTTCCAGCTCGCCAATCTGCACAGCAAGGACCGGGTGGCGCTGTTCCGGCTCGCACAGGACGTTGCCGTATCCGGGTTCGGCAACCGCCAGGTGCTCTACGAACGGTTCTTTTTCGGGCCCCAGAATGTCATGGCCGCCATCTATTTCGACCTGTACGACAAGGATGAGATGATCGGCCGGGTCAACGAGCTGCTGGAGATGACCTGAGCGTCACGCTGGCGGGCCTGCTTCGGCCTTGCCCCGGCCCGGCCGGAACGCCGCCCGCGGGAAGTCGGCTTGCCATCGCGGCAAGGCCCTGACAGCATCGGCCGGGCATGCACCTGTTTACGCACCCGGAATGTCTGAAGCACGAAGCGCCCGCCGGGCATCCGGAGCGTCCGGCGCGCCTGGTCGCGGTACTCGAGCGTCTGCGCAACGAGGGTATTCTCGATGAAGTGTCTGTGCAGACCCCGTCCGTCGCCGGCAGGGAAGACCTGGCGCGGGTGCACGACCGCCACTACGTCGAAGCCGTTCTGGAGGCGACGCCCGAGCAGGGCTTCCTGCGGGTCGAGTCGGATACCGTGATGAGCCCGGGCTCGGCCAGGGCGGCGCGCCTGGCCGCCGGAGCGCTGCTTGAAGCGGTGCAGATCGTACTTTCCGGCGCCAGCAGCCGCGCCTTCTGCGCGGTGCGTCCTCCCGGCCACCACGCCGAGTCCGCCAGCGTCATGGGATTCTGCTTTTTCAACAGCGTGGCGGTAGGCGCCGATCGGGCGCTCGATGAACTCGATCGCGTCGCGGTGCTCGATTTCGATGTGCACCACGGCAACGGCACGGTCGAGATGTTCTCGCAACGGCCCGAGGTGCTGGTCTGTTCGAGCTTTCAGTACCCGTACTATCCGGGCATTCGCCAGGATGTGAAGCGTCCCAACATCGTCAACACGCCGCTGGACGCCGGGTCCGGCAGCAAGGCGTTTCGCGCTGCGGTCGAACGGGACTGGCTGCCGGCGCTGGAAGCGCACCGTCCGCAGATGATTCTGGTGTCCGCGGGTTTCGATGCGCATCGGGCGGACCCGCTGGCAGGGCTCGAGTTGCAGGATGACGATTATCGGTGGATCACCGAATTCATCGTCGATGCGGCAAGACGCTTTGCCGATGGGCGCATCGTCTCCACCCTGGAAGGCGGCTACGATCTCGAGGCGCTGTCGCGCAGCGTCGCACTGCATGTGCAGGGGCTGCTCGAGTAGGACGACGGTTGCAGGTGCACAGGCTACCGGATCGACCTTTTTGGCATCGCCCGATATGCTCGCACCCCATTCGATGCCGATCGCGGGCACTACACATGATTTCGGGCGCCAGTATCAACGCGAATGCGCGCTTCCTGTCGGCATTGGGCATCATTGCCCTGGGGTCGGCGACTGGCGGAGCCTGGGCACAGGTCGATGCCGGGATAATCGAGGAGATCGTCGTCACCGGCACCCAGATCAAGGGCGCCAACATTTCCGATGCCCTGGCCGTGTCGGTCATTTCCGCCGAAGACATCGAAGCGCTCGGCATCGATTCGGGCGACGAACTGCTCGCCATGATTCCGGAAAACGGCCAGAACTTCTTCAACGAGGCGGAAAACATCAGCGGCGGCGTCAATTCCGCGCGCGGCGACATCGGCGCCTACAATTTGCGCAGCCTCGGAACCGGCAACACCCTGACCCTGCTGAACGGGCGCCGGGTGGTCAATTCCGCAACCTTTCAGACGGAAGAAGTCGGCGGCAGCTTCGTACCCGTGAATACCGCCAACACGAATACCATTCCCGTGCGCGGCGTCGAGCGCGTGGAGATACTGCGTGACGGGGCATCGGCGATCTATGGCGCCGATGCGGTGGCCGGCGTGGTGAACACCGTGCTGAGAAACGATTTCGAGGGCCTGACACTGCGCGTCAAGCACTCCGAGTTCGACAACCTGCCGCGCAATGACCAGAGCTTCGGCCTGGAATGGGGAGGATACTTCAATGACGGCCGCACCAATGTCGGCTTCTTTTTTGATTACCTGCAACGCGGCCGGGTGAACTCCCAGGACGATGAGCGCTGGGCCGATGCGGATTTTCGACATCGTATCCCCGAGGACTCGCCATTCGCCGGCAGCGTGGCCTTCCGCAACACCAGTGCCAACTCCCTTTTCGGGCAGTTCGACGTGGTCTCGAGCCTTTCGAGCGGCCACAGCCTGCGCCGTAACGGCATTACCGACAGTTCCGGTGAGTTCGAGGTGTTTCCGGCCGGCGATGCGCGTTGCAGCTTTGCCATCAATGCCCAGGTGTGCGGCGCCGCCGATGGCAATGGCACCTTGCGCCACAACCTGAACGAAAACCGCGACCTCAATTCGAAACTCAATCGATACAACCTGTTTCTGTACGTCAGCCACCAGTTCGACAGCGGTATCGAGAGCTTCACGGAAATTCAGGCCTACCGGTCGGATACGCACATGTCCCGTCATACCTCGACGCCGTTTTCGTCGGTGAAGTTGCGCGTCGGCGCCGAAAACCACTACAACCCGTTCGGCCCCTGCGGCTCCCCGAACCGCCTGCCGGATTCGGTGATCGGCGACAGCGTGCCCTGTGCGGGGCTGGCGCTGACCATCGACAACTACCGCTTTGCCGAGGTGCCGCGCATTGTCGAGAACGACGGCGAAACCTGGCGGTTGCTGCAGGGGCTGCGCGGGCAGTGGAACGAATGGGACTGGGAAACGGCGGTGGTCTGGTCACGTTCCGAAAAGCAGGATGTCACTCACAACCGCGTTGCCAATTCGCTGATTCAGGCGGCACTGAACGATCCCACCGCCGCGGCCTATAACCCGTTCAGCGGTGGCGAGGGCTCCAATATCGAACAGGCGCTGGTGTCGGTGCGCCGCGACAGCGAGGCGCAGTTGACCACCTTTGATCTCAAGGTCTTCAACAACCAGATTTTTGCCTTGCCTGCCGGTCCGGTCGGCATTCTGGCCGGCGTCGAATACCGCCGCGAATCCTTCGAAGACGACCGTGACCCGCGTCTGGATGGAACCATGCGGTTCGTCGACAACGATGGCGATACCTTCCCATTCGTCTCCGATGTGGTGAACTCGAGCCCGACCGCGGACAACGACGGCAAGCGCAATGTATGGTCGCTATTCGGCGAATTGCAGATACCGGTTTTCGACACGCTCGACCTGCAGCTGGCGGTACGCCACGAAAACTACTCCGACATCGAGAACACCACGGTCGGCAAGATCGCGGCAGGCTGGCGGCCGTTGCATGCGGTGCTGGTGCGAGGGTCGTTCTCACAGGCGTTTCGGGCACCGAACCTGATCACGATCAATGAAGACATTGTCGCGCGCAGCAACACCCGCAATGACTACGCCTGCATATACGCGGCGGAACTCGGCGGAGACCCGGGCCAGGACATCGTCGACTGCCGCAACAGCGTGCAGCGCATCGCCCAGGGCAGCGCCGGGCTCGAGCCGGAAGAATCGGACAACTATTCGGTGGGCATCGTGTTCGAACCGGTGGACGGGCTGAGCATCACCGCGGATTACTGGTCGATCGAGAAGCAGAATACGATCGGCCTGTTCGGCGAGGAAAACCACACGGTGCTCGACCTGCTGATGCGCATCGACTATGGTCTGAACAACTGCGCCGCGGCTGCCTTCAATGCCGCCGTACTGCGCGACCCGGACATCGAGCCGGAGGTGGCAGCCGTCTACGAGGCGGCTGGAATCTGCCCGGCAGGCAACGTACTGCGCATCGACGACCGCTACGCCAACCTCGATGACCGTACCGTGCGCGGTGTGGATGTAGGCCTGTACTACGACTTCGAAACAACGGTCGGCCGCTTTTACCTGAAATACAACGCGTCCTTTCTGCTCGACTTCGAGCAGCAGCCCGGGGGCGATTCGGCCACCCTGCTGGCCGCCCAGGAAGCCGGTGTCATGCCGCTCAGCATTCCGGTCGACGGATTTGCCGACCTGGTCGACCGCGACGGCAACCAGGAATACCGCCACAATGCACGCCTGTCCTGGCGGCACGGCGACTTCGGAGCGGCGTTCGGCTGGTCGCGCATCGGCGGCTTCTATCAGAGTAGCCTGACGCTCGCGGACGGCACCCGCTGGCAGGTTCCCGACTTCGATACATTCGATGCGCATCTCGACTGGCACATGAGGCTGGCGGGCAGAAACACCCGCCTGCGCTTCGGCGTCAAGAATCTGACCAATGCGCGTGCGCCCCTCGCAGATCGTTACTTCGGCTATTTCGCCGATGCGCATTCCGATCTCGGCCGTTACCTGTATCTGGACATAAGGGCAGTCGTTTTCTGATTCCCTGGCGGGCCGGTCGACCTTTCACGGGGAGACTTTGTAATTTCAATTAAATCAAAAGGTTGCCACAATTCAATTTGAATTGAAGTCGTGTGCGTCGCGCGCCATTGTTTCCCGCACGTCTATGTCCCAGCGTGCCGGGTTCCGGACTCGCATGGAACATTTTTTTGGGTCATGAGCATTCCGGACACCGAGCGGCCATGAGCTACGGGTGACCCGTGCATCGCGTATTCCTGTTCCTGTTGTTGCTCTGCTGTTACGGTTGCGCAGTGGCTGATATTCGCGTAACCAACCACGCGCCCGTTTGCGGGTTCGGCGACCTGAGATTCGATGCCGGTTTCGAGAGTGGCCGGCTCAGTGAATGCCGGCGAACCGGCCCGGACGAATACAGCCTGGACAATGCGCCGGAGAGCACTCCGGTGAACGCGAGCCCCTGGTATGCGTTCCGTGTGCTGTCCGGCAGCGAACGCAATATCCGCGTTTACTTTCACTACGGCGCACAAGCACCGCTACCGTCCCAAGGTCAGCCGGGACGGCAAGCCATGGCGGTTGCTCGATGAGTCCGACTTTGAACGGCTGCTCGATGAAACCGCGGTTCGCTTCGACCTGCGCGTCGGCCCCGAGCCGCTCTACATTGCTGCCCAGGAACTGGTCACCAACACCGACTATGCAAGCTGGCGGCAGGCGCAGGCGACATCGGGGCGGGTCGAGGTGCGTGAAACAGGGCGGTCGTTGGGTAACCGGCCGATCCATGCACGGGTCACCCCGGGACAGGGGAGTGACTGGGTACTCGTGACAGGCCGCCAGCATCCGCCTGAAATCACTGGTGCGCTGGCCCTGCTTTCCTTTGTGGAGCGACTGCTCGGGCAACCGGGGCAAAGGCTGGTACTGGGGCTGGATTTCCATGCCACCCGGCGCGATGTGTTCTATACCCGGAAAGACGGTGAAGCGACAAAACAGGCTTGACACTAGTGTGCTGTCCCGCAAATAAGTGGGTTTTAGTCGCTAGGCCATTTTGGCTCCCGGCAAGGCGCGACGACGCCGTGTGGCAGGCCCCACACAAGGAGGAGCAACGCGGCCGGGGGCCAAAATGGCCACGAATAATCACACTTATTTGCGGGACAGCACACTAGGCCAGGTCGAACCCGTGGGTCACCTCAACCCCCGCGCGTTGCAGCATGATGGAAGCGGAACAGTGTTTTTCGGCGGACAGTTCGATGGCACGGGCGACCTTGTTCGCGCTCAGGTTGTCGCCGGTGACCGTGAAGTGCAGGTGGATGCGCGTGAACACCTTGGGGTCCTGCTCGGCACGCTCCGCGCTTACCTGCGCCGTGCACCCGGTAACCCTGGCGCGCCCCTTTTTCAGGATGTGCACCACGTCGAACGCGGCACAGCCGCCGAGGCCCATCAGCATCATTTCCATGGGGCGTGCGCCGGCGTTTTGCCCGCCGAGCTCCGGTGGGCCGTCCAAGGTCACTTCGTGGCCGCTGCCGGCAACGGCAGTGAATGTGGCCATGTCCTTCCAGGTTATGGTTGCTCGCATGGAACAAACCTCTGGCGATGTGGATTCTCCAACCACCGAGCGGCCATGAAATGCGGGCCTCCGGCACACTGAGCGTGCTTGCTTTGGTCGCCAGCGCGGGTGGCTCGACAATCGGCCCCGCAACCGGTTGCGACGCCAAAAGGTGGCGGACCCTCGCACGTCACGCCCGCTCTCATCGGTGTACGCAATGCTGTTCCTTGCATGTCAATGTCCTGATGCGCCGGGTTCTGTTCTCGGAGGGTCCTCTCGCTTGCTGCCGCGTCACGGGTATCGGCGTTTCATTTCGGCAACGGAGTCGCGCAACAGTTCTTCGAGTACCTCCATGTCGACGTCCTCGAGCTTGTTCAGGTACAGGCAGGATTTGCCCGTGCGGTGCTTGCCCAGGCGCTCGAGCAGGGCGCCGTAACGTGAGAAGCCAGGCATGATGTAGAGGGCCAGGTTCTGCTTGCGCGGCGCAAAGCCGACCACCGGCCAGTCGCCCTCGCGGCCGCTGGCATAGGTGTAGTGGTAGCTGCCGAAGCCGACAATGCTCGTGCCCCACATGGTCGGCGGCTCGCCGGTCACGCGTCGCATCAGCGCAAGCAGGGTTCGGGCATCGTCCCGGCGCCGCGGGTGCTCGACCGCATCGAGGTAGGCATCGACACTGGCATCGTTCTGCCTGGTCTTCAGGTCGGACATCGATCAACGGCCCCAAGCCGGATACGGCGTCCATTATAGGCGGGCACCGTACGAGATGCGTGAGCATGGCATTGCAACGGCCTTGCTGACACACTTGCAGTCGCGCGCAAGCCGCCACGGCACCGAAAAACCTGAACAGAGCGAGGCGAATCGATGAGCGAACTCCAGAACTTGAAGTGGGTGGTTGCATCCCGGCCGGAAGCGGAGGTGACCGCTGACAACTTCGAATTGAAAAGGGAAGCGCTGGCCCCGCTCGGGCCGGGCTGCATGCTGCTCAAGTCGCGCTACTTCACGGTCAATCCCCCGGCCCGCATGGCGCTGGTCTCGGGCGGCATCGCGCGCCGGCCGATACCCATCGGCGCCACCATGCGCGGCAGCGGGCTGGCTGAAGTGGTGGAGTCCCGCAACCCGGATTTCGCGCCCGGCGACCTGGTCATGGGCGACCTGGGGTGGCAGCGCTATGTGATATCCGATGGCGTGCGCCGGCGGGTGGTCAGAAAAGTGCAGCCACGGGACGGCTTTCCGGAAAGCACGCTGTTGCATGTTTTCGGCGGCAGCGGTGCCACCGCCTATTTCGGCATGATCGAATACGCAAAGCCCCGGGTGGGCGACACGCTGGTGGTGTCCACCGCGGCCGGCAATGTCGGTGCGCTGGTATGCCAACTGGCCAGGATGGCCGGTTGCCGGGTGGTGGGCATTGCCGGCGGCGCGCGCAAGTGCGCCTGGCTGGTCGACGAACTCGGCTGCGCCGCGGCCATCGACTACAAGTCGGAAGACGTGGCGGCGCGCCTCGACGACACCTGCCCCGACGGCATCGATATCTACTTCGATCACGTTGGCGGCGAGGTGCTCGATGCGGCCCTGGCGCGCATTGCCGAGGGCGCGCGGGTGGTGCTCTGCGGCGGCACCTCCCAGTACAACAACGATCTGGACTGGTACGGCCCCAAGAACTACTTCAACCTGGTCTACAAGCAGGCGGAGATGGTCGGCTTTTACGTTTTCAATTTTCAACACCGCTTCGAGGAAGCCCATGCGCGGCTGGCGGCGCTGCTGGCCGAGGGCAGGCTGCAGTACCGGGAAGACATTCTGGAGGGCGTGGAGCGTCTGCCGGAGGCACTCATGCGGCTGTTCCGCGGGGACAATTTCGGGACGCAACTGGTACACGACCCGTAACGAACACTGCGGGCGTCGCTCGCTGCGTGGCACGGGAGGCGTCCGCTGGCCGATGGGAATGGCTGATCGCCGAAAAACCGGGCGAATTTTGCCGCAACCCTTGCGCCGGGACGGGTCGGCCATTATTGTCGCACCCCGATTTGTGGGGCCATGGCCGACAGGCGAATGGCAGGCGCGATCGATCAACTTCCGCAGTCGGTTTTCTTGAGGAGGCTCCGTGGGACCGGAGACAGCCTTGGACGTGGCCACGGGCGCACAGGACCTCTGGCCGTTGCTCATCTACGCGGCGCTGGTGGCTGGCGTTCTGGTCGTCGTGTTTGCCGGCTCCTGGTTGCTCGGCTCGCGCACCCGCCACCGCAAGGCCACCGACATGCCGTTCGAATCGGGCATCGTGCCGGTGGGCGAGGCGGAACAGACGCGCCTTTCCGTTGAGTTCTATCTCATCGCCATGTTCTTCGTGATCTTCGACCTCGAAACGATTTTCATCTTTGCCTGGGCGGTGGCCTTCTTCGAACTGGGCTGGCGGGGCTACCTGGGGGCCGGCCTGTTCATCGTGATTCTGCTGGTGGCGCTGGTGTACGAACTGCGCACCGGGGCGCTGGACTGGGGCATCAAGCAACGGCTGCTGCGCCGCGACTACGCCACCCGGGCATCCGCCGATGCCGGAGGCAATGCCTGAATGCAGTGGCGACTGGTCAAGACCGAACCGGGGGCGACCATGGCGGAGCCCGACCGCGTCTACGAGGAACAGAGCGCCAAGGGCTTCCTCACCGCCAAGCTCGACGACCTGGTTGCCTGGGGCCGCGCCAACTCCCTGTGGCCGTTCAATTTCGGGTTGTCCTGCTGCTATGTGGAGATGGCCACCGCGCTCACCTCGCGGCACGACATATCCCGCTTCGGCGCCGAGGTGATCCGGGCCACGCCCCGTCAAGCCGACCTGATCGTGATCTCCGGCACCGTGTTCCGCAAGATGGCCCCGGTACTGCAGCACCTCTACGACCAGCTCCTGGAACCCAAGTGGGTGATCTCCATGGGTTCCTGCGCCAACTCCGGCGGCATGTTCGACATCTACAGCGTGGTCCAGGGCGTCGACAAGTTTCTGCCCGTGGATGTCTATGTCCCCGGTTGCCCACCGCGCCCGGAAGCCTTCATGCAGGGGCTGACGCTGCTGCAGGAGGCGGTGAAGGGCAGCCCGCGCCCCTATAGCTGGCTGGTCGGCGAGGACGGCTCGGTCAGCAAGTACCAGCCCAGCCAGCGCGATGCCAGAACGCCGCAGCGCATGCGCGCCACCACCCTGGACGAGCCCACCAGCGTCGGCGATGCGCCGTTGTCCAAGGATCTGCTCGGCAAGGCGAGGAAGTAGCCGTGGCGGAAGTTGCACAGCAAGCGCCGGGAATGCGCCGGCAGGCGCCGGTCGGCGGGCGTGCCGCGGCGCTGCTCGAGCGCTTCGGCGCCGGCCTGCACTATCAGGAGACCGCCGACGGCATTGCCAACGTGTGGGTTCCCCGAAAGCGCCTGCTGGAGGTCATGGAAAGCCTCAAGGGCGACTACCCCATGCTGTTCGACCTGTCGGCGGTGGATGAGCGGCTGCGCGTCAACCGAGACGGGCAGCCGGACTCGGATTTCACCGTCTTCTATCACCTGATCTCCCTCGACCGCAACGAAGACCTGCGCATCAAGGTAGCGCTGCCCGAGGACGATGCCAGGACACCCACCGTCACCGGCCTGTGGCCGGCGGCCAACTGGTACGAACGCGAAGCCTACGACCTGTTCGGCGTCGACTTCGAAGGCCACCCCAACCAGTACCGCATCCTGACGCCGCCGCTGTGGGAAGGGCACCCGCTGCGCAAGGACCACCCGGCCCGTGCCACCGAAATGGACCCGTTCCGGATGTCTGACGAACTCCTCGACGAGCAGCAGGAAAGCCTGCGCTTCGTGCCCGAGGAGTGGGGCATGACCAAGTCCGCCAAGCACACCGACTTCATG
>CAZNFI010000052.1:17872-18182 GCA_964572185.1 uncultured Pseudomonadales bacterium
CTGGGCCCCAACCACCCGAGCGTGCACGGCGTGTTCCGCATCGCCCTGCAGCTCGACGGCGAGGTCATCGTCGATGCGGTGCCGGACATCGGCTACCACCACCGGGGTGCCGAGAAGATGGGCGAGCGGCAGTCCTGGCACACCTACATTCCCTATACCGACCGGGTGGATTACCTGGGCGGGGTAATGAACAACCTGCCTTATGTCATGGCCGTGGAAAAGATGGCCGGCATCGAGGTGCCCGACCGCGCCAAGGTGATCCGCATCCTGGTCTCGGAACTGTTCCGCATCTCCAGTCACCTGGTGTTTT
>CAZNFI010000053.1:0-17255 GCA_964572185.1 uncultured Pseudomonadales bacterium
TCTGGGCGTCACGTTCCAACGATGCACGCGCCGGGCCCGCTTCCGTCAATCGTGCAGGCAGCTTACAGCACCGCGTGCTTGGCGCTCGCAATCGAATCCCGGCGCTGGTCTTGACAGCATCGGAACATCGAACCGGCAACGGCGAATTCAAGGTCGCCAATGCGCTGGTTCGCGTTTTTTCACGCCACCGCCAGGTCTGCTATCGTCGAGCCATGACCGATTCCTCCGGTTCCAGACCCGATCGCTGGCAGCAGGCCCTCCGCTACCGGCCACCGGCCGGCGTTTACGACGAATTCCTGGACGTCAACGGCTCGGTGCGGCCACGCTGGGAACACCTGCTCGATGGTCCACCCACCGAAACCGGCGCCGAGGCCGATGATTCTGGCCACTGGCCGCTCGATGCCTTCCCCTACATCGCCGATGCCCGGGAATGGCGGCACCTCGAGGCAGGCCTGCTGCAGCGGGCGCGGCTGCTGAACGCCATCGTTGCCGACTTCTACGGCGCCCAGCGGCTGGTCCGGCAACAGGGCCTGCCACCGGCGCTGCTGTTCGCCAACCCCGCCTACCTGCCACAGTGCCGCGGTCAGCCGACGCCAGGCGATCGGCTTCTGCACCTGCTGGCGTTCGACCTCGGGCGCGCCCCGGACGGCCAATGGCGCGTGCTGGCAAACCACGCGGAGGCGCCCACCGGTCTCGGCCTGGCGCTGCAGAATCGCATCGACACCAGGCGCTGCCTGCCCGAATTGCCGGATAACGGCCACGTTGCCACGCTCGAAGAATTTCGTCGCCGGGTCGCCGGCTACATTCGCAGCGGGAAGATTCGCGGCGGGAAAACGGATGCACCGGGCAGTTCCGCCGTCATCCTCTCTGGTGATGAGCGCCAGCCAGGGCGTACCGACTGCGATTACCTTGGCCGGCACCTGGGCCTTCCGGTGGTCGAGGGCGCCGACCTCACCGCACGCGCGGGCCAGGTATTGTTGAAAACCCCGGGGGGGCTGCAACCGGTCGATACGATCATTCGTGCCCTGAATTCGCTGGCCTGCGACCCGCTGGAACTCGCCACCGGTTCCCTCCGGGGTACGCCCGGCCTGCTCGCCGCCGCAGCGGCCGGGCAGGTTGCCGTACTGAACGCCATCGGCAGCGGCGTTGTGCAAAGCCCGGCACTTGCGGGATTTCTGCCCGGACTGTGCGAGACGCTGCTCGAAGAGTCACTGCGCCTGCCCGACCTGGCCACCTGGTGGTGCGGCCAACCGCGCGAAGCCGATCATGTGGCCGCTCGACTCGACACGCTGCAACTGTTTCGGGCTTTCGACCGGCAACCGGCAATCGACACGGACGTTGATGCCGGCCTGCTGCCCGCGCCGCTCGACATGCACGGCGAGATTCTCGAGCAGGAGTTGGCGCTACGGCCGTACGACTACGTGGGCCGGCAGCCGCTGCTGCTGTCAACGATGCCTTGTTGGCACGAACCGGGCCGGCTGCTGCCGGCGCCGTTGACGATACGCCTGTTCGTGGCGGCAACCGAACAGGGCTACCGCCTGATGCCCGGCGGCCTCGCACGGGTCGCTACGTCCCGGGGGACGCTCAGCAAGGATATCCGGGTGGTCGACGGAAACGGGCAGGTCCACGGTACCCGACCTTCTGGCACGCCGCATTCATGATTGAACCACTGCAGCCGTCAATGGCAGCGAAAGCAGGGGCCATGCTCCCGCCGCGTGCGCGAGGCGTCATCAAGCGCGCCTGCGCTCGCTCTGGTCCGCGTCCCCAGTGCCTGCACTACTGTTGCCGCCCTCGCCACGTTCATTCACGAATGGGGCGGGCTGGCGCACCGCCAGCGGTTGAGGACGGCAGTCGGGGATCAGCATGCGGCTGAAATGCTCGCACCACACCCGATTCCGATATGCGGAACCGGTAACCGACTCGCACAAGCTGCTGCGGCTGACACCCCGGGCGTTTGCGGGGCAACAGGTACTGGCATCGCGCATCGATGTGCAGCCAGCCCCCGACAGCACCGCTACGCGCCCCGATGCCCACGGCAATACGCTGACGGAAATCGTCGTGCGCCAGCACCACCGGGAACTCACCATTCTGGCCGAAGCCGAGGTAGACGTGCTGCCGGCGGTGCCGATCGACTTCGACCGCAGCCCCCCCTGGGACCGGCTCGCCGCCAGTTTGCGCGCACCATCCGGCGAGCCCGCCTGGGAAGCGGTGCCGTTCTGTTTTCCGTCGCCCCGGATTGCGCTTGACGGCGCCCGGGAGTTCGCACGCCCGGTCTTTGCACCCGGCACACCGCTGTTGCGGGTGGCAACCGCGCTTGCCGCCAGAATTCATGGAGAACTCGACTACCAGGGGGGCGTGACAGACATCGACACACCGGTTGCCGAGGTGCTCCGCAAGCAGCAGGGCGTTTGTCAGGATTTCACGCACCTGGCCATAGCCTGCCTGCGGGCATTCGGCCTGCCGGCACGCTATGTCAGCGGGTACCTGCTCACCGACCGGCACGGCGACGGCGCCGGGCTCACCGGCGGCGATGCCTCACATGCCTGGTTTTCGGTTTGGTGCCCCCAATTCGGCTGGATCGACTTCGACCCCACCAACGACCTGATGCCCAACGAGCAGCACATCACGCTGGCCTGGGGGCGCGACTACGGCGATGTGACCCCCACCGCCGGCTTCATTCGCGGCGGCGGCAATCAGCAACTGGACGTGGGCGTTCGGGTTTCGCGCGCATAAACGCACCCCGCCCGCCGCGTCAGCGCCGGCGGGCCGGTGCTGTCAAGAGCAGCCCCAAAACCGCATGGGGGCCAGCCGCGCACTCAGGCGGCGGCTTGCTTCTGCGCCTCGAACTGCTCCTTCATGCGCTCGAGTTCTTCCCAGCCCAGATAATCGGTAAAGCCGTCATCATCGAAGAACAGCACCGGGCCGTCGCACAGGAACAGGTAGATCGTGTCTTCCAGTGCCGTCGTCGCGCCGTGCAGCATGCCGTTCGGCTCGTAGACGAAATCGCCCTCGTTGAACACGCCGTCCCTGACCTGCAGCTTGCCCTTCATCACGAACGCGAACGCGCCGCTCAGGTGCTTGTGCGCGCGGGCGACAAAGCCCTTGTCCCACTTGAACAGGCAGACCCAGCGGCCGGTCTCGGAACCCGTCCAGAGCACCTTGAGCGCACCGCCCGGCTCGTATTCGATCCAGTCCATCTGCTTCGTGGACGTGATGGTATCCATCATTTCGCTGTTGAGCGGGGAGATATCTTGCGGTAATGCCATGTGTCTTTCCCTTCCTTCGGTTAAACCGGCTTCAACGGAAACCGGTCGGTTTTGCCACGTTGGGCCTCGTCGAGCACCATCCTCGTCCGGTCGTCATCGGGGTTGGCGAGCAGGCCGCTGTCCCCGGCAATTGCGAACCCGGCGGCTGCGGCTGCCTCGACCACACTGGCCTTCTCGATGCGGTGTAGAGCCGCGTTATCCGCACACGCATCGCCGTGGTGGTCGATGATGCCCACAACGCCGCCGCGCTTCAACAGACCCTTGAGCACCTCGAGCAAGCCAGGGCAAGCCAGGACACCCACAACGAAGCCATCAAGCAGCAATCGAGGACTCCCACAGATCCCACCCCGCGGCCATGGGCTGGGCAGTTGACGGTTTTGCAGACCCGGTGCGCGATTGAGCGCTCTGGCCGAAATGGCCCGGTTATTCGTTCTTCGGCCCCAACTGGCCCCGGTGGCGCAACAGGTGGTCGATCAGCACCAGCGCCACCATGGCCTCGGCAATGGGCGTTGCGCGAATGCCGACGCAGGGGTCGTGACGGCCCTTGGTGACCACCTCGGTCTCGTTGCCGTCGAGGTCGACGGTTTTGCCTGGGGTGGTCAGGCTCGAGGTGGGTTTCAGCGCGATACGGGCAACGATGTCCTGGCCCGAGGAGATGCCGCCCAGCACGCCGCCCGCGTGATTGCTGGCAAATCCTTGCCGCGACATCTCGTCGCGGTGCTGTGTGCCGCGCTGGCCGACCACGGCAAAGCCATCGCCGATGCCGACGGCCTTGACCGCGTTGATGCCCATCAGCGCACCGGCCAGTTCCGCATCGAGCTTGGCGAACACCGGCTCGCCGAGACCCACCGGCACGCCGCCGGCAACCACGGTGACCTCGGCGCCGATGGAGTCGCCCTCCCGACGCAGCGCATCGATCAGCGCGGCGATGGCATCCACTGCCTGTGGGTCGGGGCAGAAGAACGGGTTTTCCTCCACGGCTTTCCAGGATTTCAGCGCCGGTTCGATGTCACCGATGCGAGACAGGTAACCGCGCACCCGCACCCCGGCGTTTTCCGACAGGTACTTCTTGGCGATCGCCCCCGCCGCCACGCGCATGACGGTTTCCCGGGCCGAGGCGCGGCCGCTGCCCCGGTAGTCGCGAATGCCGTACTTGTTCAGGTAGGTGAAGTCCGCGTGGCCGGGGCGGAACTTGTCCTTGATGTCGTTGTAGTCCTTGCTCTTCTGGTCGACGTTGTGGATCAGCAGCCCGATCGGGGTGCCCGTGGTGCGGCCCTCGAACACGCCGGAGAGGATCGCGACGCGATCGGTTTCCTTGCGCTGGCTGGTGTACTTCGAGCGGCCGGGGCGGCGCCGGTCAAGGTCCGGCTGCAGGTCTGCCTCGGAAAGCGGCATCCCCGGCGGGCAGCCATCGACGATCGCACCCAGCGCCGTGCCGTGACTCTCCCCGAAGGTGGTCACGGTAAACGATTGGCCAAAGGTATTGCCGGACATGCTGCCGCGCTCGCTTGCGGGATACGTCAGCCGTGCAGTATGGGCCGCTGTTGCGGGCTGTCAAACCACATTCAGGGCGCATCCGCGGCACGCAACACGAACACGCCGGCGCCCCCGGCGGGCAGATCCGGCCAGAAGAACGGCACACGCGGCCATCGGGCTTCCAGGCGCCCCATGCCCTCGCCCACCTCGCCGACCAGAACGCCGTTCGCGCTCAGGTATCCGGCCGCCTCGGCCAGCACCCGGTTGATGACCGCCAGGCCATCGCTGCCGCCGGCCAGGCCGCGCGCAGGTTCCCTGGAAAACTCCCGCGGCAGGGCCGCCATGGTTTCGGCATCGACATAGGGCGGATTGCACAGGATCAGGTCAAATCCGGCGACCGGCTGGGCATCGGCAGGCAACACGGCCTCGGCGGCTCCACCCTGGTCGGCGGCACGCGGCGACCCTGATTGCGCGGGCTGACTGCTGCCGGCGGCGATGCCCGGTGTGCGGGGAAGGCCAGTGAACAGGTCGGAACGCATGACCGATACCCGGTGCTCGAGGCCGTGGCGCTCGACGTTGCAGCGTGCCGCCCGCAACGCAACGGCATCGATGTCGGCGAGCAGAACGCGGGCCTTCGCAAAGCGCTTGGCGGCAATGATGCCCAGGCAGCCGCTGCCGCAACAGAGATCCAGGATGCGTTTCGGCGCACCGATCCAGGCATTCAGGCTATCGGCAAGCAAGGGGCCGATGGGCGAACGGGGCACCACCACGCCTGCGGGCACGTGGAAAAACTCGCCGCAGTAGGGCGCGGTTTCCAGCAACCAGGCCAATGGCAGCCGCTCCGTCACGCGGCGGCGCGCCAGCTCCCCGATGGCGGCGGCGTCCGTTTCAGACACGGGCGACTGCAGGGAAGATTGCACATCGGGCAGTCCGGTAACGCCAAGTACCAGGGCGACGGCCTCGTCCCAGGCGTTTTCGGTGCCCTGGCCGTAACTCAACCGGGCCGCCGCGAAACGCTGGTGCACGGCGTCCAGAATCTCCCCGAGCCCGGTCACGGCGCTTGCCGGGTCAGTCGCGCTGCTGGCGATGCGGCAGTACCAGTTCGATGCGCGACGCCGCGCCTCCGGCCCGGGGCAACAGTGGGCCGGCCGCAAACGGGATCAGCACCGGTGCGTCGTCGGCCGCCAGCGCTTCACCGAGTTCGTCGGCCGCCACCCGGGCACAGTTCCCGGCACGTTCCAGCAGGTGTGCGCCCGCCTCGGGGCCGTACAGGTGACACACCACGTACAGCGTCTGCCGTTCGAAAATCCTGAGTTGAGGCGCTACATTCCTCAGTACGTCTACCCCCTCCGCCGGTATCGTCCCGTCCCGACGCGGCCGCACGCCGACCACCTCGGCAAAGCCATCGCCGGCAAGGCGCTCGGTCAGCTTCGCATTGCCGGTCGCGCTGACGGCATGCTCCGGTTGCAGCACCTCGATGTGCGCGTAGATGCGTCGATTGCCCCGTTCGATGACATAGGCCGAGACCAGTTGCCCATCGCGGTCGGCGGCGATATAGAACTGGTTGCGGTCGGGCCCGTACAGTATCGCCTGGCCGTACACCTGGCTGGCCCAGGCGTTGCTGCGGCCGCAGTCGAAACCCTCGCAGGAAAACAGCGCATCGGTCCCCAGCGCGCGGCGATAGTGGCCGACCACGTCGTCGCGGGGCGTACCGGCCGGCACCTGGTAGGTGACGCGCAAAGCGGTCGCATCGACACGCAGCTTCTCGTCGATGCGCAGTTCGCGGCGGATTTTCTCTACCGCGCTGACGATGAATTCCCTGGGCGCGAGATGCTCCTGCGCTTCGAAGGAAACGACCCAGGAGCGGGGAAACCGCGGGATGCCGTCCGGGTCCCGAGCGCCGGACACGTCGGTCTGCGCCCGGGAGGCGAGTGGCAGCGCCGCCAGCAGGGCGAGCGCGCACAGCCAGGCAAACCTGCCGGCCAGCCGCGTGGGGGCCACGCCGGCATTGGTGGTTTCGCGGGTATGCGGACGCTGGTGAGTTCGCGGCCGCAACCTGCAGTCGCCCGGATTTCTGTCAAGTTCGGGAATGGCCCCCTCCTGCAATGCTCTACACCACATCGCCCGCCGCGGGACTGTCAGGTACACCGTCCCCCGGCCCCGCACGGGACCCTGCGGGCGGTCGCGCGCGGCGACACCGCCGCCATGCTAATCCGTCAGCAGTTCCAGCAGCAAACGGTTGATGCGGCCCACGTAGGCCGGAACATCGGTGAGGCCGCCGCCTTCGGCCAGGGAGGCGTGCTCGAACAGCACCTGCACCAGGTCGGCGAAGCGGTCTTCGTCCGCCTCGTCATTCAGCCGCGCCAGCAGCGGGTGACCGGCGTTGTACTCGAAGTAGGGCTTGCTGTCCGGCATCGCCTGGCCGGAAGCCTCCATGATGCGCCGCATCTGCGCGCCCATGGCATGCTCGCCGAGTACCAGGCAGGCCGGGGAGTCGGTGAGCCGGCTCGACTTGCGCACGCCCTCGACACGCTCGCCGAGTACGCCCTTGATGCGCTCGGTGAGCGGGTCGTCGTCCTGGTCGTCCTTGTCTTCGTCGTCCTTGTCCTCGCCGGGCAGTTTCAGGTCGGAACGCATCACGTCCTGCAAGTGCTTGCCGTCGAACTCGTTCAGGTGCGACATGAACCACTCGTCGATGCGGTCGAACAGCAGCAGCACCTCGATGCCCTTGTCGCGGAACGCTTCCAGGTGCGGGCTGGCGCTGGCGTTGGCGTAGGAATCGGCCACCAGGTAGTAGATGCAGTCCTGGCCTTCCACCATGCGGCCGGCGTACTCCGCCAGGCTGACATTTCTGGCGTCGCCCTCGCCGGCGGTCGATGCGAAGCGGTACAGTTTCAGCAGCAGTTCGCGGTTGGCGAAGTCCTCGCCGGCGCCTTCCTTGAGCACCTCGCCGAACTCGTCCCAGAACGCCTGGTAGTCCTCCGGCTGCTTGCTGGCCATGGTTTCCAGCCGCGACAGCACGCGCTTGGTGAGCGCCGTGCGGATGCGCGACACCCGGGCGTCCTGCTGCAGGATCTCCCGGGAGATGTTCAGCGGCAGTTCGCTGGAATCGACCACGCCCTTCACGAAGCGCAGGTACAGCGGCAGGAACTGCTTGGCATCGTCCATGATGAACACCCGCTGCACGTACAGTTTCAGCCCGCGCGGGGTTTCCCGGTTCCACAGGTCGAAGGGCGCGCGGCGCGGCAGGTACAGCAGGCTGGTGTATTCCAGCTTGCCTTCCACCCGGTTGTGGCTCCAGGCCAGCGGGTCCTCGAAATCGTGGGAGATGTGCTTGTAGAACGACTTGTACTCGTCGTCCTCGACTTCCGACCGGGAGCGGGTCCAAAGCGCCTTGGCCTCGTTGACGGATTCGAGTTCTTCCGCCTGGTCGGTTTCACCGTCGGCATCGTCGTCATCCGCAACCGGCGCTTCCCTGGGCATGCGCACCGGTACCGCGATGTGGTCGGAGTACTTGCGCACCAGGCTGCGCAGGCGGTAGGAGTCGGCGAATTCCGCAGCGTCTTCGCGCAGGTGCAGAATCACCCGGGTGCCGCGGCCGGCCTCGGCATCTTCCACGGAAAACTCGTCCTCCCCTTTCGATACCCAGCGCGTGCCCTCGTCGCTACCGGCGCCGCAGGTCAGCACTTCCACCTCGTCGGCGACGATGAAGGCACTGTAGAAGCCGACGCCGAACTGGCCGATGAGGGTGGCGTCTTTCTGCTGATCGCCGGTCAGTTGCGCCAGAAACTCGGCGGTACCCGACTTGGCGATGGTGCCGAGTTGCTCGATCGACTCGGCCCGGGTCATGCCGATGCCGTTGTCCTCGATGGAAATCGTCTTTTCGTCCGCGTCGAAACGTATGGTGATGGCGAACTCCTCGCCGGCCGGCAGCAGGTCGGGTTCCGCGATGGAGCGGAAGCGCAGCTTGTCGATGGCGTCGGAGGCATTGGAGATGAGTTCGCGCAGGAAAATCTCCCGGTTTGAGTACAGGGAGTGAATCATCAGCTTGAGAAGCTGCCTGGCTTCGGTCTGGAAGCCGTGGGTTTCCGCTTGTGCAGTCATGGATGGGCCCTTGTGCTGTGCGCTATGGCAGGAAATCGCGCTACTACATAGGGCCGCCGATGCCGGATTTCAAGCCCCTGCACCGACTCCGCCCCCTTGGCACCGGGGCCCGGCAACATCTGGTGATCGGGGCCGCCGGCGAGCACCCTTGGCTGGAGACGGAGATTGCCGCGGGAATGGCGAAGACGCCCACCCGGTTCATGAACGAACGTAGCGAGGCGGCAGGAGTAGTGAAAGCACTGGGCGCGCGGAGTGAGAGCGCGGGGAGGCGTGCTAACAGCGCGTTGAGTACGCGGCGGGAGCACGCCCGGTGATTTCGAGGTTGTGCACCTTTGCACGGCGCACTGCAGTTCTGGGGCCAAAGACCCCCGTATCCGGGGATTGCGCATCCTCATCCCGGCGCGGCGCGTTCTCTACCAGCCGGTCATTTCCGCGAGCGCATCGCCGATGCCGGCCAGGCTGCGCACAGTGTTCACCCCGGCTTGTTCGAGTGCCGCAAACTTCTCGGCGGCCGTGCCCTTGCCGCCGGCAACGATGGCGCCGGCGTGGCCCATGCGCTTGCCGGGGGGCGCGGTGACGCCGGCGATGTAGGCAACCACGGGTTTGGTCACCTGGTCGCGAATGAAGGCGGCCGCCTCCTCTTCCGCGGAACCGCCGATCTCGCCCACCATGACGATGGCCTCGGTATCGGCATCCGCCTCGAACAGCGCCAGGATGTCGGTGAACTGGCTGCCCGGAATCGGGTCGCCGCCGATGCCCACACAGGTGCTCTGGCCGAAGCCGCGGTCGGTGGTCTGCTTGACGGCTTCGTAGGTGAGCGTTCCGGAGCGCGAAATGATGCCCACCTTGCCCGGGCGGTGAATCTCGCCGGGCATGATGCCGATCTTGCACTCGTCCGGCGTGATCACGCCCGGGCAGTTCGGCCCCACCAGCCGTGCATCGCTGATGTCAAGGCGCGCCTTGACGCTCAGCATGTCGAGCGTCGGCACGCCTTCGGTGATGCAGACGATGAGTTCGATGCCGGCATCGAGCGCTTCGAGTATGGAGTCCTTGCAGAACGGCGCCGGAACGTAGATTACCGATGCGGTCGCGCCGGTGGCCTGAACGGCCTCGGCAACGGTGTTGAACACCGGCCGGTCGAGGTGGGTCGTACCGCCCTTGCCCGGTGTCACGCCGCCGACCAGTTGCGTGCCGTAGGCGATGGCCTGTTCGCAGTGCAGCGTTCCCTGCGAACCGGTGAATCCCTGGCAGAGTACCCGGGTGTTCCTGTTCACCAGAATGCTCATGATGCACCCTCCGCGGCAGCGACCGATTTGCGCGCCGCTTCCTCGAGCGTTCCCGCGGCGATGATGTTCAGCCCGCTTGCGGTCAGTATCTCGCGCCCCCGGGCCGCATTGTTGCCCTCGAAGCGGACGATGACCGGAACCGTGACACCCACTTGCTCGACGGCGCCGACGATGCCTTCGGCGATGATCGCGCAACTGACAATGCCGCCGAAAATGTTGATCAGCACGGCCTTCACCGCCGCGTCGGAGAGAATGATCTTGAATGCCTCCGACACCGCCTCCCGGGTGGCGCCACCGCCCACGTCGAGAAAGTTGGCCGGATTGCCGCCGTACAGCTTGACCAGGTCCATGGTGCCCATGGCCAGGCCGGCGCCGTTCACCATGCAGCCGATGTTGCCGTCCAGGGCCACGTAGTTGAGGCCGAACTCGGAAGCACTGGCTTCACGCTCATCCTCCTGGGTGGGGTCGTGCAGGTCGGCAACGCGCCGTTGCCGAAACAGCGCGTTGCCATCGATGTTCACCTTGGCATCGAGACAGTGCACGTCGCCATCGGTGGTGACTACCAGGGGATTGATCTCGACCAAAGAACAATCCATTTCATGAAAAAACTTCGCCAACCTCATGAAAATGTTTGAGAACTGCCTGACCTGCCCACCGGACAGACCAAGCCGGAAGGCCAGCGCCCTGCCCTGGTAGGCTTGCGCGCCCGTGTACGGATCAACCGCCTCGCGCAGAATCTTCTCCGGTGTCTCCTCCGCCACCTTCTCGATCTCCACACCGCCCTCGGTGGACGCCATGAACACGATGCGGCGGGAGCTGCGGTCGATCACCGCGCCGAGATACAGCTCGCGCCCGATACCGACGCACTGCTCCACGTAGACCCTGCCCACCGGCTGCCCCTGCGCGTCGGTCTGCACCGTGACCAGGTTGCTGCCGATCCAGCGCTCCGCGAAGGCGCGAACCTCATCCAGCGAGTTGGCCACTTTCACGCCGCCCGCCTTGCCGCGCCCGCCGGCGTGCACCTGCACCTTGACCGCCCATCGGTCACCGCCGATTTCCTCAGCCGCCGCCACCGCCGCCTCGGCACTGTCGGCAGCAATACCCGGCGACACCGGCAGACCGTAGTCCGCAAACAGGCTCTTGGCCTGGTACTCGTGCAGGTTCATCCGGCTACACCTCCTGTTCGCGGACGAAGGATAAAGCGCATGCCGCGCCTAACGCTTCTTGCGGTTGACCATGTGAATGGCGTGCCCGGCCACGCCGAGCGCCGCCTCGTGCACCGCCTCCGACAACGTCGGGTGGGCGAACATGGTGAGCCCGAGGTCTTCGGCACTGGCATCGAATTCCATGGCGATCACCGCCTGAGCCACCAGTTCCGAAGCCTGCGGCCCGAGCACGTGAGCGCCGAGTATCCGGTCGGTTTCCGCATCGGCGATTATCTTGACCATACCCGTTGCATCGTTTGCGGCCAACGCCCGGCCGCTGGCCGCGAACGGGAAGGTACCCGCATTGAATGCCACGCCGGCTTCCTTCAACGCCTGCTCGGTCTTGCCCACCCAGGCGATTTCCGGATGGGTGTAGATCACGTTCGGCACCGTATCGTAGTTGACCAGCGGCTTGCGGCCGGCGATACGCTCCACCACCATGACGCCTTCTTCCGCGCCCTTGTGGGCCAGCATTGGGCCGCGCACGCAGTCGCCCACGGCGTACACGCCGGGCGCGCCCGTGGCGCACAGATCATCGACGCCGATGCAGCCCTGGGCATCGAGTTGCACGCCGCTGCCGTCGCCGAGCAGCCCCTCGGTGTAGGGCTTGCGGCCAACGGCGACGATCAGCTTGTCGACATCGATGGACCGCGCCTCGCCGGATTCTTGGTAAGCGACGCGGACACCGCCGTCGACGACCTCCGATCCGGTAACCAGCGTACCCAGCCGAATGTCGAGCCCTTGCCCGCGCAGGATTCGCAACGCGTCGCGGGCGATGCGGGCATCGGCCATGGGCAGAAAGTCGGTCAACGCCTCCAGAATCACGACTTCAGAGCCCAGCCGCGCCCAGACGCTTCCGAGTTCCAGGCCGATCACCCCGGCGCCGATCACCCCGAGCCGGGGCGGCACCGACTGAAACTCCAGGGCGCCGGTGGAATCGACCACCGCTTCGCCATCGACCGGTGTTGGCGGAATCTGCACGGGCACCGAGCCCGGCGCCAGAACCACGTTTTTCGCCTGCAAACCGCGCACCGCGCCCTGGTGGTCGGTGTACTCGACCCGGCGTCCCGCCAGCAGGCGTCCGCTGCCTGGCAGCCCGGTTACGCCGTTGCCCTTGAACAGGGAGGCGATGCCGCCGGTCAGCCCCGCCACCACCGCGTCCTTGCGGGCGATCATTTTCGGCACATCGATAGACAGGCCGTCGATGCCGATGCCCACATCGCCGAGGTGCTGCTCCGCCTCGGCGTACTTGTGGGAAGCATCGAGCAGCGCCTTGGAGGGAATGCAGCCCCAATTCAGACAGGTGCCGCCGAACGCCGGCTTGCCGTCCTTGCCCAGCGACTTGTCGATGCACGCCGTCGTCAGCCCCAACTGGGCGGCGCGAATGGCGGCGGCGTATCCGGCCGGGCCGCCGCCGATGACGACGACATCAAAACGATCAGCCATGTTTTCTCCTCTTGGTCCCGGCAAGGGGTGTTGTGTCCACTGACCCGTGAACCGCCGGCCCGCCCGTTAACGGAGCGACACCCCAGCCCGACGAGACGTCAATGTACGGGGGCAAACCCGATTCGTCCGACAACCTGATCCGCGATCAGGAGGCGTAGTCTACGGCATCGCCCGGTGTGACTTACAACTCCAGCAGAATTCTGGCCGGGTCTTCCAGCAGCCCCTTTATGGCGACCAGGAAGCGCACCGCATCACTGCCGTCGATCAGGCGGTGATCGTAAGACAGCGCCAGGTACATCATCGGCCGCACGACGATTTCCCCATCCTGCACCACCGGCCGCTCCTGGATCTTGTGCATGCCCAGAATGCCGGTCTGCGGCGGGTTGAGAATGGGGGTGGACAGCAGCGAGCCGAAAATGCCGCCGTTGGACAGCGTGAAGGTGCCGCCGGTCATCTCCTCGATGGTGAGCTTGCCGCCACGCGCCTTCTCGCCGTATTCGTTGATCTGGTCCTCGATCTGCGCCATGCCGAGCGCATCCGCATCGCGCACCACCGGCACCACCAGGCCGCGCTCGGTACTCACCGCCACGCCGATGTCGTAGTAGCCGTGGTAGACGATGTCGTCGCCGTCGATTGACGCATTGACCGCCGGAAAGCGCTTCAGCGCCTCCACCGAGGCGCGCACGAAGAACGACATGAAGCCGAGCCGGGTGCCGTTGTGCCGCGCCCGGAACTCCTCCTGGTACCTGCGCCTGAGCGCCATCACCGGCGACATGTCCACCTCGTTGAAGGTGGTGAGCATGGCGGCGTTTTGCTGGGCGGCCACCAGGCGCCGGGCGATGCTGGCGCGCAGGCGCGTCATGGGCACGCGACGCTCGACGCGGTCGGCCACCCCCTCGGGGTCGAACTCCGGGGCGACGGCCGGCACCGCTGCGGGTCGCGCCGTCCGGGGCGCCGCTGCCGGCGGTGGCGGCGTCGGCCGTTCTTCGACGACGAACTGCGCCACGTCGTCCTTGGTGATGCGTCCGTCGCGGCCCGTGCCCTGTACCCGGGCAATGTCCAGGCCCTGTTCCTCGGCCAGCTTGCGCGCCGCCGGGCTGGCGCTGACCGCCTCGGCAGTCAGCGTAGCGGTTTCGACCTCCGGCACGTCGGGCGTCGCCACCTCGCCCGGCTCGAAGATCGCCAGCAGTTCTTCGCTGTCGACGATATCGCCCTCCTGTTTGACGATTTGCGCCAGGCTCCCGTCGGCGGGTGCGACCACCTCCAGAACCACCTTGTCGGTTTCGATGTCGACCAGCAGGTCATCGCGCCGCACGGCCTCGCCGGGACCCTTGTGCCAGACCGCAACGGTGCCTTCGGTAATGGATTCCGGAAAGGTCGGTGCTTTGATTTCCATGACGTTTATCCGAACAGTGCGTCTTTCACCAGGCGTTGCTGGCGGTCTTCGTGCATCTGCATGTAGCCACCGGCGGTTGCCGCGAAGGAGTCGCGGCCGGCGTACTCCAGATTGGGAAACGCTTCGTGCGCGGCGATCACCTGGCGCATCTTGTGCTGGATCTGGTGCCAGGCCCCCTGGTTCATGGGCTCTTCCTGGCACCACACCACCCGCCGCAGACGACTGTACGCGGCAATCGCCTGCGCCAGATCCTCGCGCGGGTAGGGGTAGAGCTGTTCGATGCGCAGAATCGCCACGTTGGCGGCTTGCGCCGCCCGCCGCGTCTCCAGCAGTTCGTAGTAGACCTTGCCGCTGCACAGCACCACGCGGTCGACTTCCCGCGGGTCGAGGTCGTCGACTTCACCCAGCACAGTATGGAAAGCGCCGTCGTAGAGTTCCTCGAGCGTGGAGACCGCCTGCTTGTGCCGCAGCAGGCTCTTCGGCGTCAGCGCCACGAGCGGTTTGCGCAGCGGCCGGATCGCCTGCCGGCGCAACATGTGAAACACCTGGGCCGGCGTGGTGGGCACGCACACCTGCATGTTGTGCTCGGCGCACAGTTGCAGGTAACGCTCGAGGCGTGCCGAGGAGTGTTCCGGGCCGGCGCCCTCGTAGCCGTGCGGCAGCAGCATGGTCAGGCCGCACAGCCGCGCCCACTTCACCTCGCCGGAGGAGACGAACTGATCGATCACCACCTGGGCGCCATTGGCGAAGTCGCCGAACTGGGCCTCCCAGACGATCAGTTCCTTGGGCGTGGTGGTCGCGTAGCCGTACTCGAAGGCCAGCACCGCTTCTTCGGAGAGCAGCGAATCGTAGATGTCGAAGTTGGTGCTCTCGGACAGGTGATTGAGCGGAATGTAGCGCTTGCCGTCGATCTGGTTGTACAGGCAGGCGTGGCGGTGCGAGAAGGTGCCGACGCCCACGTCCTGGCCAGTCAGGCGCACCCCGTGCCCGGCCACCACCAAAGTGGCGTAGGCCATGGTTTCGGCATAGCCCCAGTTCACCGGCAGTTGCCCCGTGGTCATGCGGGCCCGGTCGTCCAGGGTCTTGCGCACCTGGCGCTGCAGTTCAAAACCGTCGGGGATGCGGCCGAGGCGCTCGGCGATTTCGATGAACCGGCTCCGCGGTACGCGGGTATCCGCCGCCGCGGTCCACTCGTGGCCGAGATAGGGGCGCCAGTCGACGAACAGGCTCTCGTCCGGTTGGTGGACGATGGACAGCGCCACATGGCCGCCGCTTTCCAGGGTGTTGCGGTACCGTTCCGCCATCTCGGCCGCCTGGTTGCGGCTGACCACCTGCTCTTCGACCAGTTGCTGCGCATAGCGGTCCCGGGTGGTCGGCAGCGCCCTGATGCGCTTGTACATCAGCGGCTGGGTCTTCATCGGCTCCTCGGCTTCGTTGTGCCCGCGGCGGCGGTAGCAGACCAGGTCGATGACGACGTCCTTGCGGAAATACATGCGGTAGTCGGCGGCCAGCTGGGTGACGAAGATCACCGCCTCCGGATCGTCGCCGTTGACGTGGAAGATGGGCGCCTGCACCATCTTGGCGATCTCGGTGCAGTACTCGGTGGAACGGGCATCGTCCTGCCGATTGGTGGTGAAGCCGATCTGGTTGTTGAGAATGATGTGCACCGTGCCGCCGGTCTTGAAGCCGCGGGTCTGGGACATCTGCAGCGTCTCCATGACCACGCCCTGGCCGGCGAAGGCGGCATCGCCATGCACCACGATGGGCACCACCAGGTTGCCGCCGTAGTCGCGCCGGCGGTCCTGACGGGCGCGCACGGAGCCCGCCACCACCGGGCCGACGATCTCCAGGTGCGAGGGATTGAAAGCCAGCGCCAGGTGCATCTCGCCGCCCGGCGTCATGACATTGGTGGAGAAGCCCTGGTGGTACTTGACATCGCCGGAGGCCAACGACTCGTCCACCTTGCCGTCGAACTCGCTGAACAGATCCCAGGGGTCCTTGCCGAGAATGTTGACCAGCACGTTCAGGCGGCCGCGGTGGGCCATGCCGACCACGGTTTCCAGCACATCGTGGGAGCCGAGCCGCTGCAGCAGTTCATGCAGGCAGGGGATGAGCGACTCGGCGCCTTCCAGGCCGAAGCGCTTGGTGCCCGGATACCGCCCGTGCAGGTATTTTTCCAGGCCTTCCGCAGCGGTCAGCCGCTCGAGGATGCGGCGTTTCTCGGCGGCGGACAGGGGCGCTTTCGACCGCTCCCGTTCCAGGCGGTTCTGCACCCACATCTGCTCGTCGGCCTGCACGATGTGCATGTACTCGGCGCCTATGCTGCCGCAGTAGGTCATCTCCAGGGTCTCGACGATCTCGCGCAGCTTGGCGTTGCCGTCGTGGTAGCCAAGCGAACCGGTATCGAAGATCTCTTCGAGTTCCGCCACGGACAGGTTGTGGTAGGCCAGGTCAAGCACCGGCATTTCCGGCCGCTCCATGAGGCCCAGGGGATCGATGTCCGCCTTCTTGTGGCCCCGGTGCCGGTAGGCGGAGATGAGTTCCAGCACGCGCATCTGCTTGCGCTCGTGCTCGCTCTCCACCGCGGCGCTCTGCCGCTCCGGGCGCGCCTTGAGCCGGTTGCGGCCGATGCGCTCGAAATGCTGCACGATGCCGCTGTGGGGCACCTCGACGGCCGGGTCGCCGTTGTCGCCCCGCAGTGGCGGCAAGTCGCCGAAATAGCGCTCCCACTGCGCGGGCAGTTCTGCGCCGCCGGCCAGGTATTCCTCGTACATCGCCTCGATATAAGCGGCATTGGCGCCCGCAAGGTGCGAGCTGCGGCGCATGCGTTCGAGTTCGGATTCAGCCATGGGTGCGCCTGGTCTCTATGTGTGCGGTCATCAGTGGCCGGGTCGCCTTGCCGCCGTTTGCCTCGGGGGAGCCGCTCAGGTGCTCTGCGAGAGCATCATGGTGCGGATCTTGCCGATGGCCCGGGTGGGGTTGAGATCCTTCGGGCAGACGTTCACGCAGTTCATGATGCCGCGGCAGCGGAACACGCTGAACGGGTCCTCGAGGTCTGCCAGGCGCTCTTCGGTGG
>CAZNFI010000054.1:0-16560 GCA_964572185.1 uncultured Pseudomonadales bacterium
TATCCACACGTCTATCCACCGTGCCGGTCGACTTGCCCACAACATACGGCGCACTTATCCACCGCAAGTTGCGTACCTTTCATTGGGCAAAGCCGAAGGTGCTTGATAGGCTGGTACTCACGGTCGAACAAGGCAGGCTGGCTGGAGACGGCGGGCCAACGCGGCGTTCGAACCCAGGGCCTTAAAGCCAAGGCCAGGGTCACCGGGGCTAAGGTGGCTCAAGGGTGGTCGATCCCGCGCGAGCGGGGGCGGGTCGAAACCTCCGCGCAGGGGCAGATTCGCAACGGGCATCCGGCTCTTCCGCGAGCGCAGGCCGCGCGAACGGGGGCGACGTAGCAAGGCGTCGTAAAAGAACGGCTCGCAGAGTCGGGGTTGCCGGGTAGCGGAGACGTCCGTAACCAGACGCAGCCTCGCGGTCGGGAAGCGCCGGCAGCCTTCGGGCAGCCACAATGCCAACCGGCCGCAAACGAACGGCAAAGGTTCGCCTTCGCGGTTCGCCGGATCTCAAGGATCCGGGAAGCCTCCGGGCTTCCCGCCAAGCCTCCGGGCAAGGCGTCCTGGCCCTCGGGCCGGGCAACACGGAACCAGGGGGGTTCGGGAGGACTAGGCCGGCGCCAAAAGGGTTCGCCCTGAAAGCGCCAACCGAAATCCTGAATTTGGAAACCCCGCCTTCGGGCGGGGTTTCTTTAATGTGCGAGATACAGCCCGGCCGACGTCAGCGGTCGCCCGTCAGCGGCACGAACGCCACCGGCAGTACCTTGCGCGTGGTGTAACTCCCATCGGCCAGCTTGGTGACGACGGTCAGGTGCTGCGCCGTGTATTGCGTCCCAACGGGCAACACCATGCGTCCGCCCGGCTTGAGTTGCGCCACCAGATCCTCCGGTACGTCCGGGCCCACCGCCGTGAGCATGATGCTGTCGAAGGGCGCAGCCTCGGGCCAGCCGAAGTAGCCATCGCCAGCCCTGACATGAACGTTGTCGTAGCCCATTTGCTCAAGCCGTTCGGCCGCGCTTTCAGCGAGCGCAGGGATGATCTCCATCGTGTAGACGGAGTCAACCAGAACAGAGAGCACCGCCGCCTGGTAGCCAGACCCGGTACCGATCTCCAACACCCTGTGGTCGGCCTTCGGCTCCATGAGGTCGGTCATCAGCGCCACGATGAACGGCTGTGAAATCGTCTGCCCGTGGCCGATGGGCAGCGGGCGGTTGGCATAGGCGGCCAGCAGACCGTGGCGGCCGACAAACTCATGCCGGGGAACGGTGCGCATGGCCTTGATGACTGCCTCGCTCAGTGCCGCCCGCCCCGTGTAACCCCGGGTTTCCTGGGTATCCGAAACGATCTGGTCGATCAATCGAGCCTGAAGTGCGTCCACAGCCGTTTCCTCGCCTTGAGCGCACGACAGGGTCAGTGCCAGGCCCGCCACCAGCACGACCGCCAGCCCGGCCCGTCGCCTGCCACGGGCTGCCCGTTGAACAGCGGGGACAGCAGACCAGGTTCCGGTTGCAGCCGGGTCGCACCGAGGCACGGGGCCGGTATACCTGTCGATCGAACGCCACATTTCCCAGAAGTCTACACCCTGAGTGTCTTGAGCGGCGTCGGTACGGTCAGTGAGCCGCGTTCGCGACCACCCTCTGCCGCTTTTGCAGCCAGTTGGACGGCGGCGCGATCAGACCACGCGCCCCCGCTGCCAGGCGGTTCGCCCAGGCATCCACGGGGTCGCGCTACCGCGGTGCGTACCCAACGGCAGACCGCCTGGCACGCGCAACGGTTACACACCCCCATCCTTCCTAAATCTCCCCTTTCCTGTTTTCATACGCGCGCACCGCACCGGAGGCCCCGCATGAGCGACATCAAGCCGTTTCGAATCGACATCGCAAACCAGCAACTCGACGATCTGCGATCCCGCCTTGCCAACACCCGCTGGCCGGAGAAGGAAACGCCCGACGACTGGTCCCAGGGCATACCGCTTGCCTACGTTCGCGAAGTCGCCGACTACTGGCTGAACGCCTACGACTGGCGCCGCGCCGAAGCGCGCATCAATGCCTTTGACCAGTTCACCACGGCACTCGATGGGCTGGACATTCACTTCCTGCACGTGCGCTCGCCGCACGAGAGCGCCCTGCCCCTGGTGATGACCCACGGCTGGCCCGGGTCCATTGTGGAGTTCCTGAAAGTGATCGGCCCGCTGACCCGGCCCGAGCTGCATGGCGGCGAGGCGCGGGATGCGTTTCACCTGGTCTGCCCGGCACTGCCCGGTTACGGCTTTTCCGGCAAGCCGACGGAACCCGGGTGGGGGGTCGAGAAGATCGCCGATGCCTGGGCGCAGCTTATGGCCCGCCTCGGCTACGGCCGCTACGTCGCCCAGGGCGGCGACTGGGGCGCGCTGGTGACCTCCAATATCGGGCCGCGCGATCCTGACCACTGCGCCGCCATCCACCTGAACATGGTGATCGCGCCCCCGGACCCGGACACCATGGGCGACCTCTCGCCCCTGGAAACGTACGCACTGGAAAGAATGCAGTACTACCAGGACTGGGATTCCGGCTACTCCAAGCAGCAGAGCACGCGCCCGCAGACCCTGGGCTACGGCCTGGTGGACTCGCCAGTGGGCCAGATGGCGTGGATCCTGGAGAAGTTCTGGCGCTGGACCGATTGCAATGGCCACCCCGAGAACGCCCTCACCCGCGATGAGATGCTGGACAACGTCATGCTCTACTGGCTGACCCGCTCCGGCGCCTCCTCGGCGCGCCTGTACTGGGAGAGCTTTGGCGGACGGCGCGACGACGAAATCCCGACCCCCACCGGTTGCAGCATCTTTCCCAAGGAGGTGTTTCCCTGCTCGCGGCGCTGGGCTGAAAAGCGCTTCACCAACATCATCCATTGGAACGAACTCGACCGGGGCGGCCACTTCGCCGCCTTCGAGCAACCGGAACTGTTCGTCACCGAGTTGCGCGACTGTTTCCGTTCCATGCGCTCGTGAGCGAACCCCTGTGGCAACCCGGGGCGGCGCGCATCGCCGCCTCCAACCTGACCCGCTTCACGCACCGGGCTGAGGCGGCCAGCGGTCGGCGGTTCGCAACCTATGCAGACCTGCACGCCTGGTCCATCGAAGAGCCGGGCTCCTTCTGGCAGGAGGTATGGAGTTTCACCGGCGTGCGCGCCAGCCGCACGGCCGAGGCGCCGGTAACCGACCTCGATCGCTTTCCCGGCGCCACCTGGTTTGATGGCGCCCGCCTCAACTACGCCGAGAACCTGTTGCGCTTCCGCGATGACCGCACAGCCCTGGTCAGCTACCTGGAAACCGGCACACGCCGGCAAATCAGTTTCGCGGAACTGCACCGGCAATCGATGAAGCTCGCGGCCAGGCTGGCCGGGTTAGGGATCGGCTCCGGAGACCGGGTTGCCGGCTGGCTGCCCAATACCATCGAGGCGGTGGTCGCCATGCTGGCCAGCACGTCGCTCGGCGCCGTGTGGTCGTCGTGCTCCCCGGACTTCGGCGCCGACGGCGCGCTCGACCGGTTCGGCCAGATCGAACCCCGGCTGCTGTTCGCCTGCGACGGCTACCACTACAACGGCAGGGCCATCGACATTCGGGAAAAAGTGTCTGCCGTAGTCGGGCGGGTGCCGTCCATCGAGACAGTCGTCCGGGTTACCGTTACCGGGGCCGAGCCCGGCCCTGGCCTGGCGTTCGACGACCTGGTCAACGTACCGGAAGCACCCCAATCCAGCGCTGTACCGGCCGGCGCCGAGGAACCCACGCAAGCATCGGCATTCACCCAGGTCGACTTCAACCACCCCCTGTACATCCTTTACTCCTCCGGCACCACCGGCAAGCCCAAGTGCATCGTGCACGGCGTCGGCGGCACCCTGCTGCAGCACCTGAAGGAACACCAGTTGCACGTCGGCCTCGGCCGCGACGACAAGCTGTTCTTCTATACCACCTGCGGCTGGATGATGTGGAACTGGCTGGTCAGCGCCCTGGCCACCGGCTGCACGGTGGTGCTCTACGACGGCTCGCCGTTCCGCCCGGGCCCGGGTGCGCTCTGGGACATTGTCGAACGGGAAGGCGTCACCGTGCTCGGCGTCAGCGCCAGGTACCTCTCCGCCATCGACAAGAGCGGCCTCAAACCCCGCGGCAGCCACGATCTCTCCAGCCTGCGCGCCCTGCTCTCCACCGGTTCCACCCTGACCCATGAGGGGTTCCGCTACGTCTACCGGGACGTCAAGCAGAACCTGCACCTGGTTTCCATGACCGGCGGCACCGACCTGGTCTCCTGTTTCCTGCTCGGCAACCCGAACCTGCCCGTCTACGAGGGCGAACTGCAGTGCAGGGGGCTCGGCATGGCCGCCGATGTCTGGGACGATGCGGGTCGCCCGCTACGCGGCGAAAAGGGCGAGCTGGTCTGCACGGTGCCGTTCCCGTCCTGTCCCACCGGCTTCTGGCGCGATCCAGGCGATGCGAGGTTCCACGCCGCCTATTTCGAGAAGTTTCCCAATGTCTGGGCACAGGGCGATTTCGCGGAGGTCACCGAACACGACGGTTTCATCGTGCATGGGCGCAGCGATGCCGTGTTGAACCCAGGCGGCGTGCGCATCGGCACCGCCGAGATCTACCGGCAGATCGAGCGCATCGACGAGGTCATCGATGCGGTCTGCGTCGGCCAGGACTGGGACGGCGACACCCGTGTGGTGCTGTTCGTTGTGCTGCGGCCGGGGCTGTCGATGAGCACGGGCCTGCAGCGCAGAATCAAGGGCGCCATCCGCACCCATGCTTCGCCGCGCCACGTTCCCCGCAAGATCATCGCCGTGCCCGACGTGCCCAGGACCATGAGCGGCAAGATTGCCGAGCTGGCCGTTCGCGATGTCATCCACGGGCGCACCGTCAGGAATACCGCGGCCCTGGCCAATCCCGAGGCGCTGAGCCACTTCGCGGAACTGCCCGAATTGACGAACTGAAACCGCGAGACGCTCGGTACAACCGGACGTCAAGCCGCTGCACAGAACCGCGCCAGTACCAGAGACCCGGCCAGAGCGGCTGACAATGCAGCCGCCACCGGCGCAGACCGGGCGGGCCGCGGCGACCTACCCGTCGCCGGAGTCGATCAGGCCAAGTTTCCAGGTTGCGATCAGCCCGACCAACTCGCGGCCGATCAGGTCCATCTTGCGCAGTTGCCGGAGACGCGGCATGCCGCGCTCGATCTCGTCTTCCTCGAACACGCTCGGCAGCACGCCACAGGCATCCGCAAGGCAGATCAAGGCGATGTCCCGGGGGTCGGGAATGCGGTCGGAATACAGCAACTCGGAGATTCGCAACTTGGCCTCGCGCACGCTCCTGCCATTGATGAGCGGATAACGCCGGGTGCGGAACACCCACAGTATCTTCTCGTCACGACGCTCGATGATGCCCCGCTGCACCAGGCTATGCAGGGCCTGTTCACGGATGGCGGCTGCCGGCTCACCGGACAGGGCCTCGAGCCAGTGCACTGCCGGCTGCCCCCGCTTGCCATCGACGATGCGTTCGAGCACGCCGTCGAGCATGGGCGTGCCGGTTGCGCCGGGGTCGACCACCATCAACCGGGTCGCATCGGTATCGATGCGTCCGGCAAATGCCAGGTCCATCAGCACCGCCCCTACCAGCGCGTGGTCCAGGGTGTGCCGGGTGAGCGGCAAAAAGGTGCCTTTCTTTTCATCGAGCAGCAGCACCAGAATTTCTTCCGCAAAGGTCAGCATCAGAATTCCACCCCGACCGCCGTACACAGAAACTGCATCAGGGGCGTGGCGCAGGCAAAGCGCTCTACCACTTCGTTCGGAAATCCGGCCTCTGCGGCGCGCTCGATGGAAAAGTCGCTCACACCGATGAAGTCCTTGCGCTTCAGGTCCTCGATGTGCGGCAGGTCGGCGGCGTAGCCGCGAGGCGGGCGCGTCAGGGCAGTGCCGCCCAGGGAGAATTCGCGCCGGAACCGGCGCGACCGAAGCACCTTGCGCCAGGCCTCCGGGTGATTGACGATGCGCTCGCGGATAGACTTGAGCGCCGACGACTCGGGACGCCACATGCCCGCGCCCAGAAAACACCCGGTGGACTCGATGTGCAGGTAGTAGCCCGGCGCATGCACGTCCTTGCCTTGCTCGTGGCGAAACTGAATGCCGATGTTGGTCTTGTAGGGCGTCTTGTCACGGCTGAAGCGGGTGTCGCGGTAGACGCGCATCAGTGAACCGCCAACCCGCCCGGGAACGGCGGTGAAGCACTCCGACACCCCCGCCAGCAACGGCCCCACGGCGGAAATGAAAGCCAGTGCCGGTTCCAGCACTTCGCTGTCGTAACGGTGCTTGTGCTCCTGGAACCAGGCGCGGTTGTTGTTGTCTTCCAGGTCTTCCAGAAAGCGAACGGTCGATTCGCCGAATCCTTCGAAGCGGGTGCTGGTGCTGGCATGGGTCATATTGGCTGGCGTCCTGATGATATCGGCCTGCACGGCGGGTATTGCCGCCCGGCAGGCAGATTCTCTACTCGGTCGTTGCGAACATTCTTCGAGGGCCGCAACGCTACCCCGATTCACCGGTTTTTCAAGCGCCGCCCTGCTGTGCTCTACTAATCGGCTCGACAACAGCCAGGTCATCCTGGGGGAGACAACCGCATGCGGGCACAGCAGGTTTTCATGGAGAGTCTGGTCGCGCACGGCGTGGACAGCATCTTCGGCAACCCCGGCACCACGGAAAACTCCCTGCTCGACCGCCTCGCCGATTATCCCGGCATCGGCTACTACGTGGTGCTGCACGAAGGCGTGGCGGTGGGCGCGGCCAACTACTATGCACAAGCCACCGGCAAGGTTCCGGTAGTCAACCTGCATGTGGCGCCCGGGCTCGGCAATGCCATCGGCATGATGTACGGGGCATTGAAAACCCATGCTCCCATGCTGGTTACCGCCGGCCAGCAGGACACGCGCCTGCGTCTGCGCGAGCCGCTGCTCGGCCACGACCTGGTGGCGATGGCGGCACCCGTTACCAAGTGGAGCGCCGAACCGCAAAGCCCCGACGAAGTGGCGCCCATGCTGCGCCGGGCATTCCAGATTGCCCGGCGCCCGCCGGCGGGGCCGGTATTCGTTTCGCTGCCCGTCAACATAATGGAAGGCACAACCACCGTCACCGATACGGCCGCCGGCCGGGCGCAACCGGACGCGCTGCCCGGCAGCCAGCACCTGGACGAGGCCCTGCGGTTGCTGCTGGAGGCCGACGCGCCCGCCATCGTGGCCGGCGACGACATTGCGCCTGCCGGGGCATCGGATGCCCTGATTTCCTTCGCCGAAACCCTGGGCGCCCCGGTGTGGCAGACGGGCCTGCGCGCTCAGGTGATCTTTCCGAGCCGCCACCCCAATTACCGGGGACGCACCCCTCTGGAGGCCGCCGGCGTTCGCCACACCCTTGCCGACCGTGATCTCATTTTCGTGCTCGGCGGTTTCTGCTTCGATGAACTCTGGTACGACGGCGGCAGTCCGCTGCCGGCCGGCGCCGGGGTCATCGAATTGCAGAGCAACCCGGAGCAACTGGCCTTCAACGACCCCGCAGACGTTGAAATGACCGGGGGCCTGACGGGAACGCTCGAATTCCTGCAGCAGGAGTTGGCGGCACGCGGAGGCGGTGCGTTAGCCAGTGCGGCAGCAGCCCGCAACGCCGCGCTGGCCGCCGGGAAGGCCGCCGAGCACGATGCCGTTCAGGCCCGTCTGCAAAAACTCTGGGACAGCCGGCCAATGACGCCGGCTCGCGCCCTGCATGAGGTGGCCCAGGCCGCGCCGGAAGACGTCGTGGTGGCGGACGAGTCCATAACGGCATCGCTGGAGGTCTGGGAGCACTTCAATTTTCGTCGGCCGGGAGACTACTACGGTGGGCGCGGCGGCGGCATTGGCCAGGGCATCGCCGGGGCCATCGGAACCCAGGTCGCCCACCCGGGCCGGCCGGTGCTTGCCCTGAGCGGCGACGGTTCCGCCATGTACAGCATTCAGGCGCTCTGGACCGCCGCCCACCACCGCCTGCCCATCGTCTTCGTGATTCTCTCCAATCGGGAGTATCGGGTACTCAAACACAATATGGACATCTACCGCACCCGCTTCGATGCCCGCTCCAACCGACCCTATCCGCACATGGACCTCACCGACCCGGTGCTCGGGTTCGTGGAAATGGCCCGGGGCATGGGCGTCGACGGTGTACAGGTCAGCGAACCCGAACAGGTGCAGCCGGCCATTCGCAGGGGGCTGGAAAGCGGCGCGCCGTTCCTCGTCGACCTGGTGATTTCCGGCAAGGTCTGACCCGCGCCCGGCGCGCGCAACGAGCAGCCCGCGCCGACTCTGGCAGCCCCGGAGCCGGGCGCGGAACAGCGTTTGCGGGGCTTGTCAAGCATCCAGAAAAGATCCAGAAAAGATCGTTTGATTTCCCGTACACGATGGCTATAGTAGACCTAGCACCGCAGAGGCTTCAGGCCCGTTAGCGGGCTTGCGGTCGATTGTGTGCGTAGGGTACTCACTTTCGATTGAGGGGGAAGGAAAATGGCGACAAGAATAATCGTTGGTCTGGCTGCTCTAGCGTCCATCATAGAGGGTGTGGCGCCTGGTGCAGTTCCGAACAACCTGCTGCCGCTACTCCTGGTCATTCTTGGCCTGGTGTACGGCGTGATGGCAGTTGACGCGGAAGACGCAACGGGTTTCCTGGCTGTTACGATCGCTGTTGGAGCCGCGGCAGGTGCCGATGTGCTATCCAACATCCCGGCGGTCGGCGGCTACCTGGACGCCATCCTGGATCACCAGAGCACTGCTCTGTACGGTGCGGTGGGTGCGATTCTGGCACTTCGAGTCTGGAATCGCGTCAAGAGCGAATAACGTCCAGCCGCACAGCGGCTGAACACTCGCTCGCGGGCGGCGTGGTAACGCCGCCCTCCGTACGTACTGAGTGATCAGGCGGGGGCGGCTGGCTCCGCAATGCAGCCGCCAACTCGCCGGGCACGCACCGCGCCGGATGCGTGCGCTCAGGCGTGGGTTCAGGGTCTGCGCACAGGCCAACCGAGCGTTGCACAATGGCGGCCGGCTTTCCGCGTCGGCGCTGGGTTCGCTCCCGAATGAGCCGAATTCCTAGTGTCGCCGCTTGAAGCCCACCAGGGCGGCCTTGGCCGTTGCGGGGTGCCCGAAGTACGCGTAGCGGTCTTGTTCGGGCGCCGCCATCGCCAGTACCGCCTCCCGGTCTCCTGCCAGGTTCACCACCTCGTCGCAATCCAGCCCAGCCTGCCCGAAAAAGGCCAGCAGCCGCCGTCCCAGTGTATACAGGTGCATCGGGCGCAACGACACGCCGGCCACCGCGGTTGGTCCGCAGGTGGCGAGAAAAGCGCGCAGGTAGCGTGGACGCTCGAGGTCCCGCTCCGAAATATCCAGTCGACCCTGCTCGACCACTCCCGGGCCGAGTTGCATGGCCGAATGGTACATGCCCCGGTGAAATTCCCGATGTCCCAGAACACCCAGCGCATCGGGCCGCATGCCGAGCACCCGGGTATAGCCGTAGGGCTGCAACTCGCTCAGCACTTCACCGTCGATCTGCAGCAGGCCGACCGGCGACAGGGAACTCACATGGGAGACGAAGCCGCTGCCAACCACCACCTGCGCCTCTGCAAGCGCCGCCGCCGCGGTAACCCCGCCTCGACGTCCGCCGACAAGCACCGGTTCGAAATCATCCAGGGCAACGCACACCAGCAGCACCGCATCGCCACCGTCCTCGATCAACTCGACCCGCGCCCCCCCGACACCGAGGCCGGCAAAGGCTGCCGCCAGGGCCTGTGGCGCCATGGTGCCGGGCTCGACCTCTGCCGCAGGCAGCCTCGCGAGGCCGGCCGGGGCACGCTCGGCCGGCGCATCGAATTCACGCGCATCGGCTTGTTCGGGGGCTTGCGAGCAGCCGACCGTCACCGTCAGCAAAACCAGGCAAACCAGGCGCCCTGCCATGGCGCTCAGCAAGCCGTTCCGCGCATCCGGCCGGCGACCACGCCAGCCCCCGGCGGGCAACACCTTCGACGGCGCCCGGCCGCGACAGCCGTTGGTCATGCCCGGCGACCGTTCCAGATCAGCGCCCATCCGCCGAATCGGGCCCGGACACCGCGGGCCGTTCCGCAGCCGGCATGGGTGGGACATTCCCGAGTTCCCCGTTACGCAGGCCGATAATGACCGAAGCCGCCTCGAGCATCACCAGGACGCTGGTGCCCAATACAACGATGCCGAGGCCCACCAGCAGGTAGTTGCCGGCGCCAAACAACTGATTCACCGTGACCAGCCCGGCCGCGAACGACATGGTGAGCACGAACAGCATCGGCGCCAGGGTGTACCAGGCCGGGCGGCCCAGCTTCATCAGCATGACGCTGATTACCAGCAGGGTCAGCCCGGCGAGCAGCTGATTGGTCGAACCGAACAGCGGCCATAAGACCAGGCCCCCGGCACCGGAAGCCCCACTCGCGCCAAAGGCCAGCAACAGGCAGGTGCCGACCGCCACAATGGTTGCCAGCACGTTGTTCCCCAGCACCGGAATTCGATAGATCTCCCCCCACTCCTGGATGATGTAACGCTGCAGGCGCACCCCCGAGTCCATGGTGGTGCCGGCGAACAGCACCACCATGGTGGCGAGCAGCGTCTGGGCAACGCCCTGTGGAATCCCCCAGCCGGAACCGATCAGGCTGGCGCCGCCCTGGATGAACGAGGCGGCCCCCGCCTTGCCGAACTCGCCATACAGGGCATACCACTCCTCGCTGGTGGCGGCCAGGGTCACGCCGGTGACCGCGACGATGGTGATCAGCGCCAGCGACCCTTCGCCGATGGCGGCCAGGTAACCGACGAAGCGGGCGTCCGGTTCCCTGTCGAGTTGCTTTGAACTGGTGCCGGAAGCGACGATGCCGTGAAACCCCGACACCGCACCACAGGCAATGGTGACGAACAGCAGCGGAACGATCGATGGCGCGCTGTCCCCCAGCCGGTTGTTGAACGCGGGCGCCGAGATATCCGGCATGACCAGAAAGACCGCGCCGTACAGCAGGCCCAGGCCCAGAAACAATTGCACACCGTTGATGAAGTCCCGGGGCTGCAGCAGCACCCACACCGGCAGCATGGATGCCACCCCCGCATACAGGAACAGGATCAGGATCCAGTTGGCCTGGGGAGCGAGACCGAACATCTCCGGCAACTCCAGCGGCATGCGCTCGCCGATGAATATGGACAGGTACAGGGCGGTGACGCCACCGATACACAGCGCGATCAGGTTGAACCGGCGATGCAGCAGTTGCCCGATCGCCAGCGCCACCACAATGGCCGCCCAGGCGGGGAAAACGGCACTCGGCGTGTTCACGAAGGCCCGGGCAATGATGACGCCGAACACGGAATTGACCATCAGCAGCAGCAGGAACACCACCACCATGTACAGCTTGCGCGTGCGCGCCCCGACCACCGACTCGGACAGCGCGCCGATGGAGCGCGCCTTGTGCCGGTTGCTGGCCCACAGCGCACCGAAGTCGTGCACCCCGGCGAAAAACACCGTGCCCAGAACCACCCAGGCAACCGCCGGCGCCCAGCCCCAGTACACGGCGATCGCCGGGCCGACGATCGGCGCCGCTCCCGCCACCGAGGTGAAGTGATGGCCCCACAGCACGTATCGGTTGGTGGGCACGAAGTCGACGCCATCGTTGAACTCGTGCGCCGGGGTGACGAAATCCGCATCGAGGCGAAAGATACGGGTGGCGATGAACCGGGAATACACGAACCAGCCGAAGCTCATGCCGGCGATGCCGAGCAGCACGATGAACACCGACTGCATGCAGGGCCCTCGATTCTCGATGAGGCGGCGAGCATAGCAGGCGGCGATGCGCCGCTCTATACGGCCACGCGCCGCCGCGAGAAGGCCGCCACACCGCCTGTGCAGGCGCAACCGTGGCGCCGCCGCCGCTCGTGCGCTGTCCGGAATGCGCCCGTGCCTGCAGCGTGCCGCACCGGGTCTGTGGCAAACTCCGGGCGGTGTCAGGACAGGAGGCGCCCGTTGCGGTGCGCCATCGTGCCGATGTTCAACCGTCGATCCCCTGGAACGCCTTGCGGGCGGCGACGCACGCATGGCCGATCAGTACAGAGCTGCAGCTCGCTGTCAGGTGGCCTGACGCGGCGTACCGCCAGCGGCGCGGCGCTGCTGCTAGCGGCAATGGCATGCGCCGCAACCGGCCAGTTGGCTGCCCAGAAGCCCGTCTACATCCCCGCCGATGCACCGGCCCGCATACATCCCCTGCCTACCCAGCGGCAGCAGGCCGAGCAGCGGCAACAGTGGCTGAAGCTGCGCCTCGAGCGTGTGCTGCCGCGGCTGATGGCAGCCTACGACGTGCGCATGTGGATTCTGTCGATGCGCGAATATGCGGAAGATCCGGTATTCTGGTCGATCACCTCGCCCACCACCTACGCCGCGCGCCGGCGCTCCATATATGTATTCACCCGCCGCGAGGACGGCACCGTCGAACGCCTGGCTTTGGGCGGCACCAGCCAGGGCGGGCTTTTCGAGGCCTACCGGTCCACCCGACCGGCCCCAACCCAGCCAACGGCGGAACTGGTCGGCAACGAGCAATGGCGGCTGTTTCGCGAACTGGTCGAGGCGCGCGACCCGGAGAACATCGTGCTCAACATCGACAGCGAGTGGGCATTTGCGGACGGATTGCACGCCGGCGAGCGCGAAGCCCTGGAGGCGGCACTGGGGCCGCAACTGCTCGGGCGCGTCAAGCGCGAACCGCGCCTGGCCATGAACTACATCGCCCTGCGCATTCCGGAAATGCTGCCGCGCTACCGGAAGATCCAGGAGACGGTGCACGCGATCATCTCGGAAGCGTTTTCCAATGCCGTGATCACGCCCGGCAAAACCAGCGTCGAGGACGTGGAGTGGTGGATGCTCGAACGCCTGCGGGGGCTCGGCTACACCACCTGGTTCCAGCCCAACGTGGACGTGCAGCGAGCGGGCGAGGTACCCGCCGACGGTCCGGTGACGATTGAACGTGGCGATCTGCTGTGGACCGACTACGGCGTGGTTGCGCTCAACCTGCACACCGACACCCAGCACCTCGGCTATGTGCTGCGCGCAGGGGAACTCGAGGCACCGGCAGGCCTGCGCCAGTGCCTGGCCAATTCAAACCGGCTGCAGGACATGCTGCTGCGGCACATGCAACCCGGCCTGACCGGAAACGCAATCCTGGCCAACACGCTGGGCGAAATGCGGGACGCCGGCATCGACGGCACCGTTTACACACACCCCATCGGCGATCACGGACACGGCGCCGGGCCGCTCATCGGCCGCTGGGACGGCCAGGAGGGGGTGCCGGTGCGCGGCGATGCGCTGCTGCTGCCTTCCACCTGGCACTCCATCGAACTTCAGGCGACCACCCCCATCCCGGAGTGGGGCGGCAAACCGGCCAGTTGCCGCCAGGAAGAGGAAGCCTACCTCGACTCCGACGGAGCCCGGCACTGGGTGTTCCGGCGGCAGAGCCGTTTCCACCTGGTGTGGTAGCCGTATCGCCCAGTGTCCTGTTGCCCGCGTCGCTACAAGGGAAGATCCTCTAGGCGCCTCGCCTGGCGGCGAGGCGATCAAGTTGCTCCGCAACTTGGATACGTTGTTCCGGAATGCAACTCATCTGTACACACAAACGCCGCTCAAGGATTCTAGGCTGCTGCAATAGCGTATTCCCCGATTCCCGGCCTGATTACCCGATAGCCGCTCCCCGAGCACCTCGCCGCATGCTTGCGGTTCAGTCACTTTCGTCCGTAACGGTGACCGTAATCCGCTGCTGGGCGGTCAACAGCCGATTGCCGGTTCCACTGCTCGCCTGAACCACCACCACGTAGTCGTTGTCACCCGCCTTGCTGTCGGGATGCGTGCCGTCGAGGTCGGTGGGGTTCTCGTAATCCGGGGCCGTTGTGAACTGCAGCACGCCGGAACTGGAAATCTCGAACTGCGCGGAATCGGCGCCACCGAAAACCTCGTAGCCGGTAACGGTGTCATCGCCATCGCTGTCGGCCGCCACGACCGTACCGACGGCCGTCTGATTCTCGACGGCCGAGAAGGTCTCCGAGCTCGAGAACTCGGGAAACCCGTTGCCGGTTCCCGGGGCAAAGGCCGGGAGAATCACACGGATGTTGCGCCGCTCCGTGACCAGGGAGCCAACGTCGTTCGTCGAACCCGTGATGAAGTCGTATTCCTGCTGCCGGGCGACGCGCAACAGTTCGGTGCGCTGCTTCGCTGCGCCCCAGGTGGGATTGGCCGCCTTCATCGCACTGGCGTAGGCCGCCAGCACAGCCGTGGCGTGGGACGTCGAGCCATCCGGCGACTCGACAAAAATGCTGTTGGCGGCGAACACCCCGCCATCCCGGATCGCGGCACCGGCCACACCGCGATCGATACCGCCGGCAAACACCGTGTTGCGCTGCCCGACACCGGAATGGGCAATGTAGTCGTCGATTTCCCCGCAAAGCGGTATCCATCCCCGCCCATCGAAACCGCCGGCATGGAAGTCGTCGCAGTAAACCGCCTCGAGGGAGGACCCCATCTGCCGTGCGGTGAGGTTCTCCAATGAGGAAACGAACAACACGTTGCGATCGTTCATCCAGGTGGCGAACGTCTTGGCGGTTTTCTTGAACGGTCTTCCGTCCTCGACAAACCAGTCGAAGTCGCCCGGCCGGTAGTGCGTGGTCTGGTCGGAAGCGGTCCAGACGATTCCGTCCTGGTAAGCGAGCGCGTGGCGCATGTAACCCGTAACCAGGTAGTCGCTGTAGCCCGTGAACAGCAGCCCTTCGAGCCGGTAGGTCCGGCTCCCGTCCGTCTGCGTATACAGGATGTCATTGGCGTCGGCAATCGTGTCCATGAATGTTGCCGTGACCCTGCCGCCGTGCTGGTCGGGGCCGAATCCGCTGTCGATCAGCGTGACCGGAATGCCGCTCGCGCCGCCCTGTTGTTCTTCGCGGGAACTGTCGCGAACATAGACGGGTTCGGCCGAATGCGGCGCCCGCGTGGTCGCAAGCATCCGCGGCGAGTACTCGCTCGTACCCTCGTCGTTGGTCGCGCGCATCAACACCTGGTAGATGGTCGATTGGGCGAGGCTGCTGATGGTAGCGGTTGTCGTCGTGCCGGTATGGGGCCAGTCGAGAAACGCCCCGGAGTTCAGTACGCGGTAACCGATGATGTAGTCCGCAATCGGCGGGCCGTTGTTCTTCGGTGCTGTCCAGCCGATCGTCAGGCTGGTCGTGGTGGCACCGGTGAGAAGCGGTGCGGCCGGCGCTTTGGGGGCTTCGCCTTCCTCGTCGGTGAGCTCGACAGCCACCCTGATCGATGCATCGCCTCCGTTTCCATCCTCCGCGACGACCACGACGGCGTAGCGGTCTTTCGCTTCGAAGTTGTAATCCACGCCGGCGACGGTCCGGAGTTGGCCGGTCTCCGCATCGAGCGTAAAACTGGCTGCGTCCGCGCCTTCCAGACGATAGGTCACCGGGTCGGAATCGGCATCGGTCGCCTCGACCGGCGCTCCGATATCCCTGTCGGCCGGGCTGTTTTCCTGAAACTCCCGGGTCGCTTCAGCCCCTTCCACAAAGGCCGGTGGATCGTTGTCGGATTGGGGTGGCGGCGGTGGTGGCGGCGGTGGTAGCGGCGTGGTTGCTACCCCACCGCCGCCACCGCCGGTTCGGGCGCGGCCCAGGGTGGGCTCGGACCAGGCGCCGATGCCCTCATCGTTACTCGCCCGCACGCGGAATTGGTAATCGGTACGCGAACGCAGATGCGTGATTTCCGTCTGCCGTTCCACTCCGTCGTGTTGCGCGTCCGTGTACTCGACCGCTCCGGGCCGCCGGTACGCCACATCGTAGTCGGTGATCGGCGGACCTTCGTTCACCGGCTCCGCCCAGGTCACGCGAACGCTTCTCGAAGAGACGCCCTCCACCTCCGGCGGGTCCGGCGCTTCCGGCGGCTCCCGCACGTCCGTCACCTCGACCGTCACCGGAATGCGTAACGCTGTTCCCTGCCCATCGCTCACCCGTACAACCACCGTGTACGCGGCCAGCGTTTCGAAATCGTAGGTCGCCCCCTCCCGGGCAAGCAGTTGGCCGGTGGCGCTGTCGATGTCGAACGACGCCGCGTCGGCGCCCTCCAGGACATGTGCAAGCTCGCCGTCAACGCCAAGGTCGGCGGTCACCGGCGCACCGATGGCGGCGCCTGCTTCGATGTCCTCCGCCATCTGCCGGGTCACGCCACCCGACCCCGCCCGGTACGGTGCCGTGGACAGGTTGGACAGGTGCCCCCCCGGGCTCTGCAGCAGGCTCATCACCACGACCGGGGTTTCCGATGCCACCAGCAATCGCCACTTGCCGCCACCTGCCCCGAGTTCGCCTTCAATCGCCGCACGGGTCGCCGCGTCGCTTCGATTCTCCTTGGATTCCAGTTCCGCCGCCGACACCGTGCGGGCGCCCCCTGCCGGCAAGGTCACTGTCACCTCGCCCGCGGCCATGCCCGCGTCGTCAGTGGCCGAAACGGTCACGG
>CAZNFI010000054.1:16570-17219 GCA_964572185.1 uncultured Pseudomonadales bacterium
GGCCGTCGGCGCATCCCCAGGATTGATCAGACGCAACAGGCTTTGCTGATTGATGTTGCTGCCGGGGTTGAACAGCACCACCCGATGGCCGTACACGTCCCGCACCACGACGTCGTGAACGGCAGTAAGAAAACCGTCGGCAGCGCGGATGTAGGCCAGCACTTCCATGTCCAGCTCGCTACGCAGTTCCAGGCGCCAGTCGCCGGTTCCCGGCCCGGTACCGCCGCTCAGGCCCTTGTCCGGATTGCCGTCCTCGAGGTCATCGGAGTTGAAGTGCAGGGTCTGGCCGGCGCTCATGTCGAGCACGGCGGCATCGATGCGCATGCCGGCATCGTCGATCGCGGCGATGCTGACCCTGCCCGCATGCCGAGAGCGGTTGATTACACGCACGAAGCCTTCGCGCAGGGGGTCCGACGCCGCCGGCATCTGGGCCACGCGGGCGGTGCGTAGGGCATCCGCGTTTGCCGGCGCAAACGCCCACTGCGCCACGACAACAGCAAGCGCGACCAAAGAGCGTACGTACGACTTTCGAATGTGAACAGGCAGCCGCCCCGTTTTCATGCACACAGCCTCGACAACCGCGCCTGTATCCTACCTAGCGTTCTTGAGGATGCCCCGTCTTGACAGTTGAGCAAAGTTCCGCAACGCC
>CAZNFI010000055.1:0-17156 GCA_964572185.1 uncultured Pseudomonadales bacterium
TTTGGAGAATGCGTGAGCATTCTCGATCGCCTCGCCGTCAGGCGAGGCGCCTAGAGTCCTTGAGCGGCGTTTGTGTGTACAGATGAGTTGCATTCTGGAACAACGTATGCAAGTTGCGCAGCAACTTGATCGCCTCGCCGTCAGGCGAGGCGCCTAGTGTCCTGTGTCACAAATACGCTACCTTTCAGCGTGCCGCACAAGGTCTGTGGCAAGGCGCGGTCCGCAGCCAATATCGAGCCCTATTGGCAAGGGCCGCAACACCGCCACAGGCCTTGTGCGGCGCGCCCTTCGGGAGCGCGCAAAACCGCCGATGGCCGCGTTGCGACCCGTGCTGATGGGCAGCGTCGGAACATGTGCGCACTTTCGTGCAACTGAATCGGCAAGCGGCAATCGAACAGCCACGCGGTCCCGCATCCGGCAACGCTGCAACGACGCGGGATGCGATATATAGTCCGCATCCGGCCAAGGAGAGCGATCAACCCATGACTCTGATGAACACCGAAGAAGCCTTTGTGAAGGTTCTGCAAATGCATGGTATCGAGCACGCGTTCGGCATTATCGGATCCGCGTTCATGCCGATCTCGGATCTTTTCCCCCAGGCGGGCATCACGTTCTGGGACGTCGCCCACGAGTCGAACGGCGGCTTCATCTGCGACGGCTACACGCGCGCGACCGGCAAGATTGCCATGGCCATCGCGCAAAACGGCCCCGGCATCACCAACTTCATTACCCCAATCAAAACCGCTTACTGGAACCACACGCCCATGTTGCTGGTGACCCCCCAGGCAGCGAACAAGACCATGGACCAGGGCGGATTCCAGGAAGTGGAACAGATGGCGCTGTTCAAGGACATGGTGTGCTACCAGGAGGAGGTTCGCGACCCCACACGCATGGCCGAGGTTTTGAACCGGGTCATTACCAAGGCGCTGCGTGGTTCGGCGCCGGCGCAGATCAACGTGCCCAGGGACTTCTGGACCCAGGTCATCGATATCGAACTGCCACAGATCGTGCACTTCGAGCGGCCGGCGGGTGGGGCGGATGCCATTGCCAGGGCGGCGGCGCTCTTGTCGAGCGCGGAATTTCCAGTGATTCTGTCGGGCGCGGGCGTGGTGATCGGCGATGCGATTGCCGAGTGCCAGGCTCTGGCGGAACGGCTGGACGCGGCCGTGTGCAATGGCTATCAGCACAACGACAGCTTTCCCGGCAGCCACCCTCTGGCCTGCGGCCCGCTCGGATACAACGGCTCCAGGGCGGCCATGGAATTGATCGCCAAGGCTGACGTCGTCCTGGCATTGGGGACCCGTTTGAATCCGTTTTCCACTCTGCCCGGCTATGGCATCGATTATTGGCCCAGCGAGGCGAGCATCATCCAGGTCGACATCAACCCCGACCGCATCGGGCTCACCAAGCCGGTGACGGTCGGCATCTGCGGCGATGCGAAGCTGGTCGCGAAGCAACTGCTCGAGAGGCTGTCCCCCGGCGCCGGTGACGCCGGCCGCGAACAGCGCAGGCTCGCCATCCACAGGGCCAAGGGCGACTGGCAACAGATGCTCGCCAGCCTGGACCATGAAGAAGACGACCCCGGAACCACCTGGAACGCCGACGCACGCGAACGGGAGCCGCAGTTGATGTCCGCCCGGCAGGCCTGGCGGGTGCTGCAGTCCGCGCTGCCGGTGGATGCCATCATCTCCAGCGACATCGGCAACAACTGCGCCGTCGGCAATGCCTACCCCACCTTCGAGGAAGGCCGCAAGTACCTGGCGCCCGGTCTGTTCGGGCCCTGCGGGTACGGCTTCCCGTCGATCCTGGGCGCCAAGATCGGCTGTCCCGACGTGCCGGTGGTGGGCTTCGCCGGCGACGGCGCGTTCGGCATTTCCATGAACGAGTTGAGTTCGATCGGGCGCGAAGAGTGGCCTGGCGTGACCATGGTGGTTTTCCGAAACTATCAATGGGGTGCGGAAAAGCGCAACACCATTCTCTGGTACGACAACAACTTTGTCGGCACTGAACTCGACCGTGGCGTGAGCTACGCGCGCGTCGCCGAGGCCTGCGGTCTCAAGGGCGTGATCGTGACCACCCGGGAACAGTTGGCCGAGGCCATACGCCAGGGATGCGAAGCCCAGAATCAACGGGTGACCACCCTGATCGAGGTTGTCGTCAACCAGGAACTGGGCGAGCCGTTCCGGCGCGATGCCATGAAAGCGCCTGAGTGCGTGGCGGGCATCGATGCCGCCGAGATGCTGCGTCAGGGGTAAGTCGACCGGCTTCGAAACCGGCTTGCCGCCGCCGGACAACAGCGCATCACAAGCACAGCGTTACCACCGTGGTGGCGATGATCTCGTCCGCCTCGGCGCCCCGGGAGAGATCGGCCAGCGGACACCGGAAGCCCTGCAGAATCGGGCCGATGGCGGTCGCCCCGGCAAGTCGCTGAACCAGCTTGTAGGCGATGTTGCCGGCATCGAGATCCGGAAAGATCAGAACGTTGGCCGCCCCCCCCAAAGGACTGGCACCGCCCAGCTTTTGACTGGCGATTGCCGGCACCAGCGCGGCATCTGCCTGGATGTCGCCACCGGCCAGCAAATCCGGAGCGCGGCGCCGAACGATATTCAGCGCCTCGACAACCCTGTCGACGCGCGGGTGAACGGCGCTGTTGCCGGTCGAGAAGGACAGCAGCGCGATGCGCGGCGTTTGCGCCAGCAACCTGCCGGCGCTTGCGGCGGTAGCGAGGGCGATCTCGGCCAGCTCCCTTGAGTTCGGCTGCACGTTCACCGCGCAATCCGCAAACACCAGCGGCTCATTCCAGCCCGGAACCAGCATGACGAAGAAGCTCGACGGGACCGAGCAGCCATCGGCCAGGCCAACGCACAACCGGGCGGCTTCGATCACCCGCCGCGTCGGTTGCCGGGCGCCAGCCACCATGCAGTGCACATCGCCCGCCCTGACCATCATGGCGCCGTAGTACAGGGGCCGGCGCAGCGCCCGGGCGACCGCGGCGTGCTTGCGGCCAGGGCGGTTGGCCAGGTAGAAATCGACATAGGATTCCGGGATCGGGGAGTCGGCGGGATCGATCAGCCTCAACCCGTCCAGCGACAGGTTGTGCGCGGATGCCGATGCCCGCACCGGCTCCCGGTTGCCCAGCAACGTAACGTCGGCGACGCCGCTGTCCTGCAACCGCCTGGCCGCTTCGAGCACCCGTGGTTCTTCACCCTCCGGAAAAACAACGCTGCGGTTCAGGCTTTGCGCGCGCCTGACAAAACCATCCAGAAAGCCCATGGCCTGCCCGGGTCAGCGCTCGTCGATGGGCAGGTACGCGCGAAGCTCCGGGCCGTTGTACTGGAGCAGCGGGCGAATCAGGATATTGCCGTCCATCTGCTGCAGCACCTGCAACGTCCATCCCGGCACGCGCCCCACGGCAAAGATCGGCACGAAGACATCCTGCGGGATGCCGAGCAGGTGGTAGATGACTCCGGAATAAAAGTCCACGTTCACGTTGACGCCAAGGCGCGCGTAGGGTTGCATGGCTTCGACCACGGCTTTGAGTATCTCGTTCCAGTGCGGCTCACCCATTTCCTGCGACAGGCGCTCGACGCCGCCGCGCAGGTGCCGCGCCCGCGGATCCTCGGCGCGATACACACGGTGCCCAAAACCCATGATCGGTTCCCGTTTCTTGCGCTTGGCCTTCACATAGGCGGCGGCTTGCGCGGGCTCGCCGATTTCCCGCGCCATCAGCATCACGTTCTCGGCAGCACCGCCGTGAGCCGGCCCGGAGAGCGCCGCGACCGCCGCCGTAACTGCCGCGTGCAGGTCGGCGCCGGTGCCCGTGACCACTCGGGCCGTGAACGACGAGGCGTTGGAACCGTGCTCGGCATGCAGCACGAAATCGAGGTCCATCAGCCTTGCGGCGTTTTCGCCCGGCGCCTCACCGGTGAGCATGTACAGAAAGTTCGCCGCATGGCCCAGCCCGTCGTCGGCGCTGACCGGAGAGTCTCCCGATCGAATACGGTGGTGTGCCGCTACGATCGCCGGCACTTGAGAGGTCAGCCTTATGCCTTTCTCGAGCACGCCCTGGGCTGTGCCCGTGGTTTCCGGCTCGAACGCACCGAGCGCAGAAACTGCCGTGCGCAGCACCTCCATGGGATGACCGCCCTGGCACTGACGGATGATGTCGAGCACCGGCTGCGGCAGCCGACGGCCGGCCTTCAGCCGCGCGTCGAAGATCTCGAGCTGTTCCTTGTCGGGAAGCTGCCCGTGCAGCAGCAGATATGCCGTTTCCTCGAACGTCGAGTGTTCCGCCAGATCGTGAATCGAGTAACCCCAATAGCGCAACTCCCCGGCCCGCCCATCGATGTAGGTGGTTGGTGAGCGGTCGAAGTGCACGCCCTTCAGGCCCCGGTGAACGCGCACGTCTGGCGTTGCTTCGGTCATGACCGTAACCCGTCAGATTTCGTTGAGCGTGTCATGCAGAATCGCGCGTATGGCATCGACATGTTCTCGCTCCGCCACCAGCGGCGGGGCGATGATGGCCGCATCCCCCGTAGTCTTGATATGCAGGCCCGCATCGAACAACCGCCGCTGCAGCCGCAGGCCGCGCAATCCCGGCACGGTGTCCTGTTGCACATCGATGCCGGCCAGCATGCCGTAGCCCCGAATGTCGGTGACCGCCGGCAGGTTCTGCAGGGAGAACATGGCATCGAGAAAATAGTCCGACAGGGCGGCGGCACGTTCGAATATGCGCTCGCGGCGATAGATCTCCAACGTCGCAATCGCCGCGGCGCAGGCGGCCGGGTGGGCGGAAAAGGTGTAGCCGTGCGCAAACTCCACCGTGTCTTTCGGCTTCGCATCGACGATCGTCCGGTAGATCTGGTCGTCGACGGCCACCGCCCCCATGGGTTGCGCCCCGTTGGTCAGCGCCTTGGCCATGGTGATGACGTCTGGCCGCACATCGAACGCGTCGGCCGCAAAGGCGCTTCCGGTGCGGCCGAACCCGGTGATGACCTCATCCAGCACGAGCAGTATTGAATGCTCGTCGCAAATTTCCCGAAGGCGTTGCAGGTACCCGACCGGAGGCACCAGCACGCCGGTGGAGCCCGCGATCGGTTCGACGAAGCAGGCCGCTATGCGGTCTGCGCCGCAGGTGCGTACAAAGCGGTCGAGGTCGTCGGCCAGTTCTGCGCCCCTGGCGGGCTGCCCCTTGGTAAAGCGCTGTTCGGGATCCCAGGTGGCCCGCATGTGCATGACCCCCGGCACCATGGTTGCAAACGCCTCCCGGTTGCGGACCATGCCGCTCAAGGCGGTACCGCCAAGGTTCACGCCGTGGTAAGCGCGGTCCCGCGAGACGAACAGGTTGCGTTGGCCCTCTCCCCTGGCCAGGTGGTACTGCAGCGAAATTTTCATCGCCGTCTCGACCGCTTCGGAGCCCGAGTTGCAGAAAAACACATGGTTCAGGGCACCGGGAAGAATGTCGCTCAAGCGATTGGCCGCCTCGAAGGAGCCGGGATGGCTGCGCAGGAACGAGGTCATGAAATCGAGTTCCGAGAGTTGCCGGGCCACGGCCTCGGTGACCTCGACCCTGCAGTGACCCAGCGCGCAGGTAAAGAGCCCCGAGCAACCGTCGATCAGCCGCTCGCCGCGCTGATTCCACAGGTATACGCCCTCACCCCTGACGACCAGGCGCGGGTCGTCCTTGAAGCTCTTGTTGTCGGTAAAGGGCAACCAGTGGCTTTCCAGGGCCTCTCGACCCGATTGCAGCTTGTTCTCCAGCGCGTCGCTCATTGTGCCTGTGCCAGCCTTTCCCAAGTTCGCGGCGGTTGCACAACATAGTATCCAAGCCGTCGCTATTCAACATGGTCTCGCGAATGCACGGGTGCGTCTGGCAGCCCATCGTTTTCGCACGCGTGGCGATGCGCACGAAACCCAGTACGTCGACCCAGCACATACTTTCCAATTTTCGCGATTTCAGGTTACGCTAACTGCGCAAACGGAGTGCATTTTTCCGGTTTGCTTCCCTAATGCACAACTTCCGGGGGTAATCTTGGACGCAAGCTGGCAAGCAATCGAAGCCGCCCACGCCATTCGCGAAAAGCCTCGGGACGGTTACCGGGTACGCGTGTTCGCCGAAAATCACGCCTGTCTGAGCCAGATGTTCGAGTGCCTGCGGACCTATGCAGAACGCGAGTTCGTGGTGCACGAGTCGAGGCGGCTGACCTTCGCGCAATGCCGGGCCGAGGCGGCGCGGCTGGCGCACCACCTTGCGGACAACTACAACGTGCGGCCCGGAGACCGCATCGGCCTGGCACTGCCCAATTCTCCGGAGTGGATGCTCGGCTTCATCGCCATCGCCGCACTCGGCGCGGTACCCGCCCTGGTCAATGCCCGGGCCGGCCGGGAGGAATTCCGCCACTGTCTCACCTCCACCGGATGCCGCCTGTGCCTGCAGGAGCGGGGAGAAGCCATGCAGGGGGTCGATGCACTGACAATTGACGAGATGCGCCGGGTGCTGGCCGGCGATGTGGGCCGCGAACTGCCCGACACGCCCCGCGCCAACGAAGACGAAGCGCTGCTGATGTTCACCAGCGGCACCACCGGGCTGCCCAAGGCCGCCTCCCTGTCCCACGAGGCCGTGCTGACGGCGCTCAAAACCATGCGGTACTCGAGTGTACTGATCGCAAAACAGATGGCCGACGCCTACTCCATCGACTTCGAAACCCTGATGCGCATGCGGCCGCCGGCTGTCAACCTGTTGATCTTCCCGCTGTTTCACGTCAGCGGCTGTCACGCGGTTTTCCTTTCGAGCCTGTTGCAGGGCGGCAAGGTCGTACTCATGTCGCGATGGCACGCGCAACAGGCACTGGAAATCATCGAGCGGGAACGGGTTACCGCCTTTCCCGCCGTGCCCACCATGTACCGCGACCTGCTGCGGCTCGAGTCGCTCGGCGACCACGACCTGTCGAGCCTGACCAGCCTGTCGGTGGGCGGGCAGGCCACGCCCCCGGCGCTGCTGGCCGATATTCACGAGGCCTTCCCGACGGCGGTCATGGGCACCGGCTACGGCATGACCGAGTGCAACGGCACCGTCACACTGATGGTCGGGTCCGCCTTCATCGACAATCCCCGTTCGGTGGGTCGGCCGGTGTCCACGCTCGACGTGCAGATTCGCGACGATGTGGGAACGGCTCTTGCCGCCAACGTCACCGGCGAGATCCACATCCGCGGCGCCGCACTGATGACCGGCTATGCCAATGTCGATGAGTCCCCTTTCGATGCCGACGGCTGGTTCGCCACAGGTGATGTGGGTTATGTAGACGAAGACGGCCTCGTCTACATCGTCGACCGCAAGACCGACATGGTCATCTCGGGCGGCGAGAACATCTATTGCGCCGAGGTGGAGCGGGCCATGGACCTGCACCCGCACGTGCGCGAGAGTGCCGCCTTCGGTCTGCCCGATGAGCGTCTCGGCGAGAGGCTGATTGCGACGGTGGTTGTGCATGCCGAACGGCAACTGGACGAGGTGGCGCTCATCGAACATTGCGCGCGGCATCTGGCAAGGCATAAGGTGCCCAGGGAAGTGCGCGTGCAACGGCAGCCGCTGCCGCGCAATGCTTCCGGCAAGACCATAAAGAAAAGGGTAAAGGCGTTGTACCTGGAAGCGGCGCGACGGGCCCACACGGATGCCACCGGCTCGGAACCCTGCGCATGAGTGCGAAAATCATCCGCGACATTCCCATCGTCGACCTGATGATGGGCATACCGGTCAGCGAGACCAATCAGGAGTGGTACCAGAGTTTCCTGCCGCTGCTGAAAGACCGGCAGAGCATCGAGCAGTTCAAGATGCCCGCCCAGTACCTGTTCCGCGATGTTCCGGTACTCGAAGAAACCGACGACTACGTCGCCTTCCTGGTCGAACAGATGGATAGCTACGGCATCGACATTGCGCTGGTGGGCTATTTCGAGGGCGCCGTATCCGCCATGAGCGCCAAGGCCAACTACCCGCGCCGCTTTGCTTTCGACTTTCCGGTCGACCCCAATCAGGGCATGGACGCAGTGCGTGCCATCCGCCGGGCTCACGCCGGGTTCGGCATCCATTCGGTGTCCGTCTTTCCCTGCGGCTGCAACCCCCAGGTGCCCATCGACGACCGCCGCATGTGGCTGATCTACGGCGCCTGCTGCGACCTCGACCTGCCCATCCTGGTGAACGTGGGCGTACCCGGGCCGCGGGTGCCCATGGCGCCGCAGCGGGTCGAACTGGTCGATGAGGTCTGCTACCACTTCCCGGAACTCAAGTTCGTCATGCGCCATGGCGGCGAACCCTGGGAGGAACTGGCCATCAAGCTCATGCTGAAGTGGCCCAACCTTTACTATTCCACCTCGGCGTTCGCACCGAAGCATTACCCGGAAGCCATCGTCCATTACGCGAACACCCGGGGGGCCGACAAGATCCTGTACGCCGGCTACTATCCCCAGGGCTTGAGCCTGGAGCGCATCTTCACGGAGCTGCCCGAGGTGCCATTCCGCGACGAGCGCGTCTGGCGCCAGTTCCTGAGCGACAATGCCCGTCGCGTCTTCAAACTGCCGTCTCAGTAACCCGTGCCTGTCTTTTGGGAAACGAGCCCTCGGATCGCTCAGAAACCAGCCATTGGAACCCTGCGAAAAAAACCGTTGCACCTTGACGACAAGAGTCAGTCGACGTATCAGAAAACAACCCGTACCCCTGAACGAGAACAGCCACCAGAACTGAACGAGAAGAACCATGAGCGAAGCCGTCGACATCCGCGACACGCGCACCCCGCCAGTGCTGGTATGGGACCAGCTAAAGGACCTGGACAAGGCCGCCCTGGCCCGCTGGCGCCTCGACCCGGTGGTGAACGGCCGCAGCGCCCGGGAACGCAACATAACCGTACCCATGCCGTTCGGCTGGTTCGCCATGTGCTACAGCGATGAACTGGCCGTCGGCGGGGTAAAGCCGCTGCACTATTTCGAGCGCGAACTGGTGGCCTGGCGCGGCCGGGACGGCGTTGCCCGGGTGCTCGATGCCTATTGCCCGCACCTGGGTGCGCACATGGGCTATGGCGGCAAGGTCGACGGCAACGACCTGCAGTGCCCGCTGCACTCCTGGCGCTGGAACGGCGAGGGCGCCGCCACCGGCATCCCCTACTCCAAGTCGATCCCCCCGGCCATGAAGAAGCCCTCCTGTGAACGCGCCTACCCCACCCGCGAGGCGAACGGCTTCGTGTGGGCCTGGTATCACCCGGACCATGCCGAACCGAGCTACGAGGTCGCAACTTTCGAAGAGATCGGCCACCCGGACTGGACCGACTACGAGAAGCACGAGTGGTTGGTGTACGGCCCCATGCAGACGATCGCCGAGAACGGCGCCGACAGCGCCCACTTCCGCTACATACACGGCGTCGCCAACTACCCCAACTACGACATCCGTTTCGATGGCCACCGCCGCACCGCCAGGGTGCACGTGCAGATGGGCACCCCCCAGGGCACCATCGACGGCACCATCGCCTACGGCGTGGACGGCAGCGGCCAGCCCTGGACGCGCTTCACCGGCATGTGCGAAACGCTGCTGATCACCGGCGTCACACCGGTCGCCCCGGACGTCACCCACCTGCGCTTCGCCTTCACCCAGCTCAAGGCCGACCGGGACGGCCCACGCGGCGGTCTGGCCCGGGCCATGATCAGGGACATCTGCAAGCAGCTCGACCAGGACAAGGTGGTGTGGGACCGGCAGAAATACATCGAGGCGCCGCCGCTGTGCGCCGGCGACGGGCCCATCAACGACTTCCGCAATTTCTTCCGCCAGTTCTACGCAGGGCCCGAGTGGGAGAAGTACCGCGGCGGCATCAAGCGCAGTGTGAGCCGTTAGCCGAACTCCCCCGAGGCCAACAGGACTCCCGGTCAACCCGCCATCGCGCCACTGCATGCCGCTCGCGGGCGGCCGAATCTGCAGCACCTTGCCTGCCGGCATGGGGCGGCGCTGCAATTCGCCCGACAACTCGCCGATCGCCAGGCGCAGAACGGCGCGCCTCGGAACCAACGGTAAACGGCCCGGTCAAAGTTCAGCTTCATCTGCTGACAGGAAACATGCCGACCAATCTGCAGTCGTTGCTCGACGACACACCCGGAAACCTGCACCACTACCAGCAATTCGTAGACGTTGCGGCCCGCGCGGAGCGTGAAGAAAAGGAATCGTTCGTCGTTGCCTGGAAAGAACGCCTTGCCGCGGTCGTGCGGCTTCCTGACGGAGCTGACACCCGCCAGGCGCTGGTCGATGCAGCGAAAAGCAGCACGGAGGTACGCGCCGCGGTCGAGCGCGCGTACGTGAAATTCCTGGACTCGATTGCCCGGCTCAGGAACACGCACGACCGGGAAGTGGCTGCCAACGTGCTGGCCCAGGACCGCAAACGTGGCGTTCCCCTCAGCAGCCGCCGAATTATCGAGGTAGCAAAGCGCATCGACATCGGCGTACGCGGACGCCACTCGCTCGCCGACACGCGCGTCAAACCGCCTGGTGCTGGCGCATCCGTTGCGCAGCCCACCGTCACCACGCAAGCACACCAGACGTCGATGAGCCCCGATACAGCGGCCACCGGGCCCGCCGCCACTTCCCGGGCGCGGGAGTCGGGGAAGTCGTCCAATCCCGCGTCCGCCGCCGAAGAGGGGCCGAGGTCGGGAAACAGGAAGAAAAAGAGGAGGTCACGGCCGCAAACGGCGCTGCACACCCTGCGCACAGAAGGCGTGGCGGCGTTCAGGTCTTACATCGCGGCCGGCATAGGTGAGCCGGAGGTGTTGCGTGTGCTACTCGAGCGAATCTACCACGAAGACATGCCCGAAGAGTTCCGGCATGCGGCGCTGACGTCGGTTCAGGCAAGGCTGGCGCTGGCCGGCCCGGAAGCCGGCCAGACACCCGCACCGGCAATCCCGGCCCCGCAGGCTCAGGAACCGGAGTTTGCCGCTATCCCGGCCACCCGGGAGTTGTCTACACGGGAAACCAATCTGTTCGGCGCCTGCGCACACGGCAGAAATCGAGTGTTCAATCAGCTGCTGAAGCAAGGAAAGCCGGACTTCAATATCGGAGCACCCCTGACGATGCTGGCCGTCGCTGCCGATCGGGGTCACGCAACCATCGTCAGCAAGCTGTTGCGGCAACCCGGCATTGACGTGAACCTGGGAAACGAACACGGCGCCACCCCACTGTACCTGGCTACGCAATGGGGACACCTGGAGGTCGTAAAGCAGTTGGCGAAAGACCCTCGCACAAACGTCAACCTGGCGGTCGAAGACGGAACCACGCCGCTGCATTGCGCCGCCCAGAACGGGCAGGCGGAAGCGGTGGATGTGCTGCTCTCGGCGCCCGGCTGCCGGGCCGATGCGAAGAATCTGGCTGGCGCCACGCCGCTTGGCATGGCCGCTCAGTGGGGACACCACTACATCGTCGATCGGTTGCTGGCCAAGGGGGCAAACGCCAACGCGACCGGCCCGAGAGGACTGACCCCACTGCATCTCGCCAGCATCCGCTGGCGCACCGCCATCGTCGAGGCACTGCTGAACGCCGGGGCCGACCTGGACGCAACGGCAATCGATCCGGATCAGCCCAATTCGCCGACCTACACGCCATACGACCTCGCCAAACTCGCAGGTGCCGCCGACATCATGCGCCTGATGCAGCGACACCGGCAAACCCGAGCAGCCCACACCGCACAGGCTACGCCGACGGCGCCGCTGCAGCCGGACGACAGGCCCGCTCAACCGCCGGCGCGGAATACGCGGGAACCGGGGACGCCACCGAACCGGGTGACGCCAGACGCGCGCCAGCGGCCGTCTGAACAGAGGCTTTCCACAAGCACAGCCAATCCGGATTTGTCACCAGACAAGACCGGCGGCGTACCGGGCAACCGCTCCGCAGCAGGAACGGGCGCAACGCTCCCGGTCCACCCGCCGTCGGGTGCATCCCCGCTACCCTCCTCGGCATCAGGGGAGCCCAACCCGCCAGCACAACCCAATGCCCTGACAGGCGCCAAGCAGGCTTTGCGGGAACAGGTACACGAGCTGTTCGAGCATGGCAACCTCGATGACAAGGAAGGCATAGGCTTGCTGGTCGGTGTCAACCAGGCGAAAAGTCACGAAGACCTGTGCCGCCTGCACAACCAGTTGGCCCACATCGAACGCGTAAACGAGCGGTCCAGGAGGGGAACACGGCGGACATCCGCGTCCGGTGGCCGAGCAGGGCTCCAGCAGCAGCCGGTCGACCGGCACTTTGCGCTGGGCCAGCAAACACGACTCAAGGCAGACCAGGTAGAGCGTCAGATCCGGCGCCACCTGCCGGAAAGGTACCGCGTTTTCGTCAGTCAGGCGGTGAATGACATGGAGTTCGGGCGTGGCAAACGGACTCCCGGGCACCCCGGATTGTGGCATGCATCGGCCGGCATTGCGGGCGTAGGGAGTTGCAGCATTTTCTACTACCACGACTCGCAGAGGCAGTCGCTGCGCATCGTCGGCATTGGCCATCACCTGACGCGTTCGTCCTATCAACTCGACTACGCAACCGAAGAACTTGGCGGCAGCGGCGGCGTCTTGACACTCGCCTGACGCGCGCGGGCGATGCCTGCCGGTACCCGATGGGGTCGGCCCGCCTGCCACATCGAACACTCGTTCCGGGTCGGGCCGCCCGAATCCAGCCAGCCCTTGACGATCTGCACAGGTTGCAGGTCGGTGCCATGAATCGATGGGGCACGGCCTGCGCGGAGCTTTTTCGCCGGGCGAGGCGCGCGCAGCCCCGGGACGACAGCGCGCTTGCCTCGCCCGTTACCGGCAATCGCCAACCCGCATGCAGCGCTGTCCGCGCCAGGCAAGGCCCTCTCGGCTTCCCGTCATCCTGTTGAAGGGCCTCGCGGCTCCTTCGGCAGACCAAGCGCCCGTTCGGCGATGAGATTGCGCTGAATCTGGCTGGTGCCGGCGTAGATCGTATCCGCACGGGAGAAAAGGTACATCCCGGGCAGGTCGTCGAATTGCGCCAACAGACAGTCGGCCGTGTGCGCATCGAGCACGAAGCGCGATTCACCCGCGGCGAATGGAGCCATCGCCACCCGCAACCGCCCGGCAGCAATCGCCTTGACCAAGTCTGTGGATGCCTTGTCTTCGACGCTGCAGAGCACCGATGCGGCCAGTACGCCGGTAGCCAACAGCGGGCTTGGCACCAGGTAACGGCCGAGGGCCTCGAACACCAACGCCATTTCAACCGGCCCCAATCCCTGGCCGCCCCGGCATTCCGGAATCAGCAGCCCGGCAAGCCCAAGCTCGCAAAGCGCTTTCCAAGTGTCTGCATCGTGCCCCGGACCGCTGTCCAGTGTCGATCGCACCCGCACGCTTTCGCCGTGTTCGCGGGCGAAGTCCTCCACCATGGAGCGGATCATCTGCTGTTCTTCGGTGAACTCGAACTGCACGGCCGTCCTCCTGCGCGCCGATTATGATTGCCGCGCCGGTACCGGTAAACCAAATGCGGAATTTTTCCAATCAATTTCGCGAATAGTGGTATATTTCAGCGTTCAAACTGTCAAAAATCGCATTCTGGCAGGCAAAAAGTTTGGCATTTGTCACGACTGTCACGACGGATTGCAGCATGACCGAAACCAGCCCGGACAACCCACTGTGGACCACGGACGTGCTGGTGGTCGGCTCCGGCGCCGGTGCACTCACCGCCGCCGTCACCGCCAGTGGACTGGGCCTCGATACCCTGGTCATTGAAAAAGGGCACCTGTGGGGCGGCACCTCGGCCACCTCCGGCGGCACCCTGTGGATTCCCTGCACGCGGCACATGGCCGAAGCGGGCATTGAAGACTCTGCCGAAGCGGCATTCGCCTACCTGAGCGCCCTGATCGGCGACGAAGTGCCGGAATCGAAGCTGCGCGCCTACATTGCCAATGCCAGCAAGATGCTACATTACCTGGAAGACCAGTGCGGGGCGAAATTCCGCTCCGTGAAATACGCCGACTACCACATGGACCTTCCCGGCGCTCGCGAGCACCGCTCCCACGAACCGTTCCCGGTCTACGCCGGCCGAATCGGCCGCGACTACTCGACCCTGCAACCCATGCACCAGGCTGCCCAGGCGTTCGGCCGGGTCAACTGGACCATCGGCGAGGCGCGGCCGATGATCACCCGACGCCCCGGCTGGTTGCGCACCACCGTCAAGGTCATGGCCCGTTACTATCTGGACCTGCCGCAACGCTATCGCACCGCCCGGGACCGGCGGCTGACGGCCGGCAACTCGCTGCTGGCACAACTGCGCGCGGCACTCAACGACAGGAAGGTACCGCTGAAGCTGGGCGTGGCGCTCGAAGAACTGATTACCGATGCCGGCCGGGTGGTCGGCGCGCGGGTGAACTACTCGGGCCAGCAGTACAGGATCGCCGCCAGGCGCGGCGTGATACTGGGCGCCGGCGGCTTCGAGCGAAACCAGGCCATGCGCGAAGCCAACTTGAAAACCGACGGCGCCACTTCCGCGCTCTGGAGCGGTTCGCAGGGCAACAACACCGGAGATGCCATCAGCGCCGCCCAGCGCATCGGCGCGCAACTCGAGTTCATGGACTGCGCCTGGTGGGCGCCCGCCATACGTCTCGGCGACGAGGACCGGGCCCGGCCCATGTTCGTCGAGCGGGCGCTGCCCGGCTGCATGATCGTCAACCAGCAGGGCCGCCGCTACATGAACGAATCCGCGTCCTACCATGTGGCCGGCGGCGCGATGATGCGCCTTCACAGCGACGACTGCTCGACCATCCCTTCCTGGTTCCTGTTCGACGCACGCTATCGTAGCCAGTACGCGGTGGGGCCACTGCTGCCCGGGCCGCCGGCCATGGACAAGGCGGTCAAGCGCAGCATGCACGATGTGATGAAACGCGGTCAGACGGTGGCGGAACTCGCCGCGAAGACCGGTCTGCCGGCAGACGCGCTGCAGGACACCTTCGCGCGCTTCAACGATTTCGCGGTCAAGGGCGAAGACCCGGACTTTCAGCGTGGCGTGAACGGCTACGACCGCTATTACGGCGATCCGCGCAGCCGGCCCAACCCGTGCCTGGCACCGCTGGACAAGGCACCCTTCTACGCGGTGAAAATCTTCCCCGGCGATATCGGCACCAAGGGCGGCGTGCTGACCGACGACAACGGCTGTGCCCTCGACGGCGACGGCAAAGCCATTCGCGGCCTCTATGCCATCGGCAACAGCAGCGCCTCGGTGATGGGCCGCACCTATCCCGGCGCCGGCACCACCCTGGGCCCGGCCATGACCTTCGGGTACCTCGCCGCGCATCATGTGGCGCAGCAATAGACAGCATCAGGGAACTACTCATGGAAACCTCGACCTCTCCCTATTCGCTCACCGGCAAGGTCGCCCTGGTGACCGGAGCCGCCCGGGGCATCGGGCGAGCCGTAGCCGAGGCATTTGTCGCAGCGGACGCCCAGCATGTGCTGTGCCTGGACATACTCGAAGATGCCCTGGCGGAAATCGAGCAGACGCCGCAACTCGCCACCGCGGTGCTCGACGTCACCGACGCAACCGGCTGGCGGGCGGTAGTGGATGCAACGCTCGAGGCGCAGGGCCGCATCGATGTCCTGGTCAACAACGCCGGCATCCTGGCTTTTGGCACGGTGGCCGACACCGACCCGGACGACCTGCGCCGCGTGCTCGAGGTCAACGTCATCGGCGTACTGCTCGGCATGCAGGCGGTGATTCCGCACATGAAGGCCGAGCGGCGCGGCTCCATCGTCAATTTCTCGTCGGTCTCGGGCATAGCGCCGAGCAACTTTGTCGGCGCTTACGCCGCCAGCAAGTTCGCCGTTCGCGGCCTGTCCCGTACCGCCGCAATGGAACTCGGGCTGCACGGCATTCGCGTCAACTCCATCCACCCCGGCGGTGTCGATACGCAAATGACCAACCCCATGGGCCAGGCCCGCGAGGAACTCAACAGCGGCTACGGATACACGTCGCTGCAGCGCGTCGCGGCCCCCGAAGAGATTGCCCACGGCGTGACCTACCTGGCCTCCGATGCGGCGTCCTACTGCAGCGGCACCGAACTGGTGATCGATGCCGGCATGAGCAACGGCCAGTACTTCGACGGGCTGCCGGGGTCGCCGCAGAACCCCTGAAAACACCGCTCCACGCCGGACGCATGGCCACCGCTGCCCACACCGGAGCCTTCGACACCGGCAAATCGCCTACCTCCCGGCCAGCGGCTGCATCAGCACGCAAAAGGGCCTGATGCGGCGGCAGTCGGCCAGCCATGCCGGCTGATGCGCCCCGCATCTGTGGACAACCTGTCAATTTCCTGTGGTAATCCCGGTATACTCTGTCGAAAAACACGAGGTGACCCGGTGCGCGAACAATCGGAGCGCGATTCAGTCCAACAGAGTTCAGTCGAAAGTGTAAACGGCAACCATCGCGAGCCCCTGCGCGCCAGCCGGCGCGTGCAATATGTGCGCCACCTCGACCGGATACCGCAGATACCGCCGGAGGTGGCGGCCCGGCTCAAGGAAGTATCCAAACGCTATGTGTTTCGCGCCAACAATTATTACCTGGGCCTGATCGACTGGAACGACGAAAACGACCCGATCCGGCAGTTGGTCATCCCCCGCGAAGAGGAACTCAACGACTGGGGCCAGCTCGATGCCAGCAACGAGGCGGCGATCACGCCGGTGCGTGGCGTTCAGCACAAGTACACCGACACCGTGCTGCTGCTGTGCAACGAAGTCTGCGGCGCCTATTGCCGCTACTGCTTCCGCAAGCGCCTGTTCATGGACGAAAACGACGAGGTGACCAAGGACATCAGCGATGGCCTGCGCTATATCGAAAGCCATCCGGAAGTCACCAACGTACTGCTGACCGGCGGCGATCCGCTGTTGATGAGCACGCGGCGCCTCATCGAGATCTTTGCCGCGCTTCGCGCAATCGACCACGTGCGCATCATCCGAATCGGCTCGAAGATGCCGGCATTCGACCCCTGGCGGGTGCTGGACGACCGGAAACTGCTGGACGCGTTTCGCAGGTACTCCACACCGGAAAAACGCATTTACCTGATGGCGCATTTCGATCATCCCCGGGAACTGACCGCGCCGCCCCATGCCGACTTCCTCTTTCCTAGCATGTCCTCCATCTTGTA
>CAZNFI010000056.1:0-10515 GCA_964572185.1 uncultured Pseudomonadales bacterium
GCCGACGCTGTAGCTCATGTTGAACAGCGGCAGGAGTCCAGCGGCATGCCAGGTGGAGCCGGACGTCAGTTCCGCTTTTTCCAGCAGCACGCAATCTTCGCCCCAGCCTTTGCGGGCCAGGTGATACAGCGTGCTGACGCCCACGACACCGCCGCCGATGACCACTGCACGAACATGTTTTTTCACGGGACGCGCCACCCTGGCCGAAGCAACCGGCCCGGCGCCTAGCCCGAGCCATCCTGCCCGCCGGCCGACTCAGCCGGCAAGCCGCCGAAGGGTAGTCAATGCCACCCTGCGTATCATGTCCGGTGTCGTACTCGCGCACAGCGATGTCGTACTTTTACATGCAGGAAATGCCCGCCTGATCCAAACTTTTTTTGCCGGTTGGTCAATGCCTTGGCCCGCATCGCTCGCCAACCCGCAGACAACGACCCAACGAGGCGAAGCCTCAGGTCGACGATTGGACATCTGTTCGGTGCAAGCATGACTGATCTCGCAATCTGCACCCGCGAACACCGGGATTGGTAACGCTAGCGGGTTCACTCTCCGCCAGGCTCAAGGACAGGCAACTCTCTCATGATCGAACCGACGGGGCGAAAAAGACGATCCGGAGGCCGCAGCGCGCGGCAGGCCGCGCGCCTGCACGCGGTGGAATCCGTCACGCCGTTCATCCAGCGCAACATCCCCTACTACGATCTCCTCGATGAAGGGGCGCTCACCGAAATCGAAGCCGCTGCGGAAACGATTCTGGAAGAGATCGGCATCGAGTTTCGCGGCGATGCCGAGGCCCTGGACAGCTTCCGCAAGGCCGGCGCCGATGTCGAGCGGCAACGGGTGCGGTTTCCGCGCGGCATGTGCCGGTCGATCATTCAGTCCTCGGCACCGAGGGAGTTCACCCAGCACGCCCGCAATCCGCAACGCAGCGTCGTCATCGGCGGCAATCGCACGGTACTGGCCCCCGCTTACGGCCCTCCGTTCGTCCGCTGTCTCGACGAGGGCCGGCGCTACGCCACCATCGAGGACTTTCGCAATTTCGTGAAGCTCACCGCCGCAAATCCCAATCTGCACCATTCCGGAGGCACGGTGTGCGAACCCGTTGACCTGCCGGTGACCACGCGGCACCTGGACATGGTCTACAGTCACATCAAGTACAGCGACAAGCCGTTCATGGGGTCGGTCACCCATCCGCAGCGGGCGCAGGACTCGGTGGACATGGCGAAGGTTGTTTTCGGCGCCGACTTCGTGGACGCGAACACCGTCGTCATCAGCCTGATCAACGCCAACTCACCGATGACCTTCGATGCCAGCATGCTCGGCGCCGCGCGGGTGTACGCCCGCAGCAACCAGGCCACGGTGATCTCTCCGTTCATTCTGGCCGGCGCCATGTCACCGGTCACCGCGGCCGGCACCCTGGCCCAGATACTGGCCGAAGCGTTGGCCGGCATGACTTTCGTGCAGCTCGTCCGCCCCGGAGCACCGGTCGTTTTCGGCACCTTTGCCTCGTCGATGTCCATGCAGTCGGGCGCCCCCACGTTCGGCACGCCGGAACCCACCCTGGTGCTCTACGCCGCGGCAGCGCTGGCCCGCCGGCTCGGCGTTCCGTTCCGCAGCGGCGGCGGCCTGTGCGCCGCCAAGGTGGCCGATGCGCAGGCCGCCTTCGAGTCGGCCAACACCCTGCAGGCCGCAGCGCTGGCCGGCGTACATTTCATGCTGCACACCGCCGGCTGGCTGGAAGGCGGGCTGGTGATGGGTTACGAGAAATTCGTCATGGACGCGGACCAGGCCGGCATGCTCGGCGTACTGCTGAAGGGAATCGACATGTCCGCCAACGGCATGGCCATGGACGCCATTCGCGAAGTCGCACCCGGCGGCCATCACCTGGGCACGGCGCACACCCAGGCCAACTTCGAGAGCGCTTTCTACCGCTCCACTGTCGCCGACAACAACAGCTTCGAACAATGGCGTGAAGAAGGCGAGCTCGATGCCGCCCGGCGCGCCAACCGAATCTGGAAAAAGACCCTTGAAGAGTTCCAAGCGCCGCCCCTCGATGCCGCCCTGGACGAAGCTGTCATGGCATTCGTCAGGCGCCGCAAGGCCGAACTGCCGGACAGCGAGTAACTGGGCGATGCACCGCGAGCTGCTGCCTGATGTCGCCGAGAGCCGGTGCGCAACCGCCGGCGCCAGTGACGCCCATGTGCCCGAGCCGGTGCTGGTGATCGCCTGCGGCGCGCTGGCCAGGGAACTGCACGCATTGAAGCAGATGAACGGCTGGAGCCACATGCGCATCAAGTGCATCGACGCCAGGCTGCATCACCGTCCGTCGCTGATTCCCGCCAGGCTGAGGCGTGAAATAGCGACAGCGCGCGAACGCTACCGCCGCATCTTCGTCGCTTACGCGGACTGCGGCACCTACGGCGAGATCGACCGGGTACTTGCGGAACAGGACGGCATCGAGCGGCTGCCGGGCCTGCACTGCTATGAGTTCTTCGCCGGGGCGGCGCAATTCCAGCGGATGGGCGTCGAGGAGCCGGGCACCTTTTATCTGACCGACTTCCTGGCGCGCTTCTTCGACCGGTTCGTGGTCGGCGCACTGATGCTCGATCGCCACCCGGAACTCATGCAGGCGTTTTTCGGCAACTATCGCCGCGTCGTCTACCTGTCGCAGACCCGGGATGCGGAGCTGCTCGCGCTCGCCAGACAGGCCGCCCGGAAACTGGATCTCGCGTTTCAGCACGTTCACTGCGGATACGGAGCGCTGGCCACCTCGCTGGCTGCAATCGCCAGCCCCGGCAGCGCCCACGCCGATGCGGGCGACCGGGCAATCTGCCGCGTGGCGGTGGCCTGACGCCATGGAGAAGATCGTGGTCAGTTGGCGCGACATACCCTCGCAGGTCATCGTCAAGAAGGGCAGGCATCGGGCCAGGACGTTGCTGAGTTCCCGTTTCCAGCAGGCCGTTGACCGGGCCGCCATGCGCGCCCGCAAGCGCAGTGAAGACGCCTACATGAGCGAGTGGGTGCGCTCCCGCAGCGACCTCGACCGCAACGCACAGTCAATGGCGGAACTGCAAGAAGCCGCCGATGACATAGCGCGACACATCGAAGCCAGCTATTCCGACGAGCGGCTGCTGGCGCTGATCAAGAACCATGGGCTGGCGGAGCAATAGGGTATGTACACCATGCGCCTTTGGTCGGTACGCCACGCGCGCCCGCTGCGCGCCGTCTACCGCGTATTGCACGGGTTTCTGTCGCTGCTGCACCCCCTGTTCCTGCTGATCGGGTACAAGCGCCTCGACCCCTGGTTTCTGGCCGTCGAGAAAGCGGTAAAGGGTTTTCTTTTCGACTCGCAGTCGTGCGGCCAGTGCACGCTGCACCTCACCGGCATGTCCTGCCCGATGAATTGCCCCAAGAAGCTGCGCAACGGGCCCTGCGGCGGCGTGCGCCCGAACGGGCATTGCGAGGTGCAGCCCGACATGCCCTGCGTGTGGGTCATCGCCTGGGAAGGCCGACGGCTTCTGAATCCCGACGTGCAGTTTGTCCGCGTCGTGCTGCCGCCGGCCGACGCGCGCCTCGAGAACACCTCCGCCTGGTTGCGTGAGGTAAGGAAACGTCACGCTCATCCCGAACCCGAATCCCTGGAGCAACGCCATGCGTTTTGAAGACGAACCCACCCCTGGCGAACGGCTCCCCATTCTGCCCGGCCATTCCTCCCACGGACGGCTCGAGCGCGTGCTGCGTGCCGGCGCCTTCGCAGTGACCGCCGAGGTGGCGCCGCCGGACTCCTGTGAGCCCGACGACGTGCACGAGCGGGCGGCCGTGTTCGACGGTTGCGTTGATGCCATCAATGCCACCGACGGCTCCGGCGGCAACTGCCACATGTCGAGCGTCGGGGTATGTTCGCTGCTGACCCGGCGCGGCTACGCCATGATCCTGCAGATGACCTGTCGCGACCGCAATCGCATCGCCATCCAGGGCGATGTGATCGGCGCCGCCGCCATGGGCGTGACCAACATTCTCTGCCTGACCGGCGACGGCGTCAGCAACGGCGACCACCCCGATGCCAAGGCGGTATTCGACCTCGACTGCATGACGCTGTTGAGCACCATCCGCACCATGCGCGACGAGGGTCGCTATCTGAGCGGGCGCAAGATCAAGAGCCCGCCGCGAGTGTTTCTGGGCGCTGCCATCAATCCCTTCTCTCCCCCGCATGACTTTCGCCCGGCGCGTTTCGCCCAGAAGGTGGCCGCGGGCGCCCAGTTCGTGCAGACCCAGTACTGCTTCGACATCGACATGTTCAAGCAGTACATGCAGAGCGTGCGCGATGCCGGGCTGCACGAGGAAGTGTTCATCCTGGCGGGCGTCGGGCCGCTGGCCTCGGCGCGCGCCGCCGAATGGATACGAACGAACGTGCCGGGCGTGGTCATTCCCGATTCCTGCATCGATCGCCTCAGGGGCGCCAGGGACCAGGCGCAGGAAGGCGTCGAGATCTGCAAGGACGTGATCCACCAGTTGCGCGAGATCGACGGCGTGCACGGTGTGCACATCATGGCCTACCGGCAGGAGCACCGGGTGGCGGAAATCGTGGCCGGCACCGGCATACTCGACGGCAGGACCGTCTGGCAACCCCAACACAGGCAGGTAGCGGCTGGAGCGACGCAATGACCGAAACCACAGTCAGTTCAGCGACCCGGGAGGTCGTTATCGGCTTCGACCGGCCCTTTGTCATCATCGGCGAGCGCATCAACCCCACCGGGCGCAAGGTGCTCGCCGCGGAGATGAAGAACGGCGAATACGGCCGGGTGATCGCCGATGCGGTGGCCCAGGTGGAAGCCGGCGCGCACATGCTCGATGTCAATGCCGGCATTCCGCTGGCCGATGAACCGGCGATCCTGGCCGAGGCGGTGCGCCTCGTGCAGTCGGTCACCGACGTGCCGCTTTCCATCGACTCTTCCATCGTCGCCGCCCTGGAGTCCGGGCTCGCCGCCTACCAGGGCAAGGCCCTGGTCAACTCCGTAACCGGCGAGGAAGAGCGGCTGGAGACGGTACTGCCGCTGGTCGCCAAACACGAAGCCGCGGTGGTGGCCATCTCCAACGACGAGACCGGCATTTCCGAAGACCCGGACGTGCGCTTCGAGGTGGCAAGGAAAATAGTCGAACGGGCCGCCGACTACGGCATTCCACACCAGAACGTGGTGGTCGACCCACTGGTGATGCCAATCGGCGCCATCAACAGCGCCGGGCGCCAGGTCATGCACATCCTCAGGCGCCTGCGCAACGAACTGAAAGTGAATACCACCTGCGGCGCCTCCAACGTCAGTTTCGGGCTGCCCAACCGGGGCGGCATCAACAGCGCTTTCCTGACCATGGCGATCGGTGCCGGCCTCACCTCGGCGATCACCAATCCACTCCACACCGAAACCACCCAGGCAGTGCTCGGCGCCGACGTGATGATGGGTCAGGACCCCGACTGCACGCGCTGGATTCGCAGATACCGGGCGCCGGCCGCGAACGGGGCAGCCGGCGGCAGAAGGCGCGAACGCGCCCGCCGGCGGCGAGCCTGACAGCGCCTGTCGGACCAGGTCCGAGTCCGGCATCCGCAGCGGGCCTTGGGCAAGCCATGGAAGAAAACGCCAAGCTGGTCTTTACGCCGTCGGGGCGGCGCGGGTTATTTCCGCTCGGCACACCCGTTCTCGATGCCGCCCGCGAACTCGGCGTCGACATCGCCTCGATCTGCGGCGGGCGCGGGCTGTGCGGCCGCTGCCAGATTCTGTGCAGCGAGGGCGACTTCGCCAAGCACGGCATCCTGTCCAGAAAAGAACATCTCTCCCCCTTTACCGCCACCGAGCGTGACTACGGCGAACGGCGCAAACCGCTGGCGCCGGGGCGACGCCTGAGCTGTCATGCCACCATTCAGGGCGATCTGGTCATCGATGTGCCGCCGGAAAGCCAGATTCACCGGCAGGTGGTGCGCAAGGAGGCCGACCGGCGCGCCATTCGCCTGGACCCGGTCATCCGGGTGTACCTGGTCGAGGTCGAGCAGGCCGAGCTGCACGACGCCCGCAGCGACCTCACCCGCCTGGTCGAAGCATTGCGCGAACAATGGGATCTCGGCGAATTGTCCTGCCCGAGCCGGCTGCTGCAGCGTCTGCAAACGGTGCTGAGGGAAGGCGGCTGGTCGGTCACGGTTGCCGTTCATCGGGACAGCGAGATCATCGCGCTGTGGCCAGGGTATCGCGAAGGCGTTTACGGTCTCGCCATCGATGTCGGGTCGACCACCATCGCCGCCCATCTGTGCAACCTGGCGAGCGGCGAGGTCATCTGTTCCAACGGCATGATGAACCCGCAGATCCGTTTCGGCGAAGACCTGATGAGCCGTGTTTCCTACGTGATGATGCATCCAGAGGGCAGCCTGGAGATGACCCGGGCCGTGCGCGGGGCGATCAATGAACTCGTGCAGCGCAACTGCAGCGAAGCCGCAGTCGCCGCGCACGACATACTGGGCGTCACCTTCGTCTGCAACCCGGTGATGCACCACCTGCTGCTTGGCATCAGCCCCGCCGAGCTGGGCGGAGCGCCATTCGCGCTGGCCACCGGCGATGCCGTGCACGCAACGGCTGCGGACCTCGACCTGGCCATCGACCCCGGCGGCGTGGTGTACGTTCTGCCCTGCATCGCCGGGCATGTCGGGGCAGACACCGCCGGCGTAATACTCTCCGAGCAGCCCCATGAACGCGATGAATTCAATCTCGTGGTCGACATCGGCACCAACGCCGAAATCGTGCTCGGCAACCGCCAGCGGCTGCTGGCCTGCTCCAGTCCCACCGGGCCGGCCTTCGAGGGCGCGCAGATCAGCGCCGGCCAACGCGCCGCGCCGGGCGCCATCGAGCGGGTGCGCATCGACCCGGAGACGCTGGACACGCGCGTCAGGGTCATCGGTTCGGAACTCTGGTCGGACGACCCCGGATTCGCCGAGGCGCTGCCCGGCGGCACGGTGACCGGCATCTGCGGATCGGGGATCATCGAGGCGGTGGTGGAGATGTTCCTTGCCGGAGTGCTGAGTGGCGACGGCGTCATCGCCGATGCCCTCGCCAACCGCAGCGACCGCCTAGTCCGCGATGGGCGCACGTTTTCGTTCGTGCTCTTCCGGGGCGAATCGACCATCTCGGTCACCCAGAACGACGTGCGGCAGATCCAGTTGGCCAAGGCCGCCCTGTACGCCGGCATCAAGCTGCTGATGGACCGGCTCGACATCGATGCCGTGGACCGGATTCGCCTCGCCGGCGCCTTCGGCAGCCACATCGATGTGAAATACGCCATGGCGCTCGGCATGATTCCCGATTGCCCTCTCGACCAGGCCGGGCCCGCCGGCAACGCGGCCGGCACCGGGGCACGCATCGCCCTGTTGAACAGTGCCGCCCGGGAGGAGATCGAAAACGTCGTCGGGCGCATCGAGCGAGTCGAGACGGCGGTTGAACCGAAGTTCCAGGAGTACTTTGTCAACGCCATGGCCATACCACACAGTGCCGACCCGTTCCCCAACCTCTCTTCCGCCTTTGAATGGCCGCAGCGCTCCGCTGCGTACCGGAACCAAACGGCGGTCGGCGTGGAGACACGCCGACGGCGCCGCAAGCGCAGGCGATAAAGCCGGGCGCCGCCTCGAATCGGTTGCGGTCTCGCGCCGCTGCAGCCGGGTGCTCCGACCGGAACCGGCCGCTGTCCTCCACGCCACGGACCTCGGTAGCTCTGCACGCCACCTCGACTCACGTATAGTAGGCGCTCGCTCGAACCAGGGAGACCGTAGGCACGCGGGAGATGCCCGGAGGTGACCGTTCACCGCCGCGGCGGCGACCTGGTGCGCACGGCAGGCATATGGCCGACGGCAAGCAGACGGCATCGGCAGGCAACGCCCCATCCAACCAGGCGGCAGTCGCGGGCAGCGGTCTCTGGAAGGGCCTGCACCCGGGCATGGCGGTGGCGGCGAAAAGCATGGTGCTTGCCTTTGCGGTGTTGTCCATTGCCTTCCTGGACAGCGCCGGTTCCCTGTACTCCGATGTCCGCGCCTGGATCGAGAGCACGCTGGACTGGTACTACGTGCTGATCGTATGCGGGGCCGTATTCGTGTCCCTGTTTCTGATGTGCAGCCGCTACGGCGGCATCCGCCTCGGCGATGACGACGCGCGGCCGGAGTTCAGCAACTTTTCCTGGCTGGCGATGCTGTTCTCGGCGGGCCTCGGCATCGGGCTGCTGTTCTTTTCCATCGCCGAACCGATGTTCTACCTGGACAACTCCGCGGCCAGCGGTTACCCCAACAATCCCCACGCCGACCGGGCGGGAGCGCTGGCCCCGGGAATGCAGCGCGCCGAGTACGCGGTGCGCGTCACCTATCTGCACTGGGGCATCCACGCCTGGTCGGTCTATGTCATCGTCGGCCTGTGCCTGGCCTGGTTCGGCTTTCGCAAAAAGCTGCCGCTGACGCTGCGTTCCGCCCTGCATCCGGTGATCGGCCAGCGCATATACGGCCCCGTCGGCCACCTCGTCGACCTGCTGGCGGTGTTCGGCACCGTGTTCGGCGTGGCCACCTCACTGGGCCTCGGCGTCAAGCAGATGGGGGCCGGGCTCAACGTGCTGTTCGGCCTCGACCCGGGGGTTGTTACGCAGATTGCCCTGATCGCCGCGATTTCCACGGTGGCCACGCTGTCGGCGGTGTCGGGCATCGGCCGCGGCATCCGCATCATTTCCGAGTGGAACATCTACCTGACCGTGGTGCTGCTCGGGTTTTTCCTGTTCTTCGGCCCGACCGCATGGCTGCTCGGTTTCCTCGCCACCACCGCCGGAGACTATCTGTGGTCGATGATTCCCATGGGATTCTGGACCGCCGGCGATGCGGACGGCGCCGCCTGGCAGAGCAACTGGACGGTCTTCTACTGGGGCTGGTGGATCTCCTGGGCACCGTTCGTGGGCATGTTCATCGCCCGTATTTCAAGGGGCCGCACGCTGCGCGAGTTCGTGGCCGGCGCCATGTTCGTGCCCACCGCGCTGGGCACGATCTGGATCGGCCTCCTGGGCGGCAACGCACTGAACATGGAGCTTTTCGCGGCCGGCGGCCCCGGCACCGCCGGCATCATGGAACTGGTGCGCGGCGGCAATCTGGAGGCTGCCCTGTACAGCACCATCGCCGCCATGAGCGGGTTGAGCTGGCTGACCTGGGCCATGTCGGCACTCGCCACCTTGCTGCTGGCCACCTGGTTCATCACCTCCTCGGATTCGGGCACGCTGGTGATCACCACCATGCTGAGCATGGGCGACGATCATCCACCGCCTCGCTTTCGCGTCCTGTGGGGGTTCGGGCAGGGGCTGGTGGCGGCGGTGCTGCTGCTGGCCGGCGGCCTGGCCGCCCTGCAGACCGCCTCCATTGCGGCTGCGCTTCCCGTCAGCGTGGTGCTGCTTTTCATGATGTACGGCCTGTTGCGATCCCTGGCGGAGGACCCTGCCGCGAGGTCCCTGGACACGGTTCCACCAGGCGCCGATTGACCGCCAAGGCCAAATTCGTGCACACCGCGATTGCGCTATAGTGCGCGCATCAAAATTCAAGGACACCCTGAAATGACTGCACTCAAGGACAAGGTGGCCGTGGTCACCGGCGCCAGCCGCGGTATCGGCAAAGGCATAGCGCTGGCCCTCGGCGAAGCCGGCGCCACCGTCTATGTCACCGGCCGCACCGTCGGCGAGGGCGATCTCACCATCGACACCACTGCCCGCCTGGTCACGGAAAACGGCGGCAGTGGCCACGCCATCCGCTGCGACCACTTCAGCGACGAACAGATCGGGGCGGTATTCGAGCAGATCAAGTCCGAGCAGGGCAGCATCGACCTGCTCATCAACAACGTCTACAAGATTCCCGACCCGCCCGCCTGGGGCGGCGGTTTCTGGGATCACCCGCTGCAGATCTGGGACGACCAGGTGGGTATCGGCCTGAGGGCGCATTACGTGGCAAGCTGGTATGCGGCCCCGCTGCTGTTCGAGGCCGGGGCCGGCGGCGCCATCATGAACGTCTCCTCGGCCGGCGGGCAGGGCTACATCTTTTCGGCCTCCTACGGCACCGGCAAGGCCGGCCTCGACCGGTTGACGGCTGACATGGCCATCGAACTGAAACCCAAGGGCATCGCCGCCATCGCCCTGTACCCGGGTTCGGTCAGCACCGAGTTCATCAAGGATGCCGCCAAGCAGCAGGGCATGGACCTGACCGACTCGCAGACGCCGCTGTTTGTTGGCCGCTGCGCCACCGCACTGCTGCAAAGCGACCAACTGATGGAGCGCACCGGCACCATTCAGTGGGTGGAAGACCTCGGCGAAGAGTTCGACATCGTCGATGAACATGGCAGGCGCCCGCCGGGACAACGACAGCGGCAAGCGTCGTAGCGCGCGACGCCCGGCGGGACGCATGCGCGCGGCTACCCGGACGATGCAAGGCAGTACGTTCTGAAGAAGACGACGCAGTCCGCCGCGCACGGCGTTCAG
>CAZNFI010000056.1:10525-16858 GCA_964572185.1 uncultured Pseudomonadales bacterium
CTCCAGGGCTCGCCCTGCTGGTCGTGCAGGCGGACGGCGTTCAGGCCGTTCACCTGAACTGAACGGGCTGCCAGGCCTGGGTTCAGGCGTTCAGCGCGCCTTGCTTTAGCCGCGGTACTGCCCGAGACTTCGCCGCGCAGTCACCAACCGATGGCCATACGCTTTTGAAGATCGTCTTCGGCTGGCACCTCGATGGGCCAACCTGTCCTGAAACGCCAGATGGCGACGCCTTCGCGGTTGATGCGGCGGTAGTGGGGCCGCTGCAACTGCTCGACCTGCTCGAAACACGGCTCGGGCTGAACGGTCCGCGCGCGGCGCCGGCCATGCGCATCGCCGAGTACCTTGCCCGTCTGCGCGACATGGACGACGGCGGAAGGTTTTTTTCCCGTTCACTCGCCGCCGACGGCTGGGCGACGGCGCGCCTGCTGCTGGGGTGGCGCGATGAACTGGTGGCTGCCGGCTGGTCGCCGGGCGCAACCTCCTGGCAGAGTCCGAGACTGGCCAGCCTGGCACGCGCAGAAAGTACGCCGGATCATCCGCTGGCGGCGGCGCCGGCGGAACGGGTGCAAGCGCTGATCACCCGCATTCCCGAGGCCTGCCCGGTGGCGACCCTCACCCTGGTCGACGACCCGCAACAGCTTCCCCTGGTGTGGCGGCGCCTGGTTCAAGTACTGGGCGATGCGGGCGCAATCGTCTCATCCGGCGCCCCGCGGCCCGCCGCGGCGGACAGCGACCTGGCGCGGGTGCAAGCGCGGCTGCACAGCGGCGAACGCACCAGGCTGACCGGTGACGACAGCTTCACCGTGGTGCAATGCGACAACGAACTGGTAGCCGCGGACATCGCCGCCGAATGGTTGGCCGCCACGACCGACGACAACCGGAAGGTGGCCATCGTCCGCCAGGGGGACGGGACCATCCTGGATGCCGCCTGCCGCCGCCTCGGGCTGGCGAGACCCGGCGGCAGCCGGCCCTCTCCGTTTCGCGGTGCCCTGCAATCCCTGCCGTTGGCGTTCGAGACCGCCTGGCAACCCCTGGATGCGGCCAGGATGCTGGAACTGCTGGTCATGGCGGGTTCGCCCGTGCCGCGCCGCATCGGCCGCTATTTCGCCGACGTGCTGCGCGCATCACCGGGCACAGGCGGGGCCGGGTGGCAGGACGCCTGGCGCGAAGCCAACGAAAAACTGCGCGAAGACCTTGAGAACGAAGATCCGGGTGAGTCGAAAGCCCGGAAAGCAATCGGGGATTCCCTGGCCAACTGGCGCGAATGGCTGGAGCCGGCGCGTTTTCCGCGCGGCGCCGGCATTCCCGCCGGCAATGCCGACGCGATCTGCCGGAAAGTGCAGCACTGGGCGCAGCGGCGCGCTTCCACAACCGGGGACGTTGTCTATCTCCAGACCAGTGCCGCCGCTGCGTCCCTCGCCAACATTATTGCCGCCTCCGGATTCGATCCGATCTCGAAACCGCAACTCGACCGAATGATCGATGCGGTTATCGCCAATGGCGTTGCGCGGCCTGGAACCATCGCCGACGCCGCGTCCTGGACCACGGTGGATGCACCGGAACAGATCTGGAGCGACGTGCCATCGGTGCTCTGGTGGGGCTTTGCCGATGCCGGCGCCACCGCTCCACGCAGCCCCTGGACCGGTGCGGAACGGGCGGAGCTGGCCGCCGCCGGCGTACGCCCTTTGTCCTCCGGGACGGTCATCGCCCGCAACCTCGATGCGCAACGCCGCGCATTTCTTGGCACCACCCGACGGATGTTGCTGATTCACCCGGCTCTGACGGCTTCGGAAGCCTCGGTGCCGCACCCGCTGTGGCACGAGATCGCGGGCCTCGAGGGGCTGAGCAAAACAGTTGTCAAAGGCCGCTCACTGCGCCAGGGCGGCAGGGTCTCGGTGTGCGGGCGCATCTGGCAGCCGGCAAAGGTCGACGCCCGTGAACTGCCGAACCCGATTCGCTACTGGACGGTTGCGGCAAACCTGATCGGCGCCCGCGCCACAGAGTCCGCAACCAGCCTGGAAAGCCTGCTCGGCTGTCCATTGAACTGGGTGCTGCAGTACCACGCGCGCCTGCGCACGAGCAGCCTGCTGGACATGGCGGAGGGCAACCAGCTAAAGGGCAACATCGCCCACGAAGTATTGGCCCGGTTTCTTGCCGCACCGCTGCCAGATAACGAAGCCGGCGTCCGCCGCGACGTCGCCGCCCTGCTGGACGATCTGCTCCCGAAGATCGGCTCGCCGCTGCTGTTGCCGGGGCAGTCCCGGCACCGTGAAGAGCTGCGTCGCAACACCATCGAGAGCGCCGTGGTGCTGGCCAAAATCCTGCGCGACGCCGGCTTTTCCGTGGTCGCCACCGAGCGCTACCAGACCTGCGCGCTCGACGACGGCGTGAAACTGGTCGGCACCGTCGACCTGGAATTGGCCACCGCCCGTGGAGACCCAGTCGTCTTCGACCTCAAGTGGTCGAACCGCACGACGTACCGGCAAGCGGAAATCGAAGAAGCCCGCGCCGTGCAACTCGCCACCTATGCGCGCCTGTTGCAAGGCGAGTCGACTGCCTTCCCGACCGGCGCCTACTTCATGATCAAGCAACGCCGCCTGCTGGCGGTGGACGCGGAGGCGCTGCCCGAGCAGTTCAGGATCGGCGGCAGCGACCTGCCGGAAGTCTGGCGCGCCATTGTCGACGTTCGCAAACAGGCCATTGACGAACTCCAGGGCGGCCGCGTGGTCGCCACCGGTGTAGAGACGGACGACCTCGAGCCGGATGTCGATGAAGCGCCCATAACCGTCGCTCCCCCTTGCCGATTTTGCGCTTACGGGCGGCTTTGCGGTGTCAGCGCCCACTCATGACGGGCTCCGCTGACTTGCGCAGACCCATCGACCTGGTAATCGCCAGCGCCGGTACCGGCAAGACCTATCGGCTGGTGAACGAGGTCAACGAAGCAATCGAAGCCGGCGCCGAAACCGGTTCCATCATGGCGACCACATTTACCAACAAGGCAGCGGCCGAACTGCTGGAGCGCGCCCGGTCCAAGCTGCTCGAAGAAGGCAAGCCGGGCCAGGCCGCGGGCCTGCTGGCTGCCAGGGTGGGCACCGTCAACTCGACTTTCGGCAGGATCGTCTCGGAATTCGCCCTGCATGCCGGGCGCTCGCCGGTGGCCGACGTCATCTCCGAGGAACGCCAGGAACGAATGTTCGCCATCGCCGCGGAAGACGCCATCGACCGCCGCCTGGAGGCGATCGCACCGATTGCGCAGCGTCTTGATGTCGAGAACTGGGAGGCCAGCGTGCGCAGACTTGCCGACCTGGCCCGGCAGAACGACATCGATGCCGCCAGCCTCGCGCAGCAGGCGGATCGATCCTGGCAGGGCTTGCGCGAGATATTCCCACAGGCCGCCGAGCAGTCGCGCACGGAACTGGACGCTCGACTGCGGGAGGCACTTGCCGAGGCGAGGGTCAACCTGGAGCAGGTCAGCGACACCACCAAAAAAACCGCCGCTGTCAGGCAGTTCATTCGCCGGGCAGGCGCGATCATGGAGTCCGGCGGGGAGCTGCCCTGGTCGGACTGGGTTCGACTGTCGAAACTGGCCCCCGGGGTGGCCAGCCGCGAGCTGGTGCAGCCGGTCATGGACTTGGCGGCCCTGCACGCAACACACCCCGGCCTGCATGCCGACCTGGAGGCTTACATCCGCGGTGTCTACGCAACCGCTGCCGAAGCACTGGAACGCTACGCGGACTACAAGGCAAGCAATGGGCTGGTGGACTTTATCGACCAGGAACACGAGGCGTTGCGGCTGCTCGACAACCCGGAAGTGGCGGGGCACCTGGGGGAGACGGTTTGCCGGGTGTTCGTGGACGAATTCCAGGACACGAGTCCCATTCAGCTGGCCCTGTTCCTCAAGGTGTCGCAGATTGCCGACCGCTCGTTCTGGGTCGGCGATCCGAAGCAGGCCATCTACGGCTTTCGCGGCACGGACCCGGAACTGATCGACAAGGCGGCCAGGGAAGTCGTGCCCAGGTCCGGGGGGAAGCGGGACACCCTCAGCACCTCCTATCGCTCCCGGCCCGGACTCGTCGAGTTCACCAACCTGCTCTTCACGCCGGCGTTCGAGGCGCTCGGGTTCGAGCCGCAGTCGGTGCGCATCGAACACTGCAACCGTTCCGATGCCGAGCAACAGGCGCCGCCCATCGAGGTGTGGGGTCTTGCCGGGCGCAATATCGGGCTGGCTTTCGATGCCCTGGCCGGCCACATCCGCACCGTACTCGACTGCCCCGAAGAGCACCCGGTGTACGACAAGGCTGTCGATGCACTGCGCCCGATTCGCGGTTCCGACATCGCGCTACTCTGTCGGCAGAACACCCGATGCGCCGAAATCGCGGCTGCCCTGGCAAAGGTGGGCGTTCGTGTGTCGCTGGCCCGCGAGGGGCTTCTCGAGACACCTGAGGCCACCCTCGCCACCGCCGCGCTCCGCTACCTCGTCGATCCGGGCGACAGCCTGGCCATCGCCGAGATCGCCCACTTGTGCGACGACGCGCCGGGACAGCCCGCCTGGTTCGAGCGCAGCCTGTCCGACGCTGGAATCCGATCGCTTGCCGAGGAACTGCCGGTACTGGTGGCCCTGGACCGGGCGCGAGCCGACCTGGCCGAACTGACGCCGCGGGAGGCCCTGGAAACGGCGATGACCGCATCCGGGGTTCTCGACCGGATACACGTCTGGGGAAGCGCCCTCGACCGCACCGGCAATCTGGACGCGCTGCGCGGCATTGCCACCGAATACGAGGACGAGTCGCTCATTCTGCGCAGGGCTGCCACCGCGGCCGGTCTGGTGACCTGGATCGCCAATTCCGAGTCCTCCGCGCCCAAGCTGCCGCCGAGCACCGATCCGTCGGCGGTGCAGGTGCTCAGCTACCATCGCGCCAAGGGGCTGGAATGGCCAATGGTGATCATGCTGGAACTGCAGTCGGCCCGTGAACCGTCCGCGTTCGAATTCACGGTCGAAGCCGATGACAGGTTCGACATCTGGGCGCCGCTGAAAGGGCGGTGGGTGCGATTCTGGCCGTGGCCCTACGGGAGGCAGAAAAAAGGCGTCTACATCGATGCCTCGGTGCTCGACTGCGAGGAACATCGGCGCGCCACGCACCGCGAACTCGCCGAGTCGGCACGGCTGTTGTACGTGGGCATGACCAGGGCGCGGGACTACCTGGTGCTGGCACCGCAGGGGACCGCAGGCACGGGGCTCAAGCTGCAGTGGATCGACCGGCTCGTCGACCGGGAAGCCAATCCGATCATCGACTTCTCCCGATTGGTGTCCGGCGGCGAACCCGCCGCCGCGGGCAGCGTACTGGCCGTCGCGGGGACCGATGTGCCGGTCCAATACCGTGAGCTGACTGCGACCGAAACGCCGCCACCTGCCGAGGGCCGGCAGGCCGTTCATCGAATGTCCGGGACATTGCGGCAAGGCGAATCCTCGCCCTACCGGATTGTCCCCAGCGCCACCCCGGCCTCGGAGGGCATCACCACGACCCTGCTGACCCGAGCCGAACTGGGTTCCAGAATCCCGATTTCCGGCAATCCCGACATGGCATTGCTTGGCGAGGCCGTGCATGCCTTCATCGCTGGTGACAGTCCGCACCGCGACACCGGGGTGAGACGCGAACGCGCCGCACAGACGCTTGCCCGCTGGGGCGTGAGCGGGCTGTTGCCCGAGGGCCTTGTGCAAATGAGCGACCGCCTGTACCGGCACCTGGAATCCGAGTTTCCCGGCATGGCGGTTCGCTCGGAAGTTCCGGTGTTTGCAAACCGGGATGGGCAACGCCTGAACGGCCGTATCGATCTGTTGCTGACCGGTGAGGCGAGAGCCATTGTCATCGATCACAAGAGTTATCCCGGCGCTTTCGACACCTGGGAAAAAAAGGCACTGGAATACGCCCCGCAACTGGCGCTGTACGCCTCGGTGATCGGCGACGCACTGGATTGCACCGAAGTGCAGACCTGGGTGCACCTGCCCGTCGTGGGCCAGTTGATTCAGGTGCGGACGGAGTCCTGAACCGCCTGTCAGGGAACGGCCGAAGCCCCGTGCCAAACGCGCCTGGTCGCCTTATCCAGTCAACGACGCGATCACGCCGTCCACAACCGCCTCCGCCTTGGCGCGCACCTCCGCATCCGTCGCACCCTGAATGGGATGCTCGACGAACACGGCCCTCGCTTCCTTCATGCCGAGCGCCTCGGCCTGGGTGGCCGCCGCATCGACAAACTCCGTCGAGGCGATCGCCACCGAGGGCTTGCCCTGAATCTCGAACCATACCGTGTCATGCAAACTGCACGTGGTACAGG
>CAZNFI010000057.1:0-16754 GCA_964572185.1 uncultured Pseudomonadales bacterium
CGTCGTAGCTGTACAGCCAGTGCTGCTGGGGCGAGAAGCCGCCGTCGAGCTTTTCACTGTTGCGCCGAAACCGCTCGTTGCGCGCGGCCACCTGGTCGGGATCGTCCAGGTGGTACCAGCCCTCGGCATTGCGCGACTGCTGCACGATCAGGTTGGCCCGATGCATGCGCAGCGACTGGTAGCGCTCGAGGTCGGCCGGCACATCGCCGGCGGATGCAGCCAGAATGCGTGCCAGCACCCAGGCGTCCTCCAGCGACTGCACCGCGCCCTGGGCGTGATAGGGCAGCATGGCGTGGGCGGCGTCGCCCAGAAGCCCAATGCGGCCGCTGACCCAGGAATCGAGGGGCGTGCGGTCGTGGAGCGCGGTGACAAAAGTCTCACCGGTCGCTTCGATGACGCGCCTCGGCCGGTCGTACCAGCCGTCGAATGCGGCGACCACTTCATCGATGTTCGCCGTCTGCGACCAGGACTCCCGTTTCGGGTCGTCGCTTTGCCCCAATGCCAGCCAATTCAGTCGCCTGCCACCGGACACGTAGTAGTAGACGAAGGACAGGCGCGGGCCCATGTCCACATGCGCCGACACCGGGATGTTCAGGCCGGCAACCCGGCGGCTGCTCACCACACCGCGCCAGGTCACATAGCCCGAAGCGCGCGGCGGCTCCGGCGAAAACACCTGCTCCCGCACGACCGAATGAATGCCGTCGGCACCGATCAGCACGTCGCCGGTTACGCGTTCGCCTGACGCACACTCCACCCGGGCGCCCTCGCCGTCCTGGCCGACGGCAACCACTCTGGTATTCATGCGCAGGCACGACTGGTCCAGGCCCTCGGTCAGTGCCGCAATCAGGTCCGCCCGGTGGGCGTGGTAGTACGGATAGCCGTAGGTCTCCCGCACGCGCGGCATCAGGGGCGTGCGCAATATCGTCTCGCCGCTGTCCCAGACGCTCCATCGGTGAAAATCCGGTTCCGTGCAGAAGCCGGCGAGTTCATCGAGCAGGCCCAGGGTCGCCAGCACGCGCACGCCGTTGGGGCTGAGTTGAATGCCCGCTCCAACCGTGGTGAAGGCCGGCGCCTGCTCCAGCAGCAGGTAGTCGACGCCGAGTTTCGCCAGCGACAACGCCAATGCACTGCCGCCGATGCCGGCGCCGACAATGACGACCCTCACTCGAGCGGCTGCGGGTGCGCGATGCCGGCGCCCTCCTCCGCATGCCGGTACAGGTCTGCGGATCCTTCCCGCAGCCCGCTGTGCAGGTCCGGCCATTTGCGGTCGGCCCGGTCGATGCGGGGAACTTGCTCGGCCTCGAATACGTCCCGGGTTTCGGCGTCCCAGTTCAGGTAGAGCTTGCCGTCGATTACCGACCAGCCGTCCACGAAGTCGACCTCGGCCCCGTACCCTTCCGAAACCGCATAGGCGCACCAGCCGTTGTAGCGCGGCTCATAGGCCGCCGGGTCGGCCGCGAAGGCGGCCGCGTTCTCCGCGGAACTGAAGCGCCAGGTCGTACCCTTGTAATCGACACTGTGCCTGACATCACCCTTGGCCGGAGCGCCGCTGAAGTAGGCGACCACATCGAAACCGTCCATGGCAACGCCATCGGGCAACGCATTGACGAACTCGTCCGCACCGTCGCCATGCGCCCGGGCGGAACCCAGCGAGACAGCCGCCGCCAGCACGCCCAGCATCAATGCGTGACGCAAGTCGTTCACCTCGAATAGCTTCCGGTATCCCGACAACATGGCCCGATTCCCCGGCACGAAACGGCGCCGATGGTGACAGGCGCCGAACACCCTGTCCAACCGGCGCCCGAGCGCCGCCGAAAGGCATTCCGACGACCGCCACCGACCCGGCCGTGCTCCGAAATCGATCGACCCCTGCGCGGGTCAGGCAAGCCCCGCGCCCGTCGAGTTCGCATGGGCACGCAGGGCAAACGGCGCAGACCCTCGCCAACCGGCATGTCGTCGTCGCGGGTCGGGAGAATCGCGGAATGCGGTTCGAAGCCGCGGCGCAAGTGTCGTATGTTGTTCACTTTCGTCACCGTACAGACCATGCAGACCACCCTGATCCTGGGCGGCGCCCGGTCCGGCAAGAGCCACCGCGCACTGCAGCTCGCCCGGGAAACCGGCGCACAGCGCATCTTCATTGCCACCGCCGAGGCAACCGATGCCGAAATGGCCGAGCGCATCGAGCGCCACCGGGCCGAGCGCGGGGCCGGCTTCACCACTGTGGAAGCGCCCCTTGACCTGCTCGGCGCACTCGAAACCGCCGCCGCGGCCGGCCGGGTGGTCGTGGTCGACTGCCTGACCCTGTGGCTGTCGAACTGTATGCAGCACGGCTGCGATGTGCCGGCACGGGCGGGCGCGCTCACTGCCTTCCTGGCCCGCGCGCCGGGCGCAGTGATTGTGGTCTCCAACGAAGTCGGGTTGGGGCTGGTGCCGCAGACACCGCTGGGACGTGAATTCAGGGACGCCCAGGGCATGCTGAATCGCGAGGTCGCAGCAGTGTGCGGGCGCGTCGAATTCATGGTCGCCGGGCTGCCGTTGCGGGTAAAACCGGCGTAACCGGCCCGATTCGGCTACCCGCCGATCGCTTCCGCGAGGCGCCGCTCGGCCGCTGCATCGACGGGAATACCGATCCTGAGATGCCGGCGCGTCCAGGAAAAGCGGCGCACGTAGACGCCCTGCCGGGCCAGTCGATCCCACACCGCCCCGGCGTCCGCCACCTGCACATAGCGGAACAGGTCGGTGCCACCGACCACGCGGCACCGCCGTTGCTTCAGCAGCCCGTCGAGCCGCTGCCGGGCAGCTGCCAGGCGCTGCCTGGTTTGCTCGTGCCACGCCGGGTCGGCGTATGCAGCAGCGCCGATCACAAGCGCCGGAGTCGACACGCTCCAGAATCCCAGGCGCGCGCTCAGGGCGCCGATCAGATCAGGCGGGCCGAGCAGTGCGCCGAGGCGCAATCCCGGCAAACCGAAAAACTTGCCCATCGAGCGCAGCACGATCAGGTTTCCGGCCTCCACCCGCCGGGCGCAACTCAGGTCGGGTTGCAGATCGGCAAACGCCTCGTCGACGATCAACCAGCCATTGGCGGCGCTCAGCCGGCGGCGCGCCGCTTCGATCCGTTGCGGCTCGAAACACCGTCCATCGGGATTGTTCGGGTTGCAGATCACCACCGCATCGCCTGCTGCTGCCTGCGCGAGCGGCGCTGCGCTTTCCGCCACCTCGCAACCTGCCATGCGCCACACGCGCGCGTGATCGCCGTAGCTCGGCGACAGCACCGTGACCCGGTTCGGCCGCAACACCGTCGGCAGCAGGTGGATCGGCAACTCGCTGCCGGGCGTAACCAGAACCGCCTGCCGCGACACACCGAAAACCGCCGCCATGGCCTCGGCACACCGCGCCCGGTCCGCCTCGGTGGGCAGCCGCTCGAGGCCTTCCAGTCGCAGTCCCGCCGCGGGCCATGGCCAGGGGTTGATGCCGGTCGACAGGTCGACCCAGGGCTCGGGCACACCCGGGAACAGGGTACGCATCCGGTCCAGGGCGCCGCCATGGGCCTGCAAAGCGCTCATCGCCTGGTCGGACCGCGGGTCAAGGCGGTTCGCAGAGGCCGTCTCCGCATCGGTGCTGAAAGCCGCAGCCTCGACAATGTTCTTCCGGTCAGCCGGAGGCATTTTTCTCAAACCATCCGCAGCAGAACAATGGTGGCCAGCAGCGCTGCACCGAGCGCCATGGCCCGGCAATACAGCGTCAACCCGCGGCGCAGTTCCGCTACGCCCGGTTCACCGGCCTGGCCGTTCAGCCAGGGCTCGTCCACCAGCACGCTGCCGTAGCTGCGCGGGCCTGACAGACGCACGCAGAGCGCACCGGCCGCCGCGCTTTCCGGCCAGCCGGCATTGGGCGAACGGTGCCGGCGCGCATCGCGCCACATCACCCGGAACGCGCACCACCTGCCGCTCGCCAGGGCCAACAACAGCCCGGCGAGCCGGGCGGGCAGGTAGTTCGCCGCGTCATCCAGGCGCGCGGCGAAGCCGCCGTATGCCGCGAACCGTTCGCTGCGATGGCCAATCATGGAGTCGAGGGTATTGACCGCCTTGTAGGCGGCAAGGCCCGGCAGGCCGAACAGCACGCCCCAGAACAGCGGTGCGACGATTCCGTCGGAGGCGCTTTCCGCAAGGCTTTCCAGGGCGGCGCCGGCGACTCCTTGCGGCGGCAGATGCGCCGTATCGCGTCCGACGATCTCGGCCAGGGCGCCACGGGCCGCGGCCAGGTCATTGCCCGCCAGGGGGCCAGCGACGGCAGCGACGTGGGCGTACAGGCTGCGCGAACAGATCAGGCTTGAAGCAACGAGGGCCTCGGCAAACCACCCGAGCAGCGTGGCCGGCAATACCATGGCCACGGCCAGCCCCGCGGCCGCCGCAACCGCCACCGTGACCAGGGTTGCCGCCATACCGAGGCCATAGCGCAGGGCATGGCCCAGTGACGGTCGGTTGAGCGCCCGTTCGAGGCCATCGGTCAGCGCCCCCAGCCATACCACCGGATGGGCGATGCGCCGTTGCAGCCAGGCGGGATAGCCGAACAGGGCTTCGAGGCCCCAGGCCGCCAGCATCAGGGCCGCCCAGCTCACGTCCCGGCGCCCGCCGTCGCCCCTGCGAGGCGCCCTGTCACGCATTCCAGGCCCATCGGCGTCACGACGGTGCCCCCGCCGATGCGGCCGGTGGCACCGCGCAGGCCAGCAGCGCCTCGATGTCCAGCGCCTCTTCCACCCCATCGGCAAGCGCGTCGAGCGCTGTCTCCACGGCAGCCTCGTAGTCCAGTGTCGAGCGCGCGGCTGCTCCGGCCCGCTGCAGCCAGGCGCGGCGGAACCCATCGCTGGCAAACACCCCGTGCACATAGCTGCCTTCCACCAGGCCGTTCGCGGAGCTTGCACCGTCCGGGGTGCCCTGCAGGTCGAACAGCGGCCGCGCGCAGTCGGCACCGGTGGTCCGGCCGACATGAATTTCATAGCCGGCCACCGGCAATCCGGTGCGAACGCAGGTGCCGTGAACGGGCCGCACGGTCTTGTTGCCGCTCATCTCGGTTTGCACATCGAGCAGACCCAGCCCCGCCGCCCGGCCGGGCCGGCCATCGGCGCCGCCGGCATCGCTGACGCCGTGTCCAAGCATCTGCAGGCCGCCGCACAGCCCGAGCACGCGCCCGCCTGCCCGGGCATGGGCCAGTATGTCGTGGTGCCAGCCCTGGGCGCGCAGAAAGTCCAGGTCGCCCAGGGTCGACTTGCTGCCGAACAGTATCACCACGTCGGCATCCCGCGGCAGCGCCCGTCCCGGCGGCACCCAGCGAAAGTCGACGCCGGGCTCCAGTCGAAGCGGGTCCGCATCATCGAAATTGGCCAGCCTCGACAGCATGGGCGCGACGATGCGCAGCCCGGTTCCGGCGTCGTGCCGCCCCTGACCCAGCACCACCGCATCCTCGGCCGGCAGGTTCGCGGCAGCGTGCAGCCAGGGAATCACGCCGAAGCTCGGCCAGCCGGTGCGGGTCTCGATGGCGGCGAGCCCGGCATCGAACAACCGGGGGTCGCCGCGAAACTTGTTGATGGCGAAACCCCGAATCAGTGCGGCGTCCTGTGCCTCGAGCACCTGCCGGGTACCCACCAGGCTGGCGATGACGCCGCCCCTGTCGATGTCGCCGACCAGGCAGACCGGCACCCCGGCGCGACGGGCGAAGCCCATGTTGGCGATATCGCCGGCGCGCAGATTGACTTCCGCGGGGCTGCCGGCGCCTTCGACGATGACAAGTTCGTACTCGGCCAGCAGCCGCCCGAAACTCTCCAGCACCGCCGCCATGCGCGCGTCGCGCCGCGCCATGTAGTCGGCAGCGCTCATGGTGTCGGTGACCTTGCCCTGCACCACCACCTGCGCCATGCGGTCCGACTCCGGCTTGAGCAGCACCGGGTTGAAATCCACCCGCGCCGCAAGCCCTGCGGCCCGGGCCTGCAGCGCCTGGGCGCGCCCGATCTCGCCGCCCGCGCAGGCCGCCGCGTTGTTGGACATGTTCTGCGGCTTGAACGGCGCCACCCCGATGCCGCGCCGGCGGGCGATACGGCACAGCGCTGCGACGATCAGCGACTTGCCGACATCGGAGCCGGTGCCCTGGATCATCAGTGCCCTGGCCGGCATGGCTCAACAGTCCGCCGGCCGCGGGCTGCATGCGCCATGGACGCCCGCAATCCCGGACCGCCTGGTGAACTGCCGCGTGTCGCCCGGTTTCAGCACGTTGGTCTCGACTCCGGAACACCGCTGCCGACGCGAGCCCCATGAAGCCAGCCCCTCACAGCGGACCTTCCAATTCCACCCGATCGCCTTCGACCCGCCCGCGCACGCCGTAGATTTCCGCCAGCCGGGCCGCATCCAGCGTCGCGGCGGGCGTGCCATCGGCGACGATGCGGCCGTCCTTCATCCACAGCAGCCGGCTGGCATAGCGCCTGGCCAGCGTCACGTCATGCAGCACCACCAGGGCGCCGCCGCCGTTTTCGACGAAAGCGCCGATCAGGTCCATAACCCGGAACTGGTGGTAGGGGTCCAGTTCCGCCACCGGCTCGTCGGCAACCAGCAGCGGGGCTTCGGCGGCAAAGGCTCGCGCACAGTGCACGCGCGCCAGTTCACCGCCCGACAGGGTCGCCGTCGACCGCATCGCCAGGTGTTGCAGGTCGCAGGCGGCCAGCGCCCTGTCGACGGCTTCGCGGTCGGCGCCGCGCAGGCGCCCGAGTGCCGCGCCATGGGCAAAGCGCCCCAGCGCCACCACGTCGCGAACCGGGTTCGGCCAGGCCAGCGGCCGGTTCTGGGGCAGGTAGGCCAGGTGGCGCGCACGCCAGCGGGCTGTCATTTCAATGGTATCGATGCCGGCGATTCGCGTTCGCCCTGCCGCTCGCGGCGCCAGGCCGATGGCGCCGCGCAGCAGCGTGGTCTTGCCGGCGCCGTTAGCACCGAGCAGTGCCACCAGTTCACCGGCCTGCAACCGGAAAGAGGCGGCTTCGACCAGCCTCGTGCCGCCCGCCTCGATGCTCAGGCCGGACACGTCCAGCCCGCCCCCGGCCGCCGCGGGTTGCATGGTTGGCCGCCCCTCAGTCATGGACGCTGCGCCGCTGCATGGCGATCCAGACAAAGGCCGGCGCCCCGATCAGCGCAGCCACCACGCCCAGCTTGAGTTCGCTGACGGTTGGCACCAGGCGCACGCCAATGTCCGCCAGTACCAGGATGAGGCCGGCCAGCAGCGCCGAGGGCAGCAGCGAGCGCGCCGGGTCGTGGTCGACCAGGGGGCGTACGATATGCGGCGCGACGATGCCCACGAAGCCGATGATGCCGGCCAGCGCCACGGCGGCGCCGGTGGCGAGCCCCGTGCCCAGCACCACCAGCAGGCGCTGCCGGCGCAGGTTCAGACCCACGCCACTGGCCGCTTCCTCGCCGAGCGTCAGCGCCGAAAGGCCGCGCCGGGCTGTGAACAGCACCAGCGATCCCGCCACCAGGAAGGGCGCTGCGAAGGCCAGGTCGAGGAAGCTGCGATTGGCCACCGACCCCAGCATCCAGTTGACCATGTCGGCCAGCGAAAAGGGGTTGGGCGCCAGGTTCATCATCAGGTTCATGGCGGCGCCGGCGAAACTCGACAGGCCCACGCCGATGAGAATCAGGGTGACCGCCGAAGCGGTGCGCAGTGCCGCGAAGGCGATGAGGCCGGTTCCGGCAAGCGCCCCGGCAATGGCCGCCGTCGGCATGGCCCAGGCGCTCAAGGCCGCGTAGCCGTAATACAGCACTCCGGTGGCGCCGAGCGAGGCCATCGCCGATACGCCCAGCACGCCCGGTTCGGCCAGCGGGTTGCGCAACAGGCCCTGCAGCGCCGCGCCGCTCACGCCCAGGGCGGCGCCGACGGCAAACGCGGTCAGCGCTCTGGGCAGCCGGATGTGCAACACCACCAGCTGGTCGCCGGCGGCGCCACGGCCGAACAGTGCCGCCAGCACGCGTTCGGCCTCCATCGGCGTCGAGCCCAGCAGGCAGGCAGTGAACAGTGCCAGGATGCAGGCTGCCGTCAGACCCACCATCATCCGGGCAGCCACGGAGGGAGCGCCCACCATCAGCAGGTGCTTGCGGGCGGCCATGCGTGCATGGCCCTCATGCGCACGCGCTGCCGGGGCGACGTTCGAATACGCCCGTCATGGGGCGGTGCCGCTGGGCGCCAGCGCGGTGGCGGCCGTGGCCAGCGCCTCCACCGCATCCATGAGAAACCAGCCACCGCAGGCGGTCCAGGCGCCCTCGACGGGCACCAGCGGGCGTTCCCGCAGTTGCCTTTGTGCAACCGGGTGCCGGGTCGGGCTCCAGCCGTGGGGATGGTTGGTGAGACTGTCGAAGAACCCGGCCGCGATCAGGTCGGGCCGCTCATAGGCCAGCCGTTCCAGCGGAATCGATCCCCAGCCCGGCCGTGCCTGGAAGTTGTCGAGACCGGCCGCGATCAGCATCTCATGGATCAGTGACCCGGGCCCTGACGTCACCCCGGCCGGGGTCATGTACAGCGCCTCGGCGCCCGTCGCGGCCTGGCGCACTGCCGCCAGGCGCCTGCGCATGTGGTCAGTGACGGCCACACCCTGTTCGGGAGAACCCAGCACTGCGGCCGTCTCCGTGACCGCAGCCAGGATCGCCGCAATGTCCTCCGCCCAGCCGACATTGTGTACCGGTATGCCGGCCCGTTCGAACAGTGCCGGCGCCCGGGGCCCGCCGCCGTAGGTGCGCACCACGAGGTCGGGCTCGAGCACGATGACGTCCTCGGCGACGGGACGTACCGTGGGCAGCCCCGCCGCCCGTTCGCGCAGGTAGGAAAACTCGCGTCCCGCATCGGGAGAGACTGCCAGGATGCGCTGCCGCTGCACGAGCTCGAGCACGTACTGATCGGCGCAGAAGTCGAGGCTGACGATGCGTTGCGGCCGCCCATCGCTGGCGTCCGGTGTGGAAAAGCCCGCGTGGCATCCGCAGAGCAGCATCGCCAATGCAAGAAGGAGGCACGGTTCAGCCCGCATGGAACAGGATCTCCGGCGCTGTGGTTTCCCGGGGGCAGCGAGCGGGCATGCGGCGCGGGTCAGTACCGCCATCTCGCGCCCAGCGATCCGGACAGGCCCGGCGTGCCGTATCCCAGAATCTGCTGATACTGGGTATCGAACAGGTTCTCGATGCGGGCGAACAGTTCCAGGCGCTCCGACAGTTCGTAGCGGGCGTTGAGGTCCACCCGCGCCCAGTCGCCAAGCCGGCTGCCGTCCCGGTTGGTCTCCCGGCCGTTGTAGCGCAGCAGCAGCGTGCCGGAGAACGGGCCGGACGGATCGAAGCTCAAGGCCAGGTCGCCGGAGTGGCTGGGCAGCCGCAGCAACGAGCCGCCATCGCCCTCCCGGGCCTTGATATAGGCGTAGTCCGCGGACAGCGCCAGCGAATCCGTCAGGTTCCATGCGGCCGACACCTCGATGCCCTTCGACTCCACCTCGGCGATGTTCTGGTAACCGCCGATGGCGAACGAGAAGCTGATCAGATCCCTGGTGTCCTGCTGGAAAACCGTCACGCCGAGGTGCCCGAGCCCCTGCTCGGAGCGCCACTCGGCGCCCAGTTCGATGCCTTTCGAGCGTTCCGGCTCGAGTGCTGCGTTGGCGGCCGTTGCACCGCAACAGAAGAAGCTGGTCTGGAATATCGTCGGCGCCTTGAACCCCTGGCCCCAACTGCCGCGCAGGGTCAGGTTGGCGACCGGTCGCACGGCGGCGGCGACACGCCCGGTGGTCTGCGACCCGAAGTGTTGGTGGTGGTCGGAGCGCAGGCCGCCGGTGAGCGTCAGCCGCTCGACGGGTTGCCACTCGTACAGCGCGAACAGGCCATTCAGCGCACTGTCGTTGCCGCTTGCCGAAGACTCTTCCCGCTCGGCGCCCAGCGCCAGCGTGTTGCTCGCATCGATCGTCAGGGTGCCCTGGTATCGGTACAGCGTACGCTCGCCCCGGGCCTCGAAGCTCTGCACGCCGTTGGTCAGGTTGCGACGGTCGATCTCGGCCCGGCCGACCAGCAGCAGGTTGTGGAGCCGTCCGCCGAGCAACGGCGCCTTCAGCGCGATCTGCCCGGACAGCTCCTCGGTCTTGCTGAGTTCATCGCCATCGGCAACGTTGCCCTGTGCGCCGAAGCGGAAACTGTCGAATTCGCTCTCGGAGTCGTTCCACTGCAGGCTGCCCTCGATGCGCGCCCCCGCCGGCAGCTTCAGCCCACCCTGCGCCGACAGCGTGAGCGATTCGAGGCCGTCGTCCTCGCGGTTGCCGTTGCTTGCATCGGCCCGGGAAATGCCGTCGGTGTTCAGCCGCGTGGCGGCCAGCCGGAAGTCGCCGGCGGCGCCGGCGTGGCCGAGCGAAGCACCGCCGCGAAAGGCGCCGTAGGAACCGCCCTGGGCGAACAGGTTGCCGCCGAAGCCTTCCCTCGCCCGCTTGGTGGTGATGGACACCACGCCGCCGATGGCATCGGTGCCCCACAGTGTCGACTGCGGGCCGCTCAGAATCTCGACCCGCTCGATATTGGCGGTGTCGAGCCGCGCGAAGTTGAAGCCGCCGCCTGGCGCGGAAGCATCGTTGACCGAGACGCCATCGATCAGCACCAGCGTCTGGTCGCTGGAAGCGCCGCGTATGCGCACGCTGGCGGAGCCGCCGAAGCTGCCGTTCTGATTGACGGTGACCCCCGGCGCATGGGCGATGGCATCCAAGGCATGGGAGAAGCCGAGCGCCTCGATCTCTGCGGCATCGATGACCCGGATCGTCGACCCGGTCTCGGCGTTTGTCTGCTCAATGCGGGTACCGGTGACCACGATGGTGTCGATGCGGGCTTGCCGTTCGTCGCTTTCAGCCCGGTCCACGGCTCCGAAAGCCGTGGCTGGCATCGCCAGCAGCATCAGCAGGAGTGTACGCGGCATGGAATCCCTCCTCACCCTGTGGGGTGCGTTGTAATGACAGGGCCGCTACGCCAAATGCGGCGCGAGCGGCTTTCCGCTCACATGTCGTTACAAGGGAGCCTTCAGCCCTGAAGCAGGGACGCTCCCCGCGCAAGTGCAAGAAGGGGCACCGAAGTGCTCTTTCCCGTTCGTGAACAATGTGCCCGGCCCGCGAACGAACGACGCGATGGCAGGTCTCCTGGCTCGCCGATCGATGCTCGCGGCCGCCTTCCCGGAGTTCCCTCCAGTGGCCTCGTGGCCGCAAGCTCCTGGCTTACAGTTGCGGGTACAGCCCCGGATTCGCACCGGGTTCCCTTTTGGCTACCCTCGGGCAGCACCATCTGCGCGTATTTTCCGAACTTATGGCGCGGGAGTAAACCCTCGCCACCGCTCAAGCAATGCCCGAGCCGAAGCCCTGCCTCGGCAGGTGGCGACGCCGCGCTATCAGGTCTCGGGGCCGCTTGTCGAACCCGCGACGCTATCCGGGCGCCCGCCGCACCATCAATAGTCAATTCCCCGCACCGCCTTGATCCCCGCATCGAAAGGATGCTTGACGGCGCGCATTTCACTGACGAGGTCGGCGTAGTCGCAGATGCCCGGTCTGGCATCGCGGCCGGTGAGAATGACGCTGGTGCGCGTGGAGCGGGCTTGCAGACCTTCGATGACGGCCGCTTCGGACAGGTAGTCGTAGCGCAGCGCGATGTTGATTTCATCGAGCACCACCAGGTCGTAGTCGCCGCTGCCCAGCATCTCGCAACCCGTCGCGAACGCCGCCTCGGCGGCGGCCGTGTCGCGGTCGAGGTCCTGGGTGTCCCAGGTGAACCCCTCGCCCATGGTGCGCCAGTCGACCTGGTCTTCGAAGCGGGAGAAGAACTGCCGCTCCCCGGTCTTCCACTTGCCCTTGATGAACTGCACCACGCCCACCCTGCCGCCCCAGCCGAGGGCGCGCACGATGACGCCGAAAGCGGAACTCGACTTGCCCTTGCCGTCGCCGGTGTACACCAGCACCAGGCCCCGGTCGGCAGCCGCTGACGCCTTGACCCGTTTTCTGTGGTCCGCCTGGCGGCGTTTCATTTTTTCGACATGGCTGTCGGCTTCGGTCATGATCCGTTCTCCCGCTGCGGGCCTCATTGCGACCCTGGAAGCGCCATGATGCCACCAAAGCCCACCGAGACGGCAAAGTCCCGTGGCCGGTTGCCACCCCCGGAACAGGCCGCCTTGATGACGCCCGAGTGGGTGACGACGGCGATGCGCTCTGCGCGCCCCGACCAGTCCGCCAGCGCCGCATCGACGCGGCCGCGCAGCATGCTGACGGTTTCTCCGCCGTGCGGCCGGGCGTGCATGAAATCATTCGCCCAGGCATCCAGTTCCGACTTCGGCAGTTCTGCCCATGGGCGTCCTTCCCAGGCGCCAAAGTCCATCTCCGTGAAGCGCGTGTCGATAACCAGCGGCAGGCCGTACTCCGAGGCAATGTAACGGGCCAGCCTGCGGCAGCGGCTCAAGGGGCTCGAAACCACCCGGCCCGGCTCGGGCAGGGCGCCTACCACGGCCGCCGCCTCATCGGCGAACGTATCGGGCAATTCGACATCCAGGCGTCCGTAACAGAGCCCTTCGGGGACATCCGGCCGCGTATGCCTGACCAGGATCAGGCCCACGCGCCCGCTCCGACACCAGCGACGACACCGAGATACAGCCCGATTTCACTGGCCTGTTGCACGGCGCCCAGCGTATCGCCGGTGTAGCCGCCCAGTTTCCGATCGAAACCCAGGCGCATCAACAGGTGCCCGGCAACCGCCCCCGCAAGTGCCAGAAATGCTGCCACGGGCGCCAACCACCAGAACAGGCCCGCCGCCAGCACCAGCCCGGAAACCAGGACGACGAGCCAGCTCGAAAACCCGAGGCGACCCGCAACCGGCGCGGCCAGGCCGGCTTGCCGGGCATAAGCGCTGGTCTGCATGACAACGATGCAGGACAGGCGGGACAGGCCGTGGCCGCCGACAAGTACAACGCACACCGGCAGCGGCGCAAGGCTCGACAGCGCTACCACCTTCACCCCCAGTGCCACGAACAGGGCAACGGCTCCGAAGGTGCCAAGGCGACTGTCGCGCATGGCCGCCAGGATGCGGTCCTTGTCGGTGCCCGCACCAATGCCATCGAAGGTGTCGGCCAGTCCATCCTCGTGCAGGGCGCCGGTCAGCGCCAGGCCCGTGGCTACCGCGCAAAACACCGCCACAGGGCCCGGCAACGCCAGGTTCGCCAGCAGGAACGCCGCCGCGCAGGTTCCGCCCACCAGAGCGCCGACCAGGGGGTAGTAACGCACCGACTCGGCGAGGCGTTCCCGGCTTCCTCCATTGTCGGCCGCCAGGGGCAAACGGGTGAGAAACCGGACCGCCAGAGCGAAGGTGCGAATTTCCGCGTGGGCGCGAGACTTCGCGTGGGCGCGAGACTTCGCGTGGGCGCGCGCTGCATTGCCGGCGCCGCTGCTCATGCCCTGCCGCTGACCCCGGCCGCATTGAAGCTGGCCATGTCACACAGTATCGCCGCCGCCGCCCGCACCAGCGGCCATGCGAGCAGGGCACCGGTGCCCTCGCCGAGCCTGAGGTCAAGGTCCAGCAACGGCTCGGCGCCGATGGCCTGCAACACCAGGGCATGCCCCTGTTCGGCCGAGCGATGCGCGAACGCCAGGTGCGATTCCACCTCGGGCACCATGCGCAGCGCCGCCAGAGCGGAGACGGTGGCAATAAAGCCGTCGACCAGCACCAGCTTGCCGGCCTGCGCGGACCCGATCATGGCGCCGGCCAGCATGACTGTCTCGAAACCGCCATACTCGCGCAGCGCTGCTTCCGCTTCGAGCCGTTGCGGCGTGCGCGCCGCGGCTGCTTCGAGCACCTGCTGTTTGTGGGCGAGACCATCGTCATCCAGGCCCGTACCGCGGCCCGTGAGGCGGGAGACGGGCAGATCGAGCAGCTTGGCGGCCACCAGGCTCGCCGAAGACGTGTTGCCGATGCCCATTTCGCCGAAGCAGGCCGCATCGAACCCGGGCTCGGCGCCGATCGTCCGGCCGGTCTGCAATGCCCGCCGGCATTGGGCCGCCGACATGGCAGCCCGCTGCGCCGAGTTTTGCGTGCCGTTGCCGATGCGATGCGAATCAAGCCCGGGATGCTCGATGGCCAGGCCTTTCACACCGGCATCGACCAGCGAAAACTCGACGCCGAGCGCCCGGGCCATGACATTGGCGGCGGCGCCTCCAGCCAGAAAGTTGTGCAACATCTGCCGGGTCACTTCCTGGGGAAAGGCGGACACGCCGGCTTCGGCTATGCCGTGGTCGGCCGCGAACACGGTCAGCTTGCAGCGCTCGGCGCTCGGCGTGAGCGTGCGCTGCACCCGGGCGATCTGCGCCGCCAGCACCTCCAGCCGGCCAAGGGCGCCGAGCGGCTTGGTTTTGGCATCCATGGCTTCCTGAACAGCGCGCTCGAATGCGGCGCCGCCGGCGGCTTTGGCCTGGCGATTCATCCTCGGTGTGCTTGCGGGCATGGCGTGATGACCTGTCGGTGTAGCAACGGCAACGCAGACAGCCCGGACCGGTCGTGCATCCCGTCATCGGTGGCCGCCTGAACGTTCGGATCAACCCTGCCCGGCATATTGCACCAAGCCGCCTGGCGAGTCGCGTCGAGTTTTCGCCCTTCGGCGAGTGGATGCTCCGTCAGTGCCCGGTAAAGGTCGGTTCCGACCCGTCGAGGTAGGCGGCGATCGCTGCTTTCTGATCCTCGCTGCGGGCAGAAAGGATGTGCTGGTCCACGTCCATGTGCATGATGGCGCCGTCCAGTGCCGAGGCGATGGCATTGGCGCTGCGCTTGATCATCTGCGCGGCAACCGGTGACTTGGCGGCGTACCGGGCGGCCCACTCGAAGGCGGTCTCCAGCAGCGCCTCGCGCGGCACCAGCGCATCGAGGATGCCCCAGTCGAGCAGATCCGGGGCATGGATGCGTTCGCCGCCGATCACCAGCCGCTTGGCCCGGGACGGGCCGGCGATGTGCATGATGAGCGGCAGGCCCTTCCACATCAGGTTCAGCCCCAGGTCGATCTCCGGGTACTGCATGAAACAGTCATCGGCGCCGATACGCAGGTCCATGGCCGTGGCGAGCACGGCACCGCCCCCCGATGCGGCGCCGTTCCAGGCGGCAATGGTGATCTGGTCCATGTTGTACACCGCCAGTGTCGCCCGTTCGCCGATGCGCGTGCGCCGGCGCCGTTCCAGCAGGCTGGTGCGGCCCACGCCAAAGCCGTCGAGGTCGGCGCCCGACGAGAAGTGCTTGCCCGCGCCGGTGAATATCACCACCCGCGTCTCGGCGTCTTCCTGAAACGCCAGCGCCGCAGCCTCTATGTCCGCCAGGTGGGCATGGTTCAGGGCATTGGCCTTGGCGGGCCGATTGAACTCGACCAGCCCAATGTGCCCGTCCTTGCGAACCTTGAGATTGTCAAATTTCTCGCTCATCTTGTCTTTCATGGAACAACAGTCTTGCGATGTGGCTTTTCCAAGCACCGAGCGGCCATGAGGTGCGGGCCTCCGGCACGCTGAGCGGGCTTTGTCTTGCAGATTCTAACGCCCTGAATTGCTTTAAAGGTGCCGGAGCCCCGCACCTCAGGCCCGCTCTCATCAGTGTACTCAAAGCTGTTCCCTGCATGTAAGCGTCCCGGCGCGCCGGGTTTCCTGTCGTCATGGAACAACTTTCTCGTCCGTCTTCATCAGCTGACAAGGCCCTATAGGCGCGGATGTCATTACGCAGCCCCAAAGTATGATAATCGTGCGGTAAGTGTGGGAGAGTGAACATGGCGCAGCAGGACGACAACCTGTTTGTCAAAACCCCGGTTTCTCTGGGCGTGATGGCCGCGCTGGCGGGCACCGGCGCGCCCGTGGCGGTGCAGGCCGAAGCGACCGAAAGAGCCGCCGAGATCGAAGAGATCATCGTCACCGCCCGCAAGCGCGAACAGAGCATCCAGGACGCGCCGCTGCCCATTCAGGCCTTCGATACGGAGGCGATTCGCGAGAAGGGCCTGCGGACCTTCCAGGACTATGTGAAGGAACTGACCAGCGTATCGTTCGGCACCGCTTCGCCCGGCGCGACCACCATCGCCTTCCGGGGCACGCTCGCCCAGCCGACCGGGTTCGACACGATCAGTTCGTCCACCCTGTATGTCGACGAGATCCCCATCACCCGGGACGGGCAGAACGCCGACGTGCGCATGATCGACATCGAACGGCTCGAGGCGCTGTCGGGACCGCAGCCCACCCTGTACGGCGCCGGCTCCCAGTCGGGCGTGCTGAGGATCGTCACCAACAAGCCGGACACCTCGGAATTCGGCGGCTACTACCAGCTCGGCGGCAGCACCACCCGGTACGGTCAGGGGAGTTACGACGCACATGCCGTGGTCAATGTTCCGCTGGCCGAAGACAGGCTGGCCGTTCGCCTGGTCGGCTTCTACGAGTTCGAGGGCGGCTACATCGACAACGTGCTCGGCACCACCAGCGCCTACTCCGAATTCAACGGCGACCGCGACAACGCGGACGTCGTGGAAAACAACATCAACGACTACGAGAGCCGCGGCGGGCGGGCGCTGGTGCGCTTCCAGCCGAACGAGGACTGGACCATCGACGCCGGCGTCATCTACCAGAAGTCGCAACTCGACTACATGTTCGATTTCAATCCCCGGTTCGGCGACCTGGAAACCATCAAGTTCAAGGACGAGAACGACGAAGACGAGTGGTACAACTTCTC
>CAZNFI010000058.1:0-16667 GCA_964572185.1 uncultured Pseudomonadales bacterium
CGCTGAAAGGTAGCGTATTTGTGACACAGGACACTAGAATCCTTGAGCGGCCTTGATGTGTCGAACAACCAATGCTATCGACCCGAGCGATTCAGCTTGGCGAGACGGAATCCCGCACTACATGCCCGCTCTGTTCAGTGTACGCGATGGTGTGCCCTGCACGTCAGTGTGTCGACGCTCTGGGTTTCGATGCGTTAGCCGATCGGCGCCTCAGCGCGGCGGGGCAGCAACAGCCGCTTGATGTCCCGCGCTATGACGTATAGCGACGGCACCAGCAGCAGCGTGATGGAGGTGGCGAACAGGATGCCGAAGGCGACGGATACCGCCATGGGTATCACGATCTGCGCCTGCATGCTGGTCTCGAGCACCATGGGTATCAGCCCGAAGAAGGTGGTCAGGGAGGTCAGCAGGATGGCGCGGAAGCGGGCCGCCCCGGACTTGATGGCGGCATCGACCGGGCTGGAACCCTCGGCCACGGCCTTGTTGACGAAGTCGACCATGATGAGGCTGTCGTTCACCACCACCCCGGACAGGGCGATGATGCCCATCATCGAAACGGCGCTCACGGCAAGGCCCAGCAGCAGGTGGCCGAACACGGCGCCGACGATGCCGAACGGGATGACGCCCATGATGATCAGGGGCTGCACGTAGGACTTCAGCGGGATCGCCATCAGGGTATAGATGCCGAACATGGCGATGCCGAAGGCGGTGAGAATGCTGGCCAGGCCCAGGCGCTCCTCGTAGGCGCTGCCGGATACATCGGTGTCGATGCCCGGGTAGCGGGCGCGTAACTGCGGCATGTAGTCGTCGGTGATCTGACGTACCACCTCGGCGGGTTCGACGATGGCCAGGTCGGAGCGGGCGGTGACGTTGATGGCGCGGCTGCCGTCGACGCGCTGTATGCGGTCGTAGCCGCGTTCCAGTTCGTAGTCGGCCACCGCACTGAAGGGCAGTTCGCGGCCGTCCGGGGTGCGCACCCACATCTTCTCCAGGTTGCCGAGCGACTGCCGTTCCGAACGCGGGTAGCGCACCATCACCTTCACTTCCTGGTCGCCGCGCTGGATGCGCTGTGCTTCGGCGCCATAGAAGGCGGTGCGCACCTGGCGCCCGAGGTCGGACAGGGTCAGGCCCGAGGCCTCGGCTTCCGGCTTGATGGCCAGGCGCACCTCTTCCGGCCCCATGTTGGCCGACACCTCGATCTCGAACACGCCGTCGTAGCTGGCCAGGTGCTGTTCCAGGTCGGCCGCGGCCTGCTCCAGGTGCCGGTAGTTGCGCCCGGCCAGCTTGAACTCGATGGGCGGGCCGCCGCCCATCTGCATGGTGGACATGAAACGCAACTGCTTGGCGCCGGCGATTGCGCCCACCTCCTCGCGCCAGCGTTGCTCGACGGTCTGCGGCGTAATCCCGCGCTCCTCGCCGGGCGCAAGTTCCACCATGAAAAACCCCATGCGGCCGTCGCGGATATAGGCAAACGCATTGTGCACGATGTTCTCGTCCGAGCCGCTCTCGGTCATGAGATCGTCGTTGACCCGGCGCAGCGCATCGTCCATGTGCTGCACAACCTCGGCGACCAGCGCCTCGGGCGCGCCGTCGTAGAGTTCCAGGTTGGCCATCAGCATGTCCTGCTCGACCTCGGGGAAGAACACGTAGCGCACCTTGCCGCCGATGACCGTGCTGACCGTCAGGATCAACAGCGCCAGGAAGGCTGCGAGCGTCGTGTAGCGGTGGCGGATGGCAATGGCCAGGAACGGCTTGTAACGGTGCTCGATGAACGATTTCAGCCAGCGGTCGACCGCCTCCGAAGGGCTTGTGCCGCCGCGCGCGACGTGCGAAGACCGCATGATGGCCAGGTGCGAGGGCAGGATGAGCTTGGATTCCACCAGCGAGAAAGCGAGGCACAGGATCACCACCCAACCGACCGATCCGGTCATCGCCGCCAGCGGCCCGGTGGTGAACAGGAAGGGCAGGAACGCCATGATGGTGGTCAGTACGCCGAAGGTCGCCGGGATGGCCACGCGGCGCGCGCCCGAGACGATGTTGGGGGTGTTGTAGCCCAGGGTCTCGGTTTCCGCGTATACCGATTCCGCCACCACGATCGCGTCGTCGACCACGATACCGAGCACCAGGATGAACCCGAACACGCTGATCACGTTGATGCTGATGTCGATGGCCGGCAGCGGCAGCGTCATCAGGGCGCCGAGAAAGGCGACCGGCAGCCCGACGATCACCCAGAAGGCGAACTTCAGGTGCAGGAACAGCCCGAGGATGGCGAACACCAGGATGGCGCCGATGAACATGTTCTTGAACATCATGTTCATGCGGCTTTCGAGGTGGTAGCTGACATCGGCCCAGGTCTGCAAGGTAATGCCGGGCGGCATCCCGGCGGCGGCCTCCTCGACATAGGCCTTGACGGCGGCGGTGACGTCGAGTTCGTTTTCGTCCTCCGTGCTCATTACGGCGACACCGAAACTGGGTTTGCCGTTGAAGAAGGCGTACGATTCCGTCTCCGCGAAGCCGTCCGTGATGGTGGCGATATCGCCCAGGCGCACCCGGGTGCCGTCGTCCCGGGAGATCAGCACGATCTGCTCGAACTCCTCGCCGGTATAGGCCTGGCCCTTGGTGCGCAGGCGGATGTCGCCGCCGTCGGAGCGTATGCTGCCGCCGGGCAGGTCGACCGACCAGGCGCGGATGGCCAGCGACACCTGGTCGAGGGTAAGGCCATACTGTTTCAGCGTGGTCTCGGGGATTTCCACGGCCATCTCGAACGGCCGGGAACCGCGGATCTCGGCGTAGCTCACCTTGTCGAGGGCCAGCAACTCGTCGCGCACCCGCTCGGCCAGGTTCTTCATGTCGCGCTCGTCCAGGTCGCCGGCCACCTGCACGGTGATGGCTTCGCGGCGGAAGCGGCTCTTGCTGATGACCGGGCGCTCGGTTTCCACGGGGAAGGTGAAGATGCTGTCCACGGCCAGCTTCACTTCATCGAGCACCTCGTTGGGGTCGAAGCCGTCGGCCACCTCGATGCTCACCCGGCCGACTCCCTCCTGGGCATAACCGAACACCTGCTTGATGCCCTCGACATCGTCGATGGCCTCTTCGATCTTGACCACCACGCCTTCCTCGACCTCCGCCGGCGCCGCACCCCGGTAGGGAACGCGCACCTCGATGGTGTCGAATTCGAATTTCGGGAAGGTCTCCACGGTGATGGTGTAGGCGCCGTACAGCCCCATGGCGATGATGAAGAACATCAGCAGGTTGGCCGCCACATGGTTGTGGGCGAACCAGCCGATGATGCCGCCGCCCGTTTCAGTCGCCATGCGCAGGGCCCCTGGGAGAAACGGGCGCATCGCGCCGGTGAGCGGGCGCGGCGCGTCCGGAGGAAGCGTTCAGCGGCCGGCGCGCCCCGGTCGGGCGTTTCACGAGGTGCGCACCGGCAGTCCGGGCAGCGGCTGCTCCATCGGCGTGATACAGATGCGATCGCCCTCGCTGAGGCCGCGATCGACATAGACCTGGTCGGTATCGGCACGCACGATGTCGACTTCGGTCGACCGCAGGCGGTTGTCTTCATCCACCAGCCAGATGGTCGTGCCCCGATACAGGGCGTGGCGCGGCACGGCAAACAGCGCACCGGCCTGTATGCCCTGGATTTCCGCGTTGACGAACGTGCCGATGCGCAGGGGTTCGCCCCGGTCCCGGCCGATCCCATAGGGGTCCTGCACCTGGGCCACGGCGTGCAGAACCCGGGTGCCGCTGTCGAACACGCCCTCGGTGCGGGTCACGGCGCCGGCCCACTGCCGCTCGGCTCCGGCGATGCGTGCGGTCAGGGTGACGGGGACCGGCGTCGAATCCGGACCGCCGGGCAAATCCAGGAACTGCAGGTCGGCCTGGGTCAGCGGCAGGCGCACTTCCGCGTAGTCGACGGCAAAGGTAATGGCCAGGCGATCGCCGGGTTTGACGTATTGCCCGATGTCGGCCAGCTTCTCGCGCACCATGCCGTGGTAGGGAGCCCGTATGGTGGTGCGTTCGAGGTCGCCCTGGGCTTCCACCAGTTCGGCTTCCGCCGATTCCAGCTGTGCCAGCGCCGCCGCCAGTTGCGGTTTGCGCAATGCCAGTTCCGAAGGGGTGTTCCTGTTGTGGCCCTGGTCCTGATTTGCCTGCTGCCAGTAATCATCGGAGCGCAGTGCATTGAGTCGGTGCCAGTCTTCCAGGGCATAGCCGGCCAGGGCGTTTTCCGTGGCCACCTGGGTTCTGGCAGCGGCAACGCCGGCCTGGGCGCGCTTCAGCCTGGCGTCGTAGATGCGCGGGTCGATGCTTACCAGCACATCGCCCTTTGCAAAGAAACCGCCGCTGACGAACGAGGGCGCCACTGACACGATCTGGCCGCTCACTTCCGAGATCAGCGTGGTCCGGGTGCGCGGCGCCACTTCGCCCTGGGTGGTTACGGTAAAGGTGGTGGGCGCTCGCGTAGCGGTGACCGTGTCGACCAGCAACACCGGCGGCGGCTTGGGCTGCTGCCTGGCTTCCGGCCGACTCAGAATCAGCGCGGAGCCGATGCCGATGGCAACGATCAGGACGGCGACGGGAGTGATTACCCTTTTCAGCATTTGTATTGCCCGGGCCCTGGCGGGTAAACCGAACAAGTATACTGTTTGCGTCCGCTGGCAATGAAACCGATTTGAGGCTGCATGGAAGCGGCGGATACCTTGACGGTTGACACCCAATTGACGAGCGCGTAGGAAGCTCCCGGCGAGGCAATGGACGGAACATCGTGGGTGGACTTGCGGTCATAGCGTCATTTCCCGGCATCGAAACCGGCATGGAATCGACTCCGTGACGGTGAAACTGGCGGTGCTTGACCTGGCACCGATCATCGAAGGCAGTGATGCCGCCGCAGCTTTCCGCAATTCCGTCGACCTGGCGAGGCACGCCGAGCGGTGGGGCTACGTTCGCTACTGGGTGGCCGAGCACCACAACATGCTCGGTATTGCCAGTGCCGCCACGGCGGTGGTGATCGGGCATATCGCCGGCGCTACGGAAGCCATCCGGGTGGGCGCCGGCGGCGTGATGCTGCCCAACCACGCCCCGCTGGTAATCGCCGAGCAGTTCGGCACGCTGGAGTCCCTGTATCCGGGCCGCATCGACCTGGGCCTTGGCCGGGCACCCGGCACCGACCAGATGACCGCGCAGGCATTGCGCCGCACGCTCACCGGCAATGTCGATGACTTTCCCCGCGACGTGATGGAACTGCGCGACTATTTCGCGGAACCGAAGCCAGACCGGCATGTGCGCGCGGTGCCCGGGGCGGGGCTGAGAGTGCCGTTGTGGATTCTGGGATCGAGCCTCTATGGAGCGCAGCTTGCCGCGCTGCTCGGCCTGCCGTACGCGTTCGCCTCGCACTTTGCCCCGGCGGCGCTCGACCAGGCACTGGCCACCTACCGGGAGCACTTCGTGGCATCGCCGCAACTCGCAGAACCCTACGTCATGGTGGGTTTCAACGTCATTGCCGCCGACGATGACGATACGGCGCGTTTTCTGCGCACCTCATCGCAGCAGTCTTTTCTGAAGCTGCGCACCGGCAATCCCGGCCCGCTGCCGCCGCCGGTAGCCGGCCTCGAGGAGCGCTTGAGCCCGGCCGAACGGCATCTGCTCGGCCAGATTACCGCCTGCTCGGCGGTCGGGTCGCCGGGTGTGGTTCGAAAGGAAATGCAGGCATTTGTCGACCGCACCGCGGCGGACGAAGTGATCGTCTCCGGGCACATCTACGATCACCAGGCACGCCTGCGTTCCTACGAGATCGCCGCGCAGGCGGCAAGGGACCTCAAAAGCCCCACCGCGTCGGAACAGTAGCGATCCGGAGTGCCGCCGGTAGCCGACCGTGGCTACAGGGTACCCTTGCCGAGGTCCAGGGCGCCCCGCGCCAGGTTGAGGCGCAGTACGTCCGATGCGCCTTCGGCGAGGCGCAGAGCGCGTACGCGGCGGTACAGCACCTCCAGCGGATGGCCCACCACCAGCGCCTGGCCGCCTGACAGTTGAATGGCTGTGTCGACGATGCGGCCGATTGCCTCGGTGGCGAACACCTTGCACATGATGCCTTCGTTGATCGTATTGGCGCCGGATTCCGCCAGGCGAGCGGTGCGGTACAGGATGGCGCGTGCCGCGTAAGCGTCCATGCGCATGTCGGCATAGCGCAGCCGCATGCCTTCCCGGGCGCCCCGCGGCTTGCCCTGGTGGTCGGGCGAGAGCAGGCGCTCGGTGATGTGTTGCACCACCCAGCGGGCCAGCCCGACGCACTGGGCGCTGATGGCCAGGCGCGTATCGACGATCTGGCCCATGGCCCGGGGCAGGCCTTCGCCCGGCTTGCCGACGATGCGCCCGGCGGCGACCCGCACGCCATCGAACTCGAAGGCGGCGTGGTGGCTGCCGTCCAGCGATTCGAAACGCTCGCTCATGCGCACGCCGGGCAACCCGGTGTCGATGACCAGCAGCGCCGGCCCCGATGGCTCGATGCGCACCAGGGTATTGATGAAGTCGGCGTCGGCGCCGCCGGTGACATAGGATTTTGCGCCGTTGACGATCACCTCATCGCCATCGATGCGGCCGGTGGTGGGATTGTTCCGCGGCTCGGTGAAGCCGAAAGCCGAGCGTTTCTCACCGCGCAGCATGGGTTCAAGATAGTCGCGGGCCAACGGTTCGGCACAACCGTCGAGCACGCCCGGCCCCGGCCCGAACACGGCGTCCAGGAATGGCGGGTTATGCGCGGCCAGTTCCTCCCGCACCACGGTCAGGGCCAGCGGCCCGGCGGCGCTGCCGCCGTAGCGGCGTGGCTGGGTCATCTGGAAGAAACCGGCTTCCCGGGCCGCGGCGACCGCCGCGCGCCTGTCTGTGGCGGCTTGCAGGGGGGCGACGAAGCGGGTGGCGCGGTCGCGCAATGCCTGCAGTTCCGTGGAGAGATTTTCCGGCACCGGGGGAAGTCACCGAGTAAACCGCAACAGCATACAGGAGCAGGCATGGCCTGCGGAAACGCCGCCAGGCCGAAGACTCACGGGCGTTCGCAGGCACGGGCCTACCGTGGTGCGCCTGACCCCTACAGCGCCGGCCCGACCAGGATCACGACGATCAACAGCGCGCACATGACCATGATGCCGACGGCGTACAGAATCAGGCTCTCGCGGCGTGCCTGGCGGGTGAGCAACTGCTCGACTTCCTCGGGTTGCCGGGCGGTGATGCTGCTGGTCAGGCGGTAGCGGGTCAGGCCGTCGCGCCTGGGCAGGCGCACGAACAGTTCCGGGGTGCGGTCCAGCATCTGCACGACCCGTGCGAAACCGATGCCGGTATGACGTGAAATCTGGGTGGGATGCAGCGCCTTGCCGGGGTGCGCCAGAAAGCAGTGGTACATGTCGAACAGCCGGCGCACTTTGCCCCGGAATCGGAAAGTGAACGGAAACAGGCCGAACATCGGGTGGTACAGGTCAGTTGCTGCGGGTGATGCAAGTCTAGCAGCAGTGGCGAACCCGGTTTTCCCGGCCGGGCACCGGTGCGGGAACCGGCCTGGAAGCCGGCAGGGTAACGGCCGCATCTGACCTACAGCTCTCCTGAGGGAGCCCGGCGATTCGATTGTGTTCGGCGCTCGGGATTGAATGGCTGCCTGTCCCCGGTACACTGGCGCACTTGCCGTTGCGGCCAGGCGTGAAGGAGGAACAGTGCAGGTACTGCGCATCTATACCGGTGACGACGGACGCTCGCACCTCGAGGACGTCGAGCTCGCGCTCGAGGATACCGGCGCCATGGGGCGAATTTCGGAGCTGTTCCGCGGGCCGGGCGTGCACTTTCGCGAGGTCGACGGCGACTACCGGCTCGATTTTCACAATGCGCCGCGCCGGCAGTTTGTCGTCAACCTGACCGGCACCGTGGACATCGCCGTGGGCGACGGCAGCGTGCGGCGCTGCGGGCCCGGCTCCATCATCCTGGCGGAAGACCTCGAGGGCGAAGGCCATACCAGCACGGCCGTCGGCGGCGAGCCGCGGCAATGTCTGTTCATCCCCATCGACGACGGAGTCTCGGTGGCGAGTTCATGAGTGTCGCCAGCGGCCGGCGCACGGCTGCCCGGAACAGTGACTCTACTTGTGCTGACCTGCCTGGCGGCGCCGGTGGCACCGGCCTGCGGAGAACGCCGCACCGTCCGAGCGGACGGTGTCGCCAGTATGAACGCGTGGACGCAAGTGGCGTGGTGACTGGCCCCATCCGTGGGGTTTGAGGAGAATCCGACATGGGAAGACTTGATGGCAAGGTTTGCCTGGTCACCGGCGCGGCGCGGGGTCAGGGCGCGGCGGAAGCGCGGCTGTTTGCAGCCGAGGGCGGCAGCGTCTGGCTGACCGATGTGCTGGATGTCGATGGCAGGGCCGTGGCCCTGGAGCTTGGTGCCGAGTACCGGCACCTGGATGTCCGGGATGCGGCGGCCTGGGAGGCCGTAGTGCGGGAAATTGTCGATGGCGCCGGCCGCATCGATGTGCTGATCAATAACGCAGGCATCTATCGGCGGGCGCGGATGTCCGACACCGATCTCGAGGAATTCGAGACGATAATGGCGGTTAACTGCACGGGCGTGTTCCTCGGCATGAGGGCGGTGGTACCTGCCATGCGCGAGGCCGGCAGCGGTTCCATCGTCAACGTTTCCTCGATTGCGGGGCTGGTCGCAGCCACCGGTTCGTTCGCCTACGGCGCCTCCAAGTGGGCGGTGCGCGGCATGACCAAGACTGCCGCTGTGGAACTGGCGCGCGACGGCGTACGGGTGAACTCCATCCACCCGGGCTTGATCGAAACCGACATGCTGCAGCAGATACCCGGCATGTCCGAGGCTGAAAGGGTCAATCGCATCGTGCCGCTCGGACGCGTGGCGGAGGCAGACGAGGTGGCACGCTTGGCGCTCTATCTCGCCAGCGATGAAAGCGCCTACAGCACGGGTAGCGAGTTCGTGATCGACGGGGGCGTTACCGCAAGCTGAAGCAGGCGGCGCGCCCGGTGCTACGTCGGGCTGATGCGCGCGTTCGAGTTCACCTTTCGGAGTGTCCGGGTTTCCGTGCAATCACCATGCAGCGGCGCGGTGCGGGGTGGCCCTCTATGGTGCGGCTGCTGTCGGCAGGGTCGAGGGCGTCGGCAAGGGAATCGAATCGCATCCACTCGGTGGAGCGCTGTTCGGCCGTGGTGGTGAGGCTGGTGTCTACCAGGCGAGTGTCGACAAAGCCGGAATCGGCCATCCAGCGAATCAGGGCGTCGGCGGTGGGAATCTGCCAGACGTTGCGCATGCGGGCGTAGCGGCCTTCCGGCGCCAACGGTTCGGGCCCATTGACGACCAGGCTTTCGACCACCGCCATGCCGCCGCGGCACAGGCAGCGAGCGAGGCGCTGCAGGTGATCCAGGGGGTCGCGGCGGTGATAGATGACGCCCATGCTGAATGCCGCGTCGAAGCGCTGCGCGCAGTGCGCTTCGGGCAGCGCTTCCAGTGCCAGGGGGAGTACCTGGTTGCGGTCGTCGCCGATGCAGTGAACGATGGCGCGGTGCTGCATGGCGTACAGCACGGTGGGGTCGATGCCGACCACCAGGCTGGCGCCGGCATCGAGCATGCGCCAGCCGTAGTAGCCGTTGCCGCAGCCGACATCGAGGATGCGCAATCCTTGCAGGTCGATATGCGGGGCGATGCGCCGCCACTTGAAATCGGAGCGCCACTCGCTGTCGATGTGCACGCCGAACAATGAGAAGGGGCCTTTGCGCCACGGATGCAGAGCCTGCAGGGCATCGCGCAGGGCGCATTTGCCGGCGTTTGGCAACGGGCCGTCGACGGTAACCGTAGCGCCCCGCGACAAGGTAGCAGGAGTGACCGCCGGCAGCTCCAGAACCGCTTGTCGCCACTTTGGGAAATCGCCGTGCGCTTGCAGGTTGTGCTGCAGCAGGCGGTCGAGGCCCGACCAGTCCGGCAGGTGTTCGTACAGCGAGTCGAACGAGCAGGGCGTCACGGCCGCGTTTTCGTTCCGGCCGGGCGCCCGGTGGCATTCATGCGCCGGATGCGGAGTTCGAGCGCATCGATGCGGGCGGTCTCGACTTTGGGTTTCGATCGAGCGGCGTTCATGCCCACGCCATGAACGATGCCCAGTTCAGGCACCGGAACCAGGTGCGCACGGGGGCGAATCCGGCAGCGTTCAGGCGTTCGATGTGGGTTGCTTCGCTGTCCACGACCATGACGTTTTCCAGCGCGGAGCGTTTGCCGCTGACTTCCAGGTCGCTGTAACCGTTGGCTTTCTTGAAGGCCAGGTGGGCGGCGTCGAAGAAGGCCTGGTCGCCGGATTCGCGGAAGCGGATCTTTTCCGACAACAGCAGTAACCCGCCGGGGGTCATCTGTTCCCTGAAACGGTCGAGCAGTGCCTGGCGGTCGCCGGGCGCTACGAACTGCAGCACATAGTTCATCAGGACGACGTCCGCACCGCTGACATTCGTCGTGCGGATGTCCTGCAGGCGAAACTCGACGCGGCTGTCGGTCACTAGTGTCCGGGCGCGCTCGAGCATGGGCGCCGAGTTGTCTACCGCGACGATGCGGCAGGTGCGGTCGCCGATTTCACGCAGCAGGGCCAGCGTGGTGGCGCCGAGCGAGCAGCCGAGGTCGAAAGCCAGGCCTTCGCAAGCGGTCGCGGTCGCCGCGGGGTTGTGGCCCGGGGTTGTATCCGCTTCCCTGTGCCCGGGCGCTGCAGCGCCTATGGGACGGTCAGAGTCGTCCAGCCGGGCTCCGGCCAGATGGCGTGCCGCGAGCAGCCCTGTGAGCGGCACAACGGCCTCGTAGGCGGGCACGCTGCGGCGGATCATGTCGGGGAACACCTCAGCCACCTTGCTGTCGAAGGCAAAGTCGACCAGGTGGCTGTGAGAGCCCCGGTAGATTCGGTCTATTCCGGCCATTTTCGGTCGCAAACCGCGTGGTACACTCGGCGGTCCCCTTGGCGAGCCATACCCGTTTCATGGACAACGAGGCGCTCAACAACCCGGAACTTTACATCAATCGCGAACTGTCGCTGTTGGAGTTCCACCACCGCGTGCTCGCCCAGGCCAAGGACGACACCGTGCCACTGCTCGAGCGGCTGCGCTTCCTGTGCATATCCGGTTCCGTGCTCGATGAATTCTTCGAGATTCGGGTGGCCGGGCTGAAGCAGCAGGAGGCCTATCGCGCCCAGCACCGGGGCCCCGACAACATGACACCGTCGGAACAGTTGCGCCGCATTGCGCAGAGCGCGCGGGGCATCGTCGACGAGCAGTACGTGGTACTCAACGACGTGCTGCTGCCGGCCCTCGATGCCCAGGGCATCCGCTTCATCGCCAGGGAAGACTGGAACGATGCCCAGCGTCGGTGGATCAAGCGTTTCTTCAACCACGAGCTGGCGCCGGTGATGAGCCCCATCGGGCTCGACCCGACGCATCCCTTTCCACAACTGCTGAACAAGAGCCTTACGTTTATCGTCACGCTGCAGGGCAAGGACGCCTTCGGCCGCAACAGCGGCAAGGCCATCCTGCAGGCGCCCCGCTCGCTGCCGCGGGTGATCCGCCTGCCGGAGTCGTGCGCGGCGAGCCCCAACGAGTTCGTCATGCTGTCGTCGATTATCGACGCCCACGCGGGCGACCTGTTCCTGGGCATGAAGGCGACCGGCGTCTATCAGTTCCGGGTCACCCGCAACAGCGACCTGTTCGTGGACGAGGAAGAAGTGGACGACCTGCTGCGCGCGGTGGAAGGCGAACTGTCCTCCAGGCGCTACGGCGATGCGGTGCGCCTGGAGGTGGCCAACGACTGCCCGGACGAATTGGAAGCGTTCCTGTTTGCGCAGTTCAAGCTGTCCCGGGACGATGTGTACCGCTGCAACGGGCCGGTGAACCTGATGCGGCTGGCGGCGGTGCCCGACCTGGTGGACCGGCCCGACCTCAAGTACCCGGGCTTCACGCCCAGCGTGCCGGAACGCATCCGCGCCGCCAACGACATGTTCGAGGCGATCTCCCGGGCCGACGTGCTGCTGCACCACCCGTTCGAGTCGTTCGCCCCGTTCGTGGAGTTCCTGCGCCAGGCCGCCCGCGACCCCGGCGTGCTGTCCATTCGCCAGACCCTGTACCGCACCGGCACCGAATCCGTGGTGGTGGAGGCGCTCACCGATGCGGCGAACAACGGCAAGGAGGTGCTGGTGGTCATAGAGCTGCGGGCCCGGTTCGACGAGGCAGCCAACATCGAACTTGCCAACCACCTGCAAAGCGCCGGCGCGCAGGTGGTGTACGGCGTGGTCGGGCACAAGGCACACGCCAAGATGTGCCTGGTGATCCGCCGCGAGGGCCGCTCCCTGAAACGCTATGCGCACCTCGGTACCGGCAACTACCACACCCGTACCGCGCGGCTTTATACGGACTACGGGCTGTTCACCTGCGATCCGGACATCGGCGAGGACGTGCAGAAGGTGTTCCAGCAACTCACCGCCATGGGTCGGGCCGGCCGTCTCAAGAAACTGCTGCAGTCGCCGTTCACCCTGCACAAGTCCATGATGGAACTGGTAGACGGAGAGATGAAAAGCGCCCGCAAGGGTAAACCGGCGCGCATCATGGCGAAGATGAACTCGCTGATCGAGCCGCAGATCATCCAGGCCCTGTACCGCGCCAGCCAGGCCGGGGTCAAGGTCGACCTGATCGTGCGCGGCGTCTGCGGGCTGCGGCCCGGGGTCAAGGGCGTCTCGGACAACATCCGGGTACGGTCGATCGTCGGCCGCTTCCTGGAGCATACCCGGGTGTTCTATTTCGAAAACGGCGGAGAGCCCAGGGTTTTCATTTCCAGTGCCGACTGGATGGGCCGCAACTTCTTCAACCGGGTGGAAATCTGCCTGCCGGTCGAAGACAAGAACCTGAAGCGCCGCGTCGTCAAGGAAACCTTCGATACCTACCTGGACGACAACGCCCAGGCCTGGACGTTGCAGAGCGACGGCGCCTACAAGCCATTGCGGCCCCCCGCATCGGCCAAGCGGCGCAGTGCCCAGGAAGTCTTGCTGGGCCAATTGGCGAATTGACCGTCTCCGCCAGGAGACGCCGGTTTTGGCTGGAACTGCTGGCGCCCCTGCCGATCGGGACGTGCGTGCGGTCTGTCAGCCCGCCTTGATTTTCAGCACGATGGGCGAGGCGGAGAAGTAGTCGGCCTCCTCCTGCAGGTTCAAACTGGTGAGCGGGTGTTTCGCCAGCCACTTGTTCGGGATTGTCAGCGTAAGCTGGCTGTTGCGGGCGCTTGCCGCGATGTGCGGCAGCGGCTCCTTGCTGCGGCTGCGGTTGAGCACCACGGCCACACGCAACAGGCCTGCCAGGCGCGCGATGTGCTTGCGGGCCAGCAGCGGCTCGCTGTCAACCGGAAACTTGCGCCGATGGCTGCGCACCAGGCTCGCCAACTGCACCTGGTCCGGCCGGGAAAAACCCGGCATGTCCATGTGTGCGAGCAGGTAGCCGCCGTGCCGGTGGTAGTGGTTGTGGGCGATGTCCATGCCGATTTCGTGCAGGTCGGCAGCCCAGGCGAGCAGTAGCCGGTGGGAGGACTCGGCGAGATTCCAGGCAACCGCGGTCTGCGCCAGCAGGCTGAGCGCCGTGTCACGGACGCGTTTGGCGTGCCCGGTGTCGATGTGGTAGCGCACCATGAGGTTCTGCACGGTGCGGTCGCGAATGTCGTCGTGATGTGCGCGGCCGATCAGGTCGTACAGCAGGCCTTCGCGCAGCGCGCCGCGGCTGGCCCTGAGTTCGCCGAGGCGCAGTGCCTCGACGACGGCCGTCAGTACGGCAAGGCCACCGGGGAACACGCCGCGCCTCTGCTCGGACAATCCGGACAGCCGCAGTTTGTCGACATGCCCCGCCTTGACGATGCGCTGATTGAGCGTCTTCAGCCCCTTGGGTGAAATGACGGAGGCCGGATTGTCCTCCAGTTGCGTCAGTACGTCGCGCACGGACAGCACCGTTCCAGACGCGCCGATGGCCACGTCCCAACCGACGCTGCGGTACTGATTGCGCACCGCCTGCAGTTCCCGCCGGCAGTGATTGATGGCTCCTTTCAGCGCTTTCTCCGTCAGGCGGCCGTCGGGAAAGAACTGGTCCATGATGCCGACACAGCCGATGTGCAGGCTTTCCATGATTTCCGGTTGAAAACTGCGCCCGAGGATCAGTTCGGTGCTGCCGCCGCCGATATCGATCACCAACCGGCGGTCGTGGGTGTCTTCCAGGGAGTGGGAGACGCCCATGTAAATGAGGCGGGCTTCTTCGCGGCCGGATATCACCTCGACCGGGTGGCCCAGGGCTTCCTGGGCCCGGGCGATGAACTGCTCGGAGTCGTGCGCCTTGCGCAGGGTGTTGGTGCCGACCACGCGCACATTGTCGCGATGCAGGTGCCGCAGGCGTTGACCGAAGCGTTCCAGGCAGTCCATGGCCCGCTGCGCGACCGGCTCGGACAGGTGATTGCTGGTGCCGAGACCGGCGGCGAGGCGCACCATTTCCTTGATGCGGTCGACCACCTGCAGGTGCCCGTTGGTCTCCTGGGCGACGATCAGGTGGAAGCTGTTGGAGCCGAGGTCCAATGCCGCCATTTCCGTACCCGGCATGGTTCAGCGGGTTCCCGCCGAGGCCCGGGACACTCGATCAGTAGTCAAGTTGCGACAACCTCAACAAAGCGTACGAGGCAATGCCTCAATTGCGCGGGACACGGGTTGAAGGGTGCGGTCTTGCATCACCGGAATACCACTTCCCGCGACCCGATGGGTCAGTCGGGCAAGCCCAGCACCCGCTTGGCGATGACATTGAGTTGCACCTCGCTGGTTCCGCCTTCAATGGAGTTTCCTTTCGAGCGCAACCACTGGCGCACCGCCGCCTGTTCCCGCCCGCTGAACGCATCGCCCTCCCAGCCGGTCGCCGCGGCACCCATGGCCTCTAACGTCAGTTCGTATTTTCGCTTGTTCTGCTCGGTGCCGTAGTACTTGAACATGGACGCCAGGTGACCGTTTGCCCGGCCCGCCTTGGCTTCCTCGCCGCCGCGGGCGAATGTGAGTTGCAGCGCGCGGTCGTTCATGCGGTGGCCGCTGACCCGGTCGCGCAGCACCGGGTCGTTGATTCGCCCATCCCGTTCGCCGGCGTATTCCCTGGCGATGTCCTCCAGCTTGCTGCCGCTGCCGCCGATGGCGGATATGCCGCCGATGCCGGCCACCATGTTGCGTTCGTGCTGCAGCAGCCGCTTGGCGATGGTCCAGCCCTGGTTGAGTTCGCCGACCAGGTTGCGCTTGGGCACTTGCACATTGTCGAAGAAAGTCTGGCAGAACGGGGACGAACCGCTGATAAGCTCGATGGGCGAAGTGGAAACCCCCTCGCTGGCCATGTCGAACAGCAGGAAGCTGATGCCCTGGTGCTTGGGGGCATCCGGGTCGGTGCGCACCAGGCAGAAGATCCAGTCGGCATGGTCTGCATAGGACGTCCAGATCTTGGAGCCATTTACCAGGTAGTGCGAGCCCTGGTCTTCGGCGCGTGTCTGCAGCCCGGCCAGGTCGGAGCCGTTGCCGGGCTCCGAGTAACCCTGGCACCAGCGGATCTCGCCGCGCACGATGCGGGGCAGGTGCTCCCGTTTCTGCTGTTCGTCGGCAAATTCCAGCAGTGCCGGGCCCAGCATCCAGATGCCGAAGCTGTTGAGCGGCGTGCGCGCCTTGATGCGCGCCAATTCCTGCTGCAGCACCCGGTCTTCCTCGAACGACAGCCCGCCGCCGCCGTACTGTCGGGGCCAGCGGGGCGCCGTCCAACCCCGTTGCGCCATGCGCTCAAGCCACAGCCTGGACTCCGGGTTCTTGAACGTCTCCCTGCGCCCGCCCCAGATGACTTCGTCTTCCGGGGTGGGCGTGCGCATCGACGGCGGGCAGTTTTCGTCCAGCCAAGCCCGTACTTCGTCGCGGAAAGCCTGCAACTCGCTCATTGGCGTGGGGTCTCTCGAGGTGATGGCGGGCCATTTTAGGGAATCGGGCGCGCCGGTGGTAGGCGGACAGCTTGCCCGGTACCGCTCGCTACCGGAACGCCAGCGTGGACGTTATAGTGCGGCCAGGTCTTCCGAGAGGGTGTACATGGGCGAGTTCAACGACCGGCAGTTCCGTGTGGCGCTGGGCCAGTTTGCCAGCGGCGTGGTGATTGCCACCGGCTGTCACGAGGGCGAACCTGGCGGGTTCGCGGCCCAGTCATTCACCTCCCTGTCTCTGGATCCACCGCTGGTGGCGCTGTGCCCGGCCCGGTCGAGCAACAGTTGGCCAAAGCTCCGGGACAGCGGCAGTTTCTGCATTAACGTGCTGGCGGAGGACCAGCAGGCGGTAAGCGACACTTTCGCGCGCAGCGGCATCGACAAGTTCGATGGCCTCGACTGGCATGCCGGCAGAACCGGGTCGCCGGTGCTTGCCGGGGCATTGGCCTATGTCGACTGCGACCTTGAGGCAGAACACGATGCCGGCGATCACACCATCGCGGTCGGCCGGGTGGTCGACCTGGACGTGCTCCGTCCCGACCGTTCACCACTGGTGTTCTTCCGCGGCGCCTATCGGTTGCTTGACACGACACTAGAATCCTTGAGCGGCCTTGATGTGTACAGATGAGTTGCATTCTGGAACAAC
>CAZNFI010000059.1:0-527 GCA_964572185.1 uncultured Pseudomonadales bacterium
AGGCGTCATCATCGGGCGGCTCGCCGGGAAACGGCGCCGCGACCGCCACGGCGGCGGCAGTCGCTTCCAGCGCAGCACAGCCGGTGCAACCCAACGATCTGGCCCTGGCCCGGGCGGCCATCGCCGAACTCGACGACGCGCCCGAGCTGGAGAGCCTGGAACGGGTAACGGTCGACCAGAAAGCCATGATCAACTGCCGTGCCGACCTCAATCAGCTGGTGCCCTTCAAGTACGACTGGGCCTGGCAGAAGTACCTGGACGGCTGCGCCAATCACTGGATGCCCCAGGAAATCAACATGACCGCCGACATCGCGCTCTGGAAGAGCGAGGATGGCCTGACCAACGACGAGCGCACCATCGTCAAGCGCAGCCTGGGCTTCTTCTCCACCGCCGATTCGCTGGTCGCCAACAACCTGGTGCTGGCCATTTACCGCCTGGTCACCAATCCGGAATGCCGCCAGTACCTGCTGCGCCAGGCATTCGAGGAAGCCATTCACACCCACGCCTACCAGTACTGCATCGAGTCG
>CAZNFI010000059.1:537-16661 GCA_964572185.1 uncultured Pseudomonadales bacterium
GCATGGACGAAGGCGAGATTTTCAACATGTATCGGGAAGTGCCCTCGGTTGCCCGCAAGGCGGCCTGGGCGCTCAGGTACACCCGCCACATCTCCGACCCGACCTTCGCCACCGGCTCGCGGGAGACCGACAAGGCGCTGCTGGAAAACCTGATCGCCTACTATTGCGTACTGGAAGGTATCTTCTTCTATTGCGGCTTCACGCAGATTCTGTCCATGGGCCGCCGCAACAAGATGACCGGCACTTCCGAGCAGTTTCAGTACATCCTGCGCGATGAGTCGATGCACGTGAATTTCGGCATCGACGTGATCAACCAGATCAAGCTGGAGAACCCGCACCTGTGGGACGACGAGATCCAGGGCCTGGCGCGGCGCATGATCCTGGAAGGCACGCAGCTCGAGATCGATTATGCCAAGGACACCATGCCGCGCGGCGTGCTCGGCATGAACGCCAACATGATGAGCGAGTACCTGCAGTTCATCGCCAACCGGCGCCTGGCCCAGATCGGGCTGACCGAGCAGTTCCCGGCCGTGAAGAACCCATTCCCGTGGATGAGCGAGATCATGGACCTGAAGAAGGAGAAGAACTTCTTCGAGACGCGGGTGACGGAGTATCAGACCGGGGGCGCACTGAGTTGGGACTGACCTCTCGCGCGTCACGGTCACCAACACCGGTTGTCCGCGCGCCTGTCATCGTGTCACCACTTCCAGCGGCCCGTTCGCAGCACCCAACCGGCCCCCGACCGCGACATTCCCCGCGTTTGGGACAAAACTTTTGCCGGTGCCCAGCGTCCAACCGCGTAGCGGACCCATGCAGGTACGAACATGCCCCTGGACGAGTACACGATCCTGGACGGTTGGCCGACGGCGTCTCCGGACTACCGGCAGTGGGTGGAGCAAGCCTCCCGGGCCGAGTATGAAGAAGGCCATGGGTTTGCGGTCGGCGCCCGGAACCGCAAGGTCATCGCCTGGAAACTTCAGGATGCGCGGCGCGATGTCGAACAGCTGACGGTAGAGGCGTGCCGCGACCCGCAGGTCAAAGCGGAGTTTCAAAGCGGATACGCGCAATTCCTGGCCTCGATCGACCAACCCCGACACCGGCAAAAAGCAGGCCTGATCGCTGCCGAGCTCGCCCCGGACAGGAAACTGGGCCGTCCGCTGACCAGCCGCCGGATACTTGGCGTGGCCAACTTTCTCGATTCGGACATGCCCACCCTGCCGTTACTCGACGACCTGGACGCCTGGGAATCCGCGATGCAAACCGCGATGCGCCACGCCCGCGATGCACGCAACCTCCACAGCACGGGTGACGCCGCGGTCACGGAGACTTCCCCTCCCGGTGCCGACCCGCGTCGACCGCAGGTCCGGACGTCAACCCGGTCGCCGGCGCCGGCGACCGGGTGCGGCGGCCAAGCGACCTGGAACCCATCACGCCATCAGGCAGGCCCCTCGACAGTCGCGCAGCGCAGGTCACCGTGGTTGTCCGGCACAACGGCCGCCGCCGGCAACGAAGGCGACAGGCAGCCTGGGAGTCTTCGCAACGGTCGGCCGGGGTATCTCGCGCAAAGCCAGGCAGAAGACTTCCGATCGAACTGCTGGGTGACATTCCAGCGCTGGTGTGCAGAGCGCAATCTGGGCTACCTGCCCGCCAGCAAAAGAACCGTTCTCGCGTTTCTGAAGCATCGCTCATCATGGCGCACCGCAGACCAACTCGCCTCTGCTCGATATACCATCGAGCGCATGCACGCACTGGCCGGCCACCACCGCACGTTCGACTACGCGCCGGAAACGGAGATGCCGGGCCAGTCGAATGAACCAGCCCCGCCATACGCGCCAAGTCGTCTGAATGCCGACGCGGTCGCTGCGATTCGGGCGACCGCGCTCGGGTGTCGGCAATTACGTCTTCGGACGGAGTCGGTGCAAGCGGCTCGAAATCGCGGAACACTGGACATCGCGATCTGTTCGTTTCTGCAGGCAACCGGGTTGTCTCCCGAGAAGGCGGTAAAGCTCCAGTGGCGGCAATTGCAGAAGCACCCCGACGGATCGGCAGTGGTCGTCTTGCCGAGCGAACAACCTCTTGAAACCGCTCCATGCAAATCGCCCTCACTATCCGCGGAAGTCGTTCGCGAGCTCGAGGCCATTCGGGGCTGCGCAACGTTGGACGACCGCATTTTCGGCATCGTCAGTAACACAATGCGTTGCCGCGTCAACGCGGCGGCAAAGGCGGCGGGACTCTCAGACCAGACGCCTTGACGTAGAACGACAGTCGATGCACCGGCAGCGAGGGACGGTGGGTTCCAGACGGGCAAATCGCGATCGGTGCGAAATCCCGTTTCCCCGGGTGTCTGCGGAACACGCCTGAGTGTTTCGTGGCCCATGCCGACAAACCGGCGACAGCCTGCGCCGCCCTTGCCGAATTCCAGTCAGGAACCTCGGTCGAACCCGCGGATCGTTCCGGTCAAGCCTTCGCACAGTTTCCGCAAGGCCTCGACAAACGCCAGAGGCTGATCAAGAAACAGGTGGTGCCCAGCCTTCTCGATGGCGACCGATTGCACGTCGCCCGGGATCATCGATTCGAGGTAATCCCGGGTCACCTCCGTGAACAGGTCGCTGTCAGCGCCATAGACCAGCGCCACCGGCAACGCCAGCCCCGCGTAGTCCGCGGGCGTCCGTTCCGCATCCTGCAGCGTGTTCGGCAGGTCGTCATCGAACTTCCAGGCCCAGCCGCCGCCGTCCACGGGCATCAGCGAATGCCGGGCGATGTATTCCAGGATGTAGGCGTTTTCGCAGGGTTGCGGCGGCTGCAACCGGAATCGGGCCAGCGCCGTCGACCGGTCGGGATAAATCTTGGCGCGACCGCCCACAGGCGGGTATTCCGGCAACGGCTCATCGGGATGACGCAGCCCCGAGTCGGCCAGCACGAGCGCCCCGAACCGGTCCGGGTACAGGTTGGCCGCCTTGGTCGCCATGTTGCCGCCGAAGCTGTGGCCGACGACGATCACGTTTTCATCGAGGCCGGCCGCATCGCAGACGGCGACGATCTCCGCGGCATAGGTCGCCGCTTCGTAGCTGTAGCGGTAGTCCGAATCGCCCATGCCGGTGAGGTCCATGGCCACCAGCCGGTAGGTGTCCATCAGCCGGGGCGCGATGAAATCCCACCAGCGGCCGTGCGCGTTCATGCCGTGTACGAGCAGCATGCCGGGTTTGGCCGGGTCCCCCCAGCAGCGGTAGGCCACGTCGCAGTCCGCCACCTCTACGGTGCCGGGCTCGGCTTCGGTCTCCACCGCCTCGAAGAACCAGTCGGGGATGGTCGGCCCCGAGTCGGCCCTGTCCCAGCGCGCCACGGCTACAGCGACCCGAAGCGCTCGAGGTGAAAGTCGACGTTGCCGAACAGCGTGTCGATCACGGTCAGCCGCTTGAAGTAGTGACCGATTCTCAGTTCATCGGTCATGCCCATGCCGCCATGCAATTGCACCGCATTCTGGCCGACGAAACGGCCGCTGGTGCCCACCTGTACCTTGAACGCCGATACCGCCTTCTGCGCCGCCGGCCCGTAGCCTTCGTCCATGCGCATGGCCGCCATGTACATGAGCGACTTGGATTGCTCGTGTTCCATGAACATGTCGACCATGCGGTGCTGCAGCACCTGGAACTTGCCGATGGGCTGGCCGAACTGCTTGCGGGTCTTGCAGTACTCCACCGTATCCTTGTACAGCACCTCCATGCAGCCCACCGCTTCGGCACTCACCGCCAGCGTGCCCTCGTCAATGGCCTGCTGCAGGATCGGCAGGCCCTCGTCCACGGTGCCGATCGCCGCGGCCTCGTCCACTTGCACGTCCTTGAGGATCACCTCGGCGGCGCGGAACGCGTCCACCGTCGGATAGTCCCGCCGGCTCACCCCAGGTGCATCGTTCGCAACCACGAACAACGACACCCCGGCCGCATCGCGTTGCCCGCCCGAAGTGCGCGCGGACACCACCAGGAAGTCGGCCGCCGGCGCGTTCAGCACCACGGCCTTGTGCCCGTTCAGCACATAGCCCCCGTTCGCGCGGGTTGCGGTGGTGACCAGGTCCGCCAGGTTGAAGCGCCCCTGGGGTTCGGCGAAGGCGAGCGCCGCCTGGCTGGAGCCGTCGATGATGCCCGGCAGCAGCGACTTGCGCTGCGCCGCGGAACCACCGATGCGGAGCGCGCCGCCCGCCAGTACCACCGTGGCCAGGAAGGGCTCCACCACCAGCCCCTTGCCAAACTGCTCGCACATGAGGATGCTCTCGACAGCGCTGCCGCCGAAGCCGCCGTCCGCTTCCGCGAAGGGCACGCCAAGCCATCCGAGTTCCGCGAAGGTGCGCCAGTTGCCCGCATCGAAACCGGCCTCCTGCCTGACGATGTCCTGCCGCGTCGCGAACCCGTAGTCATTCTGGATGAAGCGTTCAATGCTCTCCTGAAGGAGCGTCTGCTCCTCCGAGAATGAGAAATCCATATCAGTGTCCTGTGCGAAGGGATTCGGCGCCGCCACCCTCGTGCAGCCGCCGGGCCAACCGGTTCTTGAGCAAGTACAGCGCACCCGCTGAATGGTAACGGTCGGCAAGCATACCCTGTCTGGCAGACCGGGCGTAAGCGCCGCCCGGCGGCGCCTCGTTGACGCCGGGCCGTTCGTCGGGCACCGGCAAGGCGTAGTAGCCGAGCGCCTCGGTCAGCACCGCGCGTGCATCGCGGTCGAGTTCGTGACACAGAATATCGCGGACGTCCGCTGCCAACGCCGCCGGTAGTGCCACGCCGCCGCTGCCGGCCGCGGCCGCGCCGGCTTCCGCTCTCGAATCCAGTGCCCGCAGAGCACGCAAGCGGATCTTGAGTAACGCGACCTTGCGCCGCATGGCCCGGTCGTCGGCCATTGCCCCGCCCCGTCCGTCCGGGGCCTCGCCAGCGACTTCGTCAAGCCCCGCGAGCAGCGCCGCAATCCCGGCAACCGTGGGCGCCGGCGGGTGAACCGGCGCCGGCCCCTCAAGGTCCTGGAGTTGCCGAGATTCCGGTGCATCGGGCAGTCCCGTCTCTCGAAATGGTTCTTTCACTCGGGCACCATAGCGCGATTCTTCAATCGAACGAGCGCAACTTCAATGACCTACGCAACCATTATCGCCGACATCGACGACGGCATCATGACCCTGACGCTCAATCGGCCCGAGCGGCTGAACGCGTTCACCCGCGAGATGCAGGACGAGATGATCGATGCCCTCGACCGGGCGGATGCGGATGACGCCGTGCGCGGCATCATCGTCACCGGCCAGGGCCGCGCTTTCTGCGCCGGCGCCGATCTCGGCTCCGGCGGAAACACCTTCAACGCAGATTCCCGCGAGGATCGCCCGAGCGGGCTGCGCCCGGACGGCGGCGGCGTGCTGACACTGCGCATCTACGAGTGCCGCAAGCCGATCGTCGCGGCCATCAACGGCCCGGCGGTGGGCGTCGGCATCACCATGACGCTGCCCATGGACGTGCGCATCGCCGCTGACGACGCCCGCTTCGGCTTCGTCTTCTCGCGCCGCGGCATCGTGCCGGAAGCCTGTTCCTCGTGGTTTCTGCCGCGGGTGGTCGGCATCAGCCAGGCGCTGCAGTGGTGCTACAGCGGCCGGGTGTTCGAAGCCCGCGAAGCCCTGGAGGGCCGGTTGGTGCACAGCCTGCACGGCAAGGATGAACTGGTGCCCGCCGCCCGTGCCATGCTGCGCGAGATTGCCGACCACGCATCGCCGCTGTCGGTCACCATGATCCGGCACATGATGTGGCGACTGCTCGGCGCCGACCACCCCATCGAGGCGCACAAGCTGGACTCCAGGGGCGTTTACCACCTCGGCCGCGGGCCCGATTCACAGGAAGGCGTCGAGGCCTTCCTGGAAAAGCGCGCGCCGAGATTTCAGGGCAAGGTGAGCACTGATCTGCCAGAGTTTTTTCCCTGGTGGCAGCAACGCGAGTTCTCCTGAACGGCACCCGGGCCCGCCGGCAAAAGCCCGGTCGCAGCGCCACCACCTCGGGGCGATTTTGCGCTACCCTGTGCCGGCTTGCCGGTAGCGCATCGAGCGTACCGTACCGGATTCCCTGAACATGACGATTTGCGAAGGCGGAACATCATGAGCGAACAACCCCGAATTGCACAAAAGGCGCCCTACCCCGTCGAAGTGACGGCTGGCAAGAAGGTTTTCTGGTGCGCCTGCGGCTTGAGCGGCAATCAGCCGTTCTGTGACGGTTCACACCAGACGACGGAGTTCGTCCCGGTCGCCTATACGGCGGAGCGGGACCGCACCCTGTACTTCTGCGGCTGCAAACGCACCGCTGGGGTCCCGCTCTGCGATGGCTCGCACAACGGGCTGTAGCGCACAACGCCTCGGTTTCATGATGGGACGCTACCGCAATGCTTTCGACGTTTTTCAAAGGCAGAAACCCGCTCGCGACAGCGCGTGCTGACAAGCGGCTCCGTGCCCTGGCGGCACTGACCCCGGACAAGGCGGCCAGGCTGCGGGACGAAATCGCGGCCTGTGCGCGCAACGATGCCGATCTTCGCGTACGGCGCGCCGCACTGGCCTGGATTGACGACCGGGAGCTGCTCGAGTCCTTGCTGGAAGACAGCGAAATCACCCAGGCGGCCGCGCAACGCCTGGTCAGCCTGGGACTCGACAGCGACCATCCGGCCGTGCGCCAGGCGCGTATGCGCACGGCCAGCTCCGGCGCTGAAGCGCTACGGATAGCAGAAGGCACAACGGAGCCCAATGCCCTGGCGGCACTGTTCCTGAGTTGCCCCGATGCCTGCCGCGAAGCGCTGTTGCCCAGGGTCAGGATGCTCGGCGAGCAGGGGCTGTCAGTACTCGAACGGCAATCGCGCAATCACGACAAGCAGGTCAATCGCACCGCGCGCAACGAACTCGAGCAACTGCGGGCTTCCAGCCAGGCGGTCGATGAGTTGTGCGCCCGGGCAGAGGAGCTGAAAGCCGCCCTCGGCCGGGAATCCACCGACCACACGGCCGCCCGCATCCACCAGCTGCGCCGGGCGCTGGAGGAGTGCGCACGGGGCGTGCGCGACCATGCGCAAACGCTGGCCGGCTACGGACTGGAAACTCCCGACGTCGAAGACTGGCAGACCGCCGCCGAACCCGCGCCAGTGACGCAACAGGCCGTTGCCCCGGTCGAGGCGGAATTCGACGAACTGGTCGCCGGCCTCAAGGCCCTCGACGACCGTATGCAAGCCGGTGAAGCCATCGACAGCCTGCAGGAAACGCGCGACGCACTGACCGACCGCTGGCTCGCCTGTGCCGACCACGCACAACCGGACAACAGCCAAAGGGAGGCATTCGAAACGGTAAGCCACCGGTATCGTGAACTGGCCGATGCGACCGAACGACAGCGCGCAACCCGTTTCCAGGAGGTGACCATGCCGCCGGAGCCGGAAGACTGGCCCCAGGACCCGGATGCACTGCAGGCGCTGTGGCAGCAGCAGCGCGACCTGGAGCGCGCGCAAACCAGCCTGCGCCGCGGCCTGGACCGGGTCGACTGGCCATCATGGGCCATCCCGCCGGCGCCGCTGCAGGCCATTGTCGACACCATCGCCCGCCTGGAGCAATACAGCGGGCGCCTGGCCGAGCACCAGTCAAGACTCGAGGGCGACCTGGCCGGCCTGATCGAACAGGCCGGCAGCAGCGTCGCCGACGGGCACCTGAACCCGGCCCGCTCGGCACTCGGTCAAGCCCGCAAGCTGGCCCGCTCGCTACCGGAAGGTCGCGTAAGGCGACATCGCAAGGCACTGCTCGACGCCGCCGCACGGGTGGAGGAAATGCAGGACTGGCAGTCATTCGCCACCTCCCCGAAGCGCCAGCAACTCGTGGACAGCATGCTGGCGCTGGCCGAGGAGACGCCCACCAACGCCAAGGACCGGGCAGACCGCATCAAGGCGCTGCGCGGCGAGTGGAACGCGCTTGGGCCACCCACCGGGCCCGGTACTCGCTCCCTGCAATCGCAATTCAATCACCACGCGGAACGCGCCTTCGAACCCTGCCGGGCGCACTTCAACGAGCAGGCGGAACTGCGCAAACACAACCTGGCGCAGCGCCGCTTCATCTGCGAACAGCTTCAGCAATATGTGGACAACGTCGACTGGTCGAGCACCGACATGCAGGCGGCCGAGCAGATCATGCGCACCGCGCGATCCGAGTGGCGGGCACATCACCCGGTCGACCGCAAGCACGCCAGGGAACTCGAAAACCGTTTCGAGGCGTTGCAGGAACGCATCTTCGCCCGGGTGAAAGCCGTCTGGGACGCCAACCTGGCCGCCAAGGAGGCCATTGTCACGGCCGCCGAGCGACTGGCCGCGGGCGATGCGAGCACCGCTGAAAAAATCAGCGAAGCCAAGTCGCTGCAGCGGCAATGGCGCGATGTGGGCATGACGCCGCGCAAGCCCGACCAGCGCCTGTGGCGGCGTTTCCGCCAACAGTGCGACCTGATCTTCGAAGCCCGCGACAACCACCGCAAACAGGCCACCAGCCAGATCGAATCGGCCGTGGCCCAGGCCGAAGCGGTCTGCGAAGCCATGCAGGAAGCCGCCAACCAGGCCAATCCGGCAACCGCCGATCAGGCCACCCTGTCCCGCCTGCGCGGGGAGTTGAACGCCATACGGCTGCCGGAACGATGGGAGAGGAGTCTGCACCGGCGATTCGACGACATCGCCCGCGGTTACAACCAACTCATACTTGCCGGCGAGATCGAGCGCCTGTGCAACGAACTCGAAAGCCTCAAGGCGTCCGACATCGAGGTCAGCCGGGCCGAACTGGAAGGCCGGGATCCGCCCGACGCAGCACCGGTTTTCGCAGAGCGCTCGATAGCCGCGGAGGAACCGCTGACGGCCCTGCATCGGCTCACCCTCGAGGCCGAACTGCTGGCCGGAATCGAATCGCCGCCACAAGACAAGCAGCTGCGGCTCGAGGTTCAGGTCGATGCGCTGAACCAGAGCATGGGCCGCCGGGCAGCCGAGAAGGAACCTCGTGAACTGGCCGATTCCTGGTGCCGCCTGGGGCCCAAGAGCGATGCCTGCAATGGCCTGCGCGAGCGCTTCTTCAACGCCCTGCTGAGGCTGGCGCGGCCGCACGACCGCTAACCCGCATCGGTCACCAGTTTCCGTCGCGCCGAGGTCGGCGTCCGCAGCGGCAAATTGGTGCCGGATGCGGCCCGATGCGTGGCACCGCTTGGATAACGGCTACCGGCCAGCTCAGTCTGTCGTTGGCGCGGCCGTGTGCAGGCCCGGCAATTCCTCCCCTTCGGTGCGTGCCACCAGCGCCGTGATGGTCAGGTCGCTGGTTACGTTGACGGCGGTACGGCACATGTCGAGCACCCGGTCCACCGCCAGAACGATGGCAAGCGCCTCGACCGGCAGTCCCACCGCCGGCAATATGAGCGCGATGGCGACCAGGCTGGCCGCCGGGATGCCCGCCACCCCGATCGAGGTGAGCAGTGCCAGCAGCACCACGATGGCCTGCTCCGCGAGGCCGAATTCCACACCGGAGACCAGGGCGTAGACCTGGGCGATGAAAATCACCACCACGCACTCGTACAGGGCCGTGCCGTCCATGTTGACGGTGGCGCCGAGCGGCAGCACGAAACTGGTGACCCGGTTGGAAACCCCTGCCTGTTGCGCCGCGTTCATGGTCACCGGCAGGGTGGCCGACGATGATGCGGTGGAAAACGCCGTCAACTGGGCGGGCACCACCTTGCCGTAGTAGGCATAGGGCCGGATGCCGCCCACCAGCCGCAGCAGCAGCGGCAGCCACACGGCAAAGTGAATGGCCAGCGCCAGCAGCACGGTCAGGAAAAACAGGCCCAGAGCCTCCAGTGCCTCGAACCCGGAAACAATCAGCGTCTTGCCGACCAGGGCGAATACGCCGATGGGGGCAAAGCGCATGATCCACATGGTGATCATGATCATCACGTCATGCACGCCCACCCAGAAATTCTGCAGGGTCTCACCGCCCGGCCCCTGCAGCCGCGACATGAAATAGCCGAACACGACGCCGACGAATATCAGTGCCAGCAGTTGCACCTCCAGCGCCGCCTGGAAAATGTTCGACGGCACCGCCCGCTTGATCACCTCCACCAGGTCGCCGACGCCACGACCTTCCACCTTGTCCATGACCTGCGAGGCGTCGGGCAGCGCTGCGGCCAGGGCCCGCGCCGAATCGGTGGCACCCGGGGCGATCAGGTTGACCAGCAACAGGCCGGTGAGAATCGAGATCAGGCCGGTGGCCAGGTAAAACCCCAGGGTCTTGCCGCCGACGCGCCCGAACGCCCCGCGGCTGGCCATGTTGCGTACGCCGACGATTACCGAGGAGAGGATCAGTGGCACCACCACCATCTTCAGGGCATTGAGGAACAGCCCGCCGAAAAAGTCGAAGATATCCAGCAGCGGGGCGCCGAACAGCAAGGTCGACGGTTCGGCTAGCCAGCCCGCCAGGGCGGCAAGCAGCAGGGCGATGGCTATCTGCCAATGCAGGGGCATGCCCACAATTCTCGAAAACAGGCCGGCTTCGCTCACTTTGACCCCTCCCGTGGCAATGTACCGAAGCGGATCATGATGGGCGATGTTTGGTGCAGGCACAACATCACTGAACGAGTCGCGGTCTCCCGCGGCCATTCGCATCTGCGGGAGACGGGGCCGCCGGCGCCGTCGGGGCGGTGTGTATACTGCCGGCGCCCCCCCTTCGAGGACGGAAACCTGATTGGCCTGATCGGCGTCGTTGTCCTGCCTGTTATCGCCTGGCTCGTTTCCAGGCACCGGGCCGCCATCAACTGGCGAACCGTTGGCGCCGCCTTCGCCCTGCAGGCCGGCTTCGGGGCGCTGGTGCTTTATCTGCCGGCTGGCGAGGCGGCGCTCGGAGCACTGGCCGGTGGCGTGGCGCGCCTGCTCGAGTTCAGCCGCGCCGGCAGCGAGTTCGTGTTCGGCGAGCTGGCTTCCGACTCGCTCGGCTTCATCTTCGCCTTCCAGGTGCTGCCGATCATCGTGTTTTTCGCATCGCTGATCTCGGTGCTCTACCACCTCGGCATCATGCAGTGGGTAGTGCGCTCGATCGGCGGCCTGCTGCGCGCCGCGCTGGGTACCAGCCGCCCGGAGTCGCTTACCGCCGCATCCAACATTTTCGTTGGCCTGAACGAGGCGCCGCTGGTGGTGCGCCCGTTCGTTCCGAGCATGACCGCATCGGAACTGTTCGCGGTAATGACCGGCGGCCTGGCCACCATCGCCGGCTCGATCATGGGCGGCTATGCGGCCATGGGAATCGAACTCACTTACCTGATCGCTGCCTGTTTCATGGCGGCGCCCGGCGCGCTCATGATGGCGAAAATCGTCATGCCCGAAGTGGACCGGCCCCGGGAGGACCTGCACCGGGCCGCCGGCGACCAGCACATGCGCAGCGTCAACCTGATCGATGCAGCGGCGACCGGCGCACTCACCGGGTTGCGCATGGCCGCCGCGGTTGCCGCAATGGTGATTGCCTTCGTGGCGCTGATCGCACTGCTGAACGGCCTGACCGGCTGGCTCGGAAGCCTCGCCGGCGCACCCGAGCTCAGCATTGAGCAGATGCTGGGCTGGCTGTTCCGGCCGATCGCCTGGATGATCGGTATTCCCTGGGAAGAAGCGGGGCTGGCCGGTCGCTTTATCGGACAGAAACTGGTAACCAACGAATTTGTCGCCTATCTGGACTTCCTGCGCCACCGGGAGGCTTTGGCGGCACCCACTCAGGCGATCGTCACGTTCGCACTCTGCGGATTCGCCAACTTCGGCTCCGTCGCCATCCTGATCGGCGGCCTCGGCGTTATCGCCCAAGAACGCCGCGAAGACATCGCCCGGTTCGGACTCCGGGCACTGCTGGCCGCCAGCCTGGCGAACCTGATGAGCGCGGCGCTGGCCGGCGTTTTTCTCGGCCTGTAGTGCGGCTCAAAACGTCACGGTGACGCTGGCGCCGCCGAACCGGCTGGCGCCGATCTCCAGCGAACCGTTGTACAGCGTCACCAGTTCCGCGACCACCGCCAGACCGATGCCCTGGCCGGGCTGCACCCGGTCTGCACGTATTCCCCGGTCGATTACCTGGTCGCGAACCCGTGGGTCGATGCCCGGGCCGTCGTCCTCCACGCAGACAACGGCGCCGGCAGTGCCGGTCCCGGTGACCAGTATGCGGCTGGCCGTGTACTTGAACGCGTTTTCCATGATGTTGCCGAACAGGTCCATGAAGTCGCGCTCATCGCCCCTGGCCTGCAGGCCGGCTGCCAGGTCCAGTTGCAGGGAGACGGCCTCGCCGCGGTGCGCCGTCTGCAGCGCCCGCCCAAGCCGGCGCAGCACCTGGCCCAGGTCTACGCGTTTGGCAACGACCAGCGGGCCGCTGACCGTTGCCCTGGACAACTGCCGATACACAGCCTGCTCCATGCGAACGAGCTGTTCCGCCATCAGCGCCGAATCGTCCGGGCGTTGAACCGTCTCCGGGCGGGCGGCCTGGTGGTCGCTGCCGGCAGCTTGCCGGTGCTCGTCCGACCGCTGAGCCGGCTCGCTCAAGGCATTGCGCATGACCGCCAGCGGCGTCTTCAGGCTGTGCGCCAGATCCTCCAGCGCGTTGCGGTAGCGGGCGCGGCTGCGCTGCTCATGGGCGACAAACCGTTCCAGGTTGTCGGCCAGGCCCTGCAGTTCCCGGGGAAAGGACCCGGACAGGCCCTCACGGCGCCCTTCTTCCAGGTCCCTCACCTCTTCAGCCATGACCCGCAGCGGTTTCAGCCCCCAGCGAATGGCGACCACCTGCACGCCCACCACCAGCAGGGTGACCATGGCCAGGCCCAGGTAAAGGCTCTGCCGGAAGGAACGGATTGCGGAAACGAAGGGTGCCTGGTCCGCGGCCACCTGGAAAATCAACAGGCTCTCGTCAGCTTCTTCCCAGATGACCGCATAGCTCAGCATGAACCGTCCGGAGACATCGTCACGGCTGAACAGGAACTCGCCGAACGACGCTTCGAGATCGGGAAACTCGACCGCCGTAGTCAGTGCCGAGGGCGAACGCCACCGGAAGTCGCCGCCGCTTTCCGACACGGCCGCATACAACCCGGACGCCGGCTGCATCAGGCGCGGCTCCGGCAGTTCCCTGAACGCCAGGCGCCCGTCTTCGGTTTCCGCGGCGCCCATCAGCGAGTAGATGACCAGGCGCATCTGTTGCTCGGCGCCGGAAAGCGTGCTGGCAGCGAACGAGCGGTCGAGAACCAGGCCGGTGAATGCCAGGAACACGGCCAACACCAGCGTGGTGGTGACCGCCAGCCGGGTCTGCATGCGGGGGCCGGATGCAGCTTTCACGGAACAAGTTCAACCAATTGAAAATCCGGATAGTTTACAAACTACGCGACACGATTCGTTCTGGGATGCAGCGAGTGGCCAGGCGCCGCGGCGGATTCAGGACTCGCGTCGCTCACGCGGACTGCGAGCGCGGCGGGCGATGGCGCATCAGGCTTCGATAGCGAACCGATAGCCCTGGCCCCTGGCGGTGTGAATGGGGTTCACCGGATGCAGTTTCTTGCGCAGCCGGCCTATGAACACCTCGATGACATTGCTGTCCCGGTCGAAATCCTGGTCGTAGAGGTGATCGGTCAACTCGGCCTTGGACACGACACGGCCGGAGTTCAGCGCCAGGTACTCCAGCAGGTTGTACTCGTAGGCGGTGAGCGTTACCGCCGCCCCGTCGAGGCGCACTTCCTTTCTGGCCGTATCGAGGCTCAGCGGCCCCTGTGAGATCACCGGCGAGGCGAAGCCGGCGGCGCGGCGCACCAGGGCATTCAGCCGGGCCATGAGCTCTTCCATGTGAAAGGGCTTGGTCAGGTAGTCGTCGGCGCCCGCCTCGAGCCCCGCCACCTTGTCCTGCCAGTGCCCGCGGGCGGTGAGGATCAGAATGGGAAACCGCCGGTCTTCGCCCCGAATGGCGGCGATCAGGTCGCGGCCGTCAAGCTTCGGCAAGCCCAGGTCGATCACCGCGGCGTCGTAGTCGAACTCCCTTGCGAAATACAGGCCTTCCTCACCGTCGCCGGCCAGGTCCAGGGCATAGCCCGCATCCCGCAGACGCCCACCGAGCTGCTGTTGCAGTGCCCTGTCGTCCTCGACCACCAGTATGCGCATGGCTCCGCCCCGTTGGTCAGCGCGCCCGGGTGAGGCCGCCTCGCGGGTCTACCACTACAGTGGTCACGCGCCCGCCATCGAGCAACAGGCGAATGCGATAGCCGCCTCGACCGGCCTCGACGGGCACAATGGACAAGACGCGGCCAGAAGTCTCGCGCCGGGCAATACCAGCCGCGGTCTCCGGTGTGATGCCGGGCTGCGCCGTCAGACGTTGCGCCGCCTCGACCCGCTCCGCACCAGGCGCGGCGCCGGCAAGCGCCCAGCCGACCGACAGGGCCAGCAGGAGCAGCAGTGCCCCGCTTCGCTCAATCAGCTTTGATTCGTTTGCCACTGAACCCTGCATGGCGCCCGCCCGGCTCATCCCTGCCCCATTGTACTCCGCGTGCCTCAACCCACGGGAGTGACATTCACCCGTACGCGCACGCTGTCGCCGGGGTGTCGCTGCATGCGGGTCCGGTAAGTGGTGCCACGGTACTCGTAGGTAACATCGTAGCCGGCCATGCGTTCCTCGCGACGGGTCTGCTCCAACACCCGGCAATGCGTCTGCGTACGGTAGGAAACCCGGTCGTAGGTGCGATTGCGGCGCGAAATGTCCGCCCCGATGCTGCCGCCGAGCAGCGCACCCACCACCACGCCGACCTGCTTGTTGCGCTTCTTGTGGCCGACTGCATTGCCCAGGGCGCCGCCGATGATGGCGCCGAGAATGGGAGGTGTGGCCGATGCGCGCCGACCGGCATAGGGCACCCGCTCGTCACGGCACTCTTCATAGGGCTCGACCACCGTGACGGCCTCGTAGACCGGGCTGACGCCGGTGACCGGCGCCCAGTCGTATTCCGTCGCGCCAAAGGAGGGGGCCGAAAAGCTCATCAGCATTGCTGCAACTGCCGCTTTCGCCGGGTATTCAAGATGAAACATGTCCATTTCTCCTTGGTGATTCGAGTTTTCCTCGATGGTCCGAGTTCTGCTCGGTGCTTCGGGCGTCAAGGTATTCGCCCTATCCTGAACGGAATCTGAACGGTGCGCGGAGCGGCAGGCAGGCCGTGCCGAAAGATCATTTCCCGTGCAGACCCCTGCAGCAAAGCCATGCGGGTTGGCCCACAGAACCGCGCGGCAGGGAAGCAAGGGAGAATCTTCCGCGGCGCCGTTTGACGAGCCGCCGAATTCGCGGTTTGCTGCCAGGCCGCGTCACGCCGCGTCGATGGAACGGCGCGCGCGGATACCAGTCAAACCGAGAACAGAATGCGGGAATCATCATGAACCAACTCCTTTCCACCACAGGGCGTCTGCACCAACGCGCGGTCGGTCTGTTCAGGCACTGCGATGGAGTCGCCTCCCTGTTGCTGCGGCTCATCCTCGGCCCGGTGCTGATCGCCTCGGGCTGGGAAAAGATCACCGGCGACAACTGGTTCGCCTCGCAGCTGGATGCCTTTCCATTCCCGTTCAATGTGCTGCCGGTAGAATTTTCCTGGTTCCTGGCGTCCTGGACAGAGTTTCTTGGCGGCATCGCGCTGCTGTTCGGCCTGGCCACCCGGTACGTCGCCATACCGCTGGCGGTGACCATGTTCGTCGCTGCCTACGCGGTGCACCTGGACAACGGCTGGCCCGCCATCGCGCCCTCCTACCCTCCCGAGGTCTGCATCGACGGTAGCGAAGCGCACGCCGACTCGACGCTGTTCGAGCGCTTCCTCGAGTGCCAGAACGTCAACGAGCGTACCGTCGAGGCATCGAAACGCCTGGCCGCAGCCCGTGCGATCCTCCGGGAGCATGGCAATTACCGGTACCTGAACGGGCACGGGTCGATCGTCAAGCTCAATAGCGGTATCGAGTTCGCCGCCATCTACCTGGCGATGCTGATGGCCCTGGTGGTGATCGGCGGCGGGCGTTACTTCAGCCTGGATTACTACCTGGGGCTAGGAGCCTGCGCCGTAGGAAGTCGCGAAAGCGAAAATTCGCTATCGCCG
>CAZNFI010000060.1:0-10113 GCA_964572185.1 uncultured Pseudomonadales bacterium
AGCCGTGAATTCCTATGGCGCAGGCTCCTAGCCGGCACCGAACGCGAACTGGCCCGCCTCGTAGCGTGCCGAAATCTCCTGACCGGGCACGAATTCTCCAGCGAGCAGCCTGGCCGCCAGCGGGTTCTCGATGCGTTTCTGAATGACCCGCTTTAACGGGCGTGCCCCGTACACCGGGTCATAACCCTCTTCCACCAAGGCCTCCACGGCCTCCGGTGCCACCGCCAGGGAAAGATCCTGATCCGCCAGGCGTGCCCGCAGGATGTCGATCTGCAGCCCGGCAATGCAACGCACCTGATCGCGGCTCAAGGCGTGGAACACCACCATGTCGTCGACGCGGTTGATGAACTCCGGCCGGAAGTGCTGGCTCACCACGCCCAGCACCATCTCCCTGAGCCTGTGCTGATCGACGCTGTCCGCCATGCCCTGAATGGCTTCAGATCCCAGGTTCGAGGTCATCACCAGCACGCAGTTGCGGAAATCCACGGTGCGGCCGTGGCCATCGGTCAGGCGCCCGTCATCGAGCACCTGCAGGAGAATATTGAATACGTCCGCGTGGGCCTTCTCGATTTCATCGAGCAGTATCAGCGAGTAGGGCCGGCGCCGGATGCGTTCGGTGAGATAGCCGCCCTCCTCATAGCCCACATACCCGGGAGGCGCCCCGATCAGGCGCGCCACCGAGTGTTTCTCCATGAACTCCGACATGTCGATACGCAGCAATGCTTCCTCACTGTCGAACAGCACCGCGGCAAGCGCCTTGCAGAGTTCCGTCTTGCCGACCCCGGTGGGGCCGAGGAACATGAACGACCCATTGGGGCGATTGGGGTCCGCAAGCCCCGCCCGGGAGCGACGCACAGCATCGGCGACCACGGTGACTGCCTCGTCCTGGGCGATCACCCGCTCGTGCAGGGCTTGCTCGAGGTGCAGGAGTTTCTGCTTTTCCCCCTCGAGCAGCTTGGCAACGGGAATCCCGGTCCACTTGGAGACCACCTCGCCGATCTCCTCCTCGTTGACGCTGTTGCGCAGCAACTGGTGTTGCTGGGGTTCCGATGCGCTGGCAAGGCGCCGCTCCAGTTCAGGAATGTGCCCGTACTGCAACTCCGACATGCGGGCGAGGTCTCCGGACCGGCGGGCGACCTCGAACGCGGATCTGGCCGCATCGAGTTCTTCCTTGACGTCCTGAGCGCCGCGCAGGCTGGCCTTTTCCGCGCTCCAGATTTCGTCCAGATCGGCGTATTCCCGTTCGAGCGCGACAACGCTCTGCTCAAGATCCCGCAGCCTGCGCCGGCTGGCCTCATCGCTTTCTTTCTTCAGCGCCTCCACTTCCATTTTCTGTTGAATGAGGCGCCGTTCCAGCCGGTCCATCGCTTCCGGCTTGGAGTCGATTTCCATGCGGATGCGGCTGGCGGCCTCGTCGATCAGGTCGATGGCCTTGTCGGGCAGTTGCCGGTCGGTGATGTAACGGTGCGACAGGCGCGCCGCGGCGACGATGGCCGGGTCCGTGATGTCCACGGCATGGTGCAGTTCGTAGCGCTCCTTGAGGCCGCGCAATATGGCAATGGTGTCGTCGACGGTGGGCTCGTCGACCAGCACCTTCTGAAAGCGCCGCTCAAGCGCCGCGTCTTTCTCCACGTACTGCCGGTATTCGTCGAGGGTGGTCGCCCCCACACAGTGCAGTTCGCCACGCGCCAGCGCCGGTTTGAGCATGTTGCCCGCATCCATCGCGCCTTCCGCCTTGCCGGCCCCGACCATGGTGTGCAACTCGTCGACAAACAGGATGACGTTGCCTTCCTGCTTGGCCAGTTCATTGAGCACTGCCTTGAGCCGTTCCTCGAACTCGCCGCGGAACTTGGCGCCGGCGATGAGCGCGCCCATGTCCAGGGCCAGGATACGCTTGTTGTTCAGGCCCTCGGGCACTTCCCGGTTCAGGATGCGCTGGGCCAGCCCTTCGACGATGGCGGTCTTGCCGACGCCGGGTTCGCCGATCAGCACCGGGTTGTTCTTGGTGCGCCGCTGCAGCACCTGGATGGTGCGCCGAATCTCGTCGTCCCTGCCAATGACCGGGTCGAGTTTGCCCTGCTCGGCGCGCTCGGTCAGATCGATGGTGTATCGGGCAAGTGCCTGGCGGTGCTCCTCGGCATTGGCGTCATCGACGGTGTCACCGTTGCGGGCTGCTTCGATGGACTTGTCCAATGCCGCCGCATCGACGCCGCAATCGCCCAGTACCCGCTTCAGCGTAACGTCCCGGGCCAGCGCGCGCAGCACCTGCTCGCTGGAGATGAAACTGTCGCCGGCTTTCTGGGCCAATCCGTCGGCCAGGGTCAGGGCGCGGGCCAGTTCCCTGGATGGCTGTATCTCGCCGGTGGGCGTGTTCAGCGTTGCGACCCGGTCCAGGGCCGCCGCCATGCCGTCGGCCAGCCGGTCGGCCTGACCGCCGGCCTGTACCAGCAACGGCAACAGAGTGCCGGGGCCTGGCTCGACCAGTACCGCGAGCAGGTGTACAGGTTCCAGGGAGGCGTGATCCCGGCCCGCCGCCAGCGACCGGGCATCCGCCAGGGCGCCCTGCAATCGGCTTGTCATTCGATCCATGCGCATTGCACATCCTCACTGTCATAGGGTTCCGGCACACAGCTCGCGCCGCGTGTCCCGGATGCCCCGCCCAACCGGGGCGCTGTGTGGGCATCCTGAAACCAAGATGTGTCCGATTCGCCGTTTTTCAATGTGTGCGCGAGCGGCGCACCCCCACCGGCATCGATCAGCGCCCGGGCGGCTCGTTGATCCACCACCACCAGGCCGACCGGCGTTGCTGACGCAATGCACGAATCCGGTCGGGGCGCATCGACTGCCAGGTGAGCGTGCCGTCCCGGCCGGTCACCCAGAGGCGGGCGCCAACCGCGGCATAGCGTTCGGCGACCAGGGGGTGGGGGTGACCGTAGCGGTTATTCAATCCGGCCATGGCGATCGCCAGCCGGGGCTCGAGCGCTTCGACGAACCGGCGGGACGACGAGGTGTTGCTGCCGTGGTGCGGCATGAACACCAGGTCGACCGGTTGCACGCCCTGTGCGAGCAGCAATCGTTCCGCCGCAAGCTCGATGTCCCCCGGTAGCAGCAGGCTCCCGCCCCGGGCCACCACGCTGAGCACGCAGGAACTGTCGTTGCCAGATGCGGCATAGCCTTGCGGCGGGTGCAACACGGAAAAGCGCACCCCGTCCCAGGTCCAGTGCTGGCCGCGACGGCAGGGGCGGCCGCCGAGCCCGGGAACGTCCGCCAACAGCGATCGTACGGCCAGGCGGTCGAGCACGGCCGGCGCTCCACCCGCATGGTCGATGTCGCCATGGCTTACGATCAGCCCATCGAGCGCCTGGCGGCCGGTGGCCGCAATGGCTGGCAGCACCACGGCTTCGCCGAGGTCGAATCCAGACGCAAAGCGCGCCCCGGTGTCGTAGAGCAACCGGTGCCGCTGCGTGTCGATCAGCACGGCGCTGCCCTGTCCCACATCGAGCGCCAACACGCGAACCTCGCCGTAGGGCGGCCTGTTTTCCGGTACCGTGAAGCCAACCGAGAAAAGCGGCAGACAGACCAGCACCACCCGCCGGCCGGCGGCGCACAGCAGGCACGCCAGCGCGAACAGGCAGACCGCGGCTTGAACTGCTCCAATCGGCATCAGGTAGGCGCCGCGCGTATCGAGCCAGCCCAGATAGCCGAGCAGCGACGACAGGGCCGCATCGGCGCCCGCCCAGCAGAGGCCCGCGAGCCATGGAAAAAACAGCGATGCGAGCAGCGACAGCAGTACCAGCGGAACCACCAGCATGGACACCCAGGGAACGGCGAACAGGTTGGCCGGCCCAGCCGCCGGCGCCGCCTCGCCGGCAACCGCCGCAACCAGGGGAGTCATGCCCAACAGCAGGATCCACTGGGCCCGAAACAGACCGGCCAGCCAGCCATAGCTGGGATACCGATGGACCACAGCGCCGACCAGCAGGGCAACCGCCCCGAATGACAGCCAGAAACCATTGGCAAGCACCGCCAGCGGGTCTAGGCAGATGACGGCAACAGCCGCCAGGGCCAGCCAGCGCCAGGATGAGACCCTGCGGCCCGCCATCAGCGCAAGCACGCCGAAGGTGCTCATGACTGCCGCCCGAACCGCCGGCACGCCGCCACCCGCCAGCCAGGCGAATGCGCCAACCGCACCCAGCGCGATGCCTGCCGCCAGCCAGCCGGCGGGCAACCAGGGCAGCAGCCAGGGCACCAGTCGGGCAATGCCGAACCCCAACCCCAGGCCGATTACCGCAACCAGGCCCACATGCAGTCCCGAAACCACCAGCAGGTGCACAGTGCCGGTCCGTCGCAACAAGGCCCAGTCGTCATCGGTGAGCCAGCTGCCGTTGCCGGTGGCGAGCGCCAGCAGATGATTGCGGTTACGCAACGGCGCGACACGTGCCGCGATGCCGGCATGCAGGGCTTCGCGCAGGGTCGGCACAGCGGCGGCCAGGCGCTGCCCTTCCCGCACATAGCCAGTTCCGTTGAGACGATTGGCCATCAACCAACGCTCATAGTCGAACCCGCCCGGGCTCTGATACGCCCAGGGCGGACGAACCTCCGCCGCCAGGCGCCAGGTCTCGCCCAGGCGCAGCGGCGGCGGCAAATGCCAGTTCAAGCGCAGACGGCGGCCCGTCAGGTCCGTGCATCGGGGCGCCTCGTCGTCGATGATCTCGACCTTCAGGCGCGCGCGCGCCGAGGTCGTCTCGTCGGTCGGCCGGTCGATGGCCTTTATGACGGCCAGCAGGTGGCGGGTGTCGTCCGCGACACAATGCGGCACCCGTTCCGACAGGGCCTGCCGGGCGCCGGCCACAACCGAAACCAGGGCAGCGAGTAACAGGCAAAACCATGCGCAGCGCCGCACCAGGCGCGCCGGCCAGCCCCTGCCATCGCCGCGCCCCTGCTGCACAGGCGCGCGCGGGTCGTCATCCGTTGGGGACTTGTCCCCCGGGCAAGTGTCGTGCAGGTACTTATGAGGACGCACACTCGGCATAATTCGGTTATGCCAAAGAAATTCCTGCGCCGGCACCTGCCAGACGCCAAGACGATACGTGCGAAACCTGCCCTTCGCCCCCTAGGCGTTCTGCTCGACCGCACCGATATCTGGCACCTGCACCGACGTTCGGTCGCCGGCGCCACCTTCATCGGGCTGTTCTGTGCCTTTCTGCCGGTGCCCATACAGATGCTGATCGCCGCGGCGCTGGCAGTCCTGTTCCGCTGCAACCTGCCCATTGCCGTGGTGCTGGTCTGGGTTTCGAACCCGCTCACCTATCCACCGATGTTTTATTTTGCCTACCGGCTCGGTGCCTGGCTGCTCGATATGCGCCTGGAAACCGATCAGGTACACATGAACCTGGACTGGTGGATCGGCAACCTGGACAACATCGGCTACCCGATGCTGCTCGGCGCCCTGCTTTGCGGTTGGGTGGCCGGCGTCACCGGGTTCGTGGTGGTCCGCATACTGTGGCGCTATCACGTGATCCGCCGCTGGCAGGAACGGCGCGCCCGGCGTAGCGCCGGCCGCGCACGCTGGTTCAGACGTGCAGCCCCGCCACCGGATTCTGGCGCGCCGCCCGGCGAGCCGGAATCCACGCGGCAAGAACACACAGCAGCCAGGAAAGCACACCGATGACCAGCAGATCCTGCGCCAGCACAATGGACGGCAGCACGGTGAAATAGGATCCCTCGAGCAAATGAAAGCCGGACAGGGACTCAACCGCTGCCATGACGCGGTCGATGTTTTGCGCCAGAAGCACGCCCGATGCGAGACCGATGGCTATGCCGAGCGATGCGACCGCCACCCCTTGCCAGAGGAAAACGCGGTTCAAGAACCTGGCATCGGCGCCCATGGTGCGCAGGATGGCGATATCGGAGCGCTTGTCGGCAACCAGTACGGTCTGCCCGGAGACGATATTGAATCCGGCGACAGCGACAACGAGCAGCAACAACAGGAACATGAGCGCTTTCTCGATGCGCACCGCCTGAAACAGTTCGCCGTAAGCTTCCTGCCAGGTCTCGACCGAAAGCGACGGGTGCAGGGCCCGCACCCGTGCGGCGAAGGCATCCACCTGCATCGGGTCGTTCAGCACCACACGCACGCCATCCACGCCCAGGTACTGCCGCTGCCGCTGCGTGAAGCTGTCTCGGCGCACCAGCACCAGGTAGTGATCCGTTTCCGCACCGATCTGAAAGGTGCCGCTCAATCGGAAACGCATCAGCCGCGGCCGCACGGAACCACCGGCCGGTTCGGAGACCACCAGCATCACCGTGTCGCCGATCCCCAGACCCAGGTGCCGCGCCATGGGCATGCCCATGACGATGCCGCCGGGCGGATCCAGGGCGGCGGCCAGCGGACCATCGAGCATGTTCCCGTCGACCTGGCGCAACAGCGGTGCATCCCCGGCATCGATGCCATGCAGGGATACCGGCACCACCACGCCGTTGCCGGTGACCATCCCGGAGGAACTGAAAAACGCGAAAGCGCTCTGCACCTGCTCCTGCGCAACCAGCGACTCGGTCAACCCGGGCTCCGGTGGCGAAACCAGAACATGCGGCACCGTGCCCAGAATTCGTGTCCGCAGCTCTTGCCCCAGGCCGTTCATGACGCTGACCACCACGGTCAGCACCAGCACACCGAGCGCCAGACCGATGAGGGAAATCCATGAGATGAACCTTGCATAGCGGTTGCGGCCATCCCACAGGTAGCGCGCCGCCATGGCCGCGGCCAGGTTCAAGGCCCGGTCTCCAGCAAGCCGTTGTCGAGCCTGAGCACCCGGTGCACGCCGTCGAGCATGCCTTCGTCATGGGTCGCCAGCACAAAGGAAGTACCCGTCTCGTCACTGAGCCTGCACATCAGGCGGAACACCGCACTGGCATTGTCCTTGTCCAGATTGCCGGTGGGTTCATCGGCGAGCACCACGTCCGGCTCGCCCACCAGCGCCCGGGCAACGGCCACGCGCTGACGCTCGCCGCCGGACAGTTGCGCCGGCCGGTGCCGGGCTCGCGCTGCCAGCCCGACATCGCGCAGCATGTCCATGCCGCGCTCGTTCGCTTCAGCCAGCCCGCGGCCACGCAGGCGCAGGGGCATGGCAACGTTTTCCAGCGCCGTGAACTCCCCCAGCAGGTGGTGCAACTGATAGACGAATCCCATGTGGCGGTTGCGGATTCTGGCACGCTCTCCCGGCGAGGCCCCGGTAACAGCAGAGCCCGCCACCCAGACGTTGCCGGAATCCGGCTCATCGAGCCCCGCCAGGATGTGCAGCAACGTGCTCTTGCCGGCACCGGAGCGGCCGACCACGGCGATTCGCTCCCCCGCGGACACGGCGCAGTCGAGGCCGCCGAGCACATCAATGCGCTCGCCGCCCTGGTGGAACGATTTGGTCAGCCGTTGCGCCTTGAGCACCGCCTTACTCATGGGCAAGCACCCTTCTCGGCAGCAGTCCGGCAGCGCGTCGGGCAGGATAGGCCGTACTCGCCAGGCACAGCACGAAGGCTGTGGCGGCGATTGCAACGACGTCCGCCGGCCTCACATCCACCGGCAGATAGTTGATGAAGTAGCGGCTCATCAGGTCCAGCGCGAAGCCGTCGTTTATCCAACCGAACAGCAATGGCAGCGCCGCGGCTGCAAGACATCCCACGGCGATGCCGGCGAGGATGCCCAGGCCGCCGATCAGCGTGCCAAGCAGAATGAAACCGGCCATCAGCGACCCCGTATCCACCCCCATGGTCTTCAGAATGGCAATGTCCGCGCCCCGTTGCTCAACGGCCATGACCAGCGTGGAGACCAGGTTGAAAGCGGCAACCCCGACCAGAAAGGCCAGCAGTACGAACATGGTGGTCTTCTGCACCCGGATGGCCCTGTACAGGTTGCCGTGGCTGCGCATCCAGCTTCGCGCGTAGAACCGCTCCTGCCCCAGCGCGGCCAGGCTGTCCCTGCCTGCCTGGCCGGCGGCAAAGAAGTCCTCCAGGCGCACCTGGTAACCGTGCACCTGCCCGCCAAGGCGCAGCAGGCGCTGGGCATCGGCGAGGTGCACGAAGACGGCACGGCTGTCGAGTTCGGAGTGCGACTGCAGCAGCCCAACGACTTCAAAGCGCTTCTGCCGGGGAAAGGCGCCGGCTGGGGTGATGGTGGCGCTCGGCAGCACCAGCGTGACCCTGTCACCGAGTTGCGCGCCGAGCCGCGCTGCCAGCCGCGCACCGAGAACCACCCGGAAGGCACCGGGCCGCAGCCCATCGAGACCCGCTGCGACCGGGACAGCGTCAGCCTGTGCCGGCGACCCGGCAGCGACTGGCGAATCATTTCCCAAGTGCACATAGCGGCCCACCGCCGAGACCCGCTGATAGCCTTGCGGCAGGATTCCGGTCAGCAGCATCCCCTGTACCTTGTCGGCACCGGCCGCAAGCCCTACCGCCTGCACAAAGGGCACGGCTGCCCGCACCCCGGGCAGCGACTCCAGCAGTTCGAGATCGGTTGCGTGCTCGGACAGCGGTTCCCAGCCATGCAGGCTCAGGTGCGGCAGTACGGCGAACACACGCCGTTCAAGCTCCCTTTCGAACCCGTTGATGACTGACACGACGACCACCAGCACGGCAATGCTCAGCGCCAGGCCGCAGATGGCGATATTGCCGATGAGCGACAGGGAGCTTCCCCGGGCAAAGGCATATCGCAAACCGAGGTCGGCCGCTACGGAATCAATGCGCATGACGCGCGCAACCCACCATGGCAGACGCTGGCCGGGCATGACGGAGCCGGCAGCGGGCAGCTTTTGCGCTGTCTTTCTTCAGCTTCCAATGACTCACTTACTGCCGCCCATACATAAACCCAGATATTGAATAGAAATTATAACTTATTGAAAATTAGTTATTTCTATTGCTAACGACAATCCGCACGAGTCGCGGTCAAGGCGTCCTCGCGAGCAATTCGCGCATGCGCCCAGTATATCGCCGTTCGTATCCGCCATCCCTGTACATCAGCGCCATGGCGGCGACCGCATGCTGCTCGGCGAACACCAGCCCGTCATCCGGTCCGAGCACATTGATCAAGGTGGCAAGGCCGTCCGCCAGTGCCGCCGACTCCGCCCAGACGGTAACGGACGCCAGACGGTGAACGACCGGGCGCCCGGTGCGCGGGTCGATGGTGTGGCCGAACCGCGAGTCGCCGTACTTGCGGACGTTGCGAGTGTCTCCGGATGTGGCCAAGGCGCCCCGGGACAGGGCAAGAACCTGCTCCACCCCATCCGGCCCGACGGGTCTTTCCACGCCGATACGCCAGGCCTCGCCATCGGCATTGCCGCCCCGCACGCGCAAATCACCGCCGATCTCGACCAGGTAGTCGCTGCATCCGCGGCTGTCCAGCAACATGGCGAGCCGGTCGACGGCGTGCCCCTTGGCGATCGCCGACAGATCCACGGCCACGCCATCGATGCGCTTGCGCAAGGCCGGCGGTGACCGGCGCAGGTCGAGCAGGCCGGATCCCACGTGTGCGCGTTGCCGGTCGATTTCCGACTCGGCGGGCACCCCATCGCGCCGCTCAGGCCCAAAACCCCACAGGTTGACCAGAGGGCCGACGGTAACGTCGAAGGCGCCCTCGGACTGTCGCGCCAGTTGCAGCGCCAGCGCAACGACCTCTGCAAGCTGCTCGGACACCGGAACCCAGTCGCCGGCCGGCGCGGCGTTGAATCGGGACAGTTCCGAATCGGGCAGCCAGGTGGACATCTGCGCATTGACCTCGTGCAGTTCCGCCTCGACCGCCGCCGACAGCGACCCGTCGCAGGCGGCAACGCCGGACCAGGTGGCCCGGAACCGCGTGCCCATGGTCGGCCCCTCGGCGCGATGAAAATCGACAGCCGGTGCGCATGCCGCAAGCAGGGCGATTGCTGCCAGCAACGGGAGCCTGTAATGGCAGTCAACCGAACATGTGCCATGTCTGCAACTCAAGCCGTAGTGTCCTGTCCGGTTGATTCCTTGTATTACAGAGGGCGCGCCACGCATTACATCACGCACCCGTTCACTGAGATCGGGTCGGGCTGGCCTATCGTCCCGTTGTTACAATGACGGCAAGTCAACCACCGAGAG
>CAZNFI010000060.1:10123-13039 GCA_964572185.1 uncultured Pseudomonadales bacterium
ATGTTCCATGCCCGAGTATTGCCGAATCGACAGGACCGATCACGTCATGACGGTTACCCTGAACCGGCCGGAGCGCCTCAATGCCATGCATCCACCGGGCAATGCCGAACTGGGCGAGGTGTTCGACGACTTTGCGCACGATGACGACATGTGGGTGGCGATCATCACAGGCGCGGGTCGCGGCTTCTGCGCCGGAAACGATCTTCGCCATCAGGCAGGAGGCGGCGAACGGGTACCCATGCCCAGGGGATTCGGCGGCCTGTCCTCCCGTTTCGACCTGCTCAAGCCGGTAATCGCCGCGGTCAACGGCGTAGCCATGGGGGGCGGTTTCGAGATCGCTTTGGCTTGCGACATCATCATCGCTTCCGAGCGCGCGATATTCGCCCTGCCGGAACCGCGTGTGGGCCTGGCGGCCCTGGCCGGCGGCCTGAACCGGCTGCCCCGGGAAATCGGGCCCAAGCGGGCGCTCGGCATGATCCTGACCGGCCGCCACGTGGGTGCCGAGGAAGGCAGGGAACTCGGCTTCGTCACTTCTGTCGTGCCCCACGAGCAGCTCATGGAGGCCGCCCTGGACTGCGCGCGGCAAATCTGCGAGTGCGCGCCGCTGTCGGTTCGGGCCAGCAAGGAAGTGGTGTATGCCAGCCTCGACCAGCCGCTGCACGAGTCATTGCACAGCCGCTATGACTCGGTGCGCGCCATGTTGCAGAGCGAAGATTTCATCGAAGGCCCGAAAGCGTTCTCTGAAAAGCGCAAGCCGGACTGGAAAGGGCGTTAGACGCGGCACCGTGAGGTGCCGGACGGCGCCTCCGGATCACTTGCCGGGCTTCACAGGGAAATGCCGCCGGCCAGAAACCAGTAGCGGCCCAGGGCATCGTAAAGGCCGGGAAAGGTATTGCCGTTGCCGGCAATGGACGGCCCGGCACCGTTGCCGGCGATGGGCGGCGCCTTGTCGAACAGGTTGTTGATGCCGGCCCGCACCTGGACCTGCCCGGTCACATCCCAGATCGCCGCCAGATCGACATACGAGGTGGCGCCGAGATCGATGTCGTTTTCGTTCAGGTCGGCTACCCGTCCCGTATGGCGCCACATGACCGTAGCCGCGACACGCCAGGGCGTCGTCCAGACCACCCGCAACTTGTTGCGCACCTCCGGTGTCGGAAAGCCGCAGGCGAATCCCCAGTTACCGGCGCAGGCAACCGTTGGCGCGCCTGCCAGTTCCTGCCGCTGCCATTCATCGATCAGCGACAGCACGTTACTGACGTTGACGCTGCCCATGCTGCCGACATCGAAAGCGTAGTCGACGATGACGTCGAATCCGCTCACCTTCTCGATCGCCAGGTTGTCGTTCAGGGCAATGATGTGACCGCTGCTCGCCACATTCGACCCGATCCACAGGTCGCCGGGGGCGCCCCGCCTGACCTGCTCGCACAGCGTCGCATTGCCGTCCAGGCACTCGTTGAGGATGAACTCCGGAGTGAGGCTGCTGATGCCTTTCTCAATGCGAATGTCGTAGTAGTCTGCCGTCACTGTCAGCCCCTCGAGGGCGCCCGGTGACAGCACCACGCCGACGGTCCAGGTGTCGGCCACCTCCGGTTGCAGGTTCGGGTTGCCACCCTGCAGAAAGTTGTATTGACCGGCCGGCGAGTGAGGGATGTTGCCCCATTGCGCCATCGTCACGCCGCTGCGTGCACATGCCTCGAAGGTGCGCCCCGCTTCGCTGACGCCGCCGCTGACCGGCCCGCCACAGGGGTCGCCGGTCATGTCGAACAGGTTGAGCCCCTGGGGCCGGAACAGTTCGCGCACATTGGCCGCGCGGATGGCCCGCTGAAAGCTGCCGCGCAGCTTGACACCGTGGTTGATGGCCCAGCCGCTGCGAATGCCGAAGGTCTCGGTCGCAACACCGTAGTCGTAATCGGAATATCGGAAGCCGAAGTCCAGATTCAACTCTTCGGCCCAGCTACGCCCCGACACCAGCGGCAGATGAGTTTCCATGAACAGTTCGAAAACGCCGTATCCGCCGCTGACCGGGGGTGTCGCCCCGCCCTGCCCGGCGCCCTCGCCGCTGCGAAAGCCCTCGTCCGGATTGAAGTCGAGGTGCTCTTCGCGGTATTCGGCGCCCAGCACCACCGCAACCCCCGCATCCGCGCCCGGAAATCGAACGCCATACTCGCCCAGGTCGCCGGCCAGGAATGCCGATGCAATCAACTGATCGGTGGTGCCGCGCGCGAACAGCGGCAGCACGATGTAGTCCAGCGCCTCCTGAGAGACACCACCCTCCTGAAAGATATTCCACACCACGCAGTTAGGGTCGGAGCCGTCGACCACCGAACGGCAAACGATCTGCCCGGTCGACGGATCTCGTACCGCATCGAGGGCACGCCGGATCTTGGTCGTGCCGAGGTCGTTGAGGTAGGTGTTTTCCATGCTGACTTCGGCGTACAGCAATGAGGCGTCGTAGCTCCAGTTGCCCGGCATCCCGCCGCGCACGCCGAACACGCCCCGGAACGAGGTGTGACGCAAGTCCTGCTGGCGATTGCCGCCTTCGACATTACGCCGACCGATCCAGAACGGATCGCGCAGGTCGTCCCGGGTCAACCCGATGGATGCGCAGACGGTCTCGAATTGCTGGTCGGACAGCAGCGCATTGCCGCAGTGCAGGCTGTCGGTGACGAAGAAATTGCCCGACGGAGCGATCTGCGACACCGAGCGATCGTCCATGAACATCAGTTCCGTGTATACCTCGGCGTCATCGACAACGTCGTAGTGGGCAAAAGCGCCGAAGGTATACCGCTCGTCCGGGCGCTGAAAGTAGTTCAGCGGCCCGTAGTTGAACGTCTCGCCCTGGCGGGGCACGAATTCATGGCCGGAGACAACGTAGTCGACAAAGGGGCTGCCAACGCCGAAGTTGGTGAAGCG
>CAZNFI010000060.1:13049-16387 GCA_964572185.1 uncultured Pseudomonadales bacterium
CGCTCAGCGCGCTGGTGCTGTAGTCGCGGTCTCGCTGCCATACCGCCTGGATATCGCGATAGGTGGCGTACGCCGTCGCATTGCCGCGGCCACCATCGAAATTACCGCCGATGATCAGCGACACATGGGACGTGTCGCCGTCCGACTCGGTGCCGTCGGCGGCCGGGTAGCCGGAATCCTCGACGATGCGTTGCCATCGGCCGCTGTCGTTGTGGTGCGAATACTGGCTGAACTGGTAGTCGAGCCGTAGCCCCTCGAAGTCGTCCTGCATGAGGAAATTCACGACACCGGCGACGGCATCAGACCCGTAGGTGGCCGAAGCGCCGCCGGTGAGCACCTCGACGCTGCGCACCAGGGCTCCTGGAATCTGGTTGATGTCGGCGCCGATACCACCCTGTATGGGTGACCCGGCCGGCAGGCGGCGGCCGTTGACCAGCACCAGGGTGCGCGCAGACCCCAGGTTGCGAAGATTCAGGGTGGCGGTGCCCGTGGCGCCGTTCGACTGGCTGGTGTTCTGCAGCGAATAGACCTGCGGCAGGGTGCGCACCATGTCCTCGACGCGCACCGTGCCCTGGTAGAGCAGTTCGTCGGCATCGACCTGGGTGACCGGGCTTGCGCTGACCAGATTGCGGCGCTGAATGCGCGACCCGGTCACCACGATCTCTTCGATGGGCATCGCCGCCTCGGCCCGCTGCACGAGCGCTTCGTCCTGCTCCGCAGTTGCTGCAGGCGGGGCGCCCGCAATCAGAAGGGAAAAAACCGCAAAACACCGGCACAGCCGGTCAGGTACTTTCGACATTGAGTCACTCTCCTCTGAGTACTTCGATAAACCAATAGCGGCCGGCTCCGTCGTTACGCCGCCGCGCAGTTGGGCCGTCTTTTCCCTGTGGCCGGCCATTGCTGCGTGGCCGGCCATCGCCGCAGCAGGCGCAGACCGTTTCGAAAATGCAGATGGTCGCAATCTCATCGACGGAAAACGATGCCGGTTTAGACCCGGGACCGGGCGTATTCGTTCCCTGCCGATGCTGGGGATATCGGTTTGGGCGCCGGCGAACCCGCGGCGAATGTTCTGGACGACTCGCCTGCCCGCAGTTCCCGGTGCCGGTCAGTGGGCCGTTGTTGCCGATGCGGATGCAGATGCGCTGACCGCCTCGGTACGCCGCCGCGAATTGACGCGCAGGTAGATCGCCATGAGCGCCGGCACCAGCATCATCAGTACTGCCGTCGTGATCAGGATGCCAACGCCAAGCGATGCCGCGAAGGGCACCAGAAACTGGGCCTGTATGGCTGTTTCCAGAATGAGCGGGGTGAACCCGAGAAAGGTGGTCACCGAGGTGAGCAGAATGGGACGGAAGCGCCCCTTGGCTCCGTCGATGATGGCGGCGCGCGTGGGAGCGCCTTCCTGCAACCGCTGCTCGATGAAGTCGATCATCACCAGGGAGTCGTTCACCACAACACCGGCCAGGCCGAAAAAACCCATGAACGACGCCGCGCTCATGGAGATGCCGAGGATCAGGTGCCCGAGTATGACGCCGATCAGTCCGAACGGAATGATGGCCATGACCACGAACGGCTTGCTGTAGGAGTGCAATGGAATGGCCAGCAGCGCGAAGATCATCAGCATGGCCAGCACAAACCCCCGGTATAGCGCGCCCAGGGACTCGATCTGCTGCTGCTGTTCACCGCCGAAACGGTAGCTCAGGTCCGGGTTGTCGGCGGTAAGCTGTTGCAGAATCGACTCCCTGAGAATGGCATTGGCTTCTCCGGCGGAGATGACCTCCAGGTGCACATCGGCGGTGACGGTCACCACGCGCTGGCCGTCCTGGCGCCGGATGGCGGGCGGCGAAGTGCCCATGTTCAGGAATGCAACCTGCCGCAGCGGCACCTCGGCACCGGAGGGTGTACGAACCAGGTATCCCTCCACATCGGTGATGGCATTGCGCTCGTCGGCGGGCAGACGCACATAGACCCGCACATCCTCCCGGCCGCGCTGTACGCGCACTGCCTCGGCTCCAAAGAAGGCCGACCGTGTCTGCAATGCCAATTGCTCGAGGGTGAGCCCGAGGGTGCGAGCTTCCGGCCGCAGTTCGAGTTGCACCTCCCTGATGCCGGGCGCGTGGTCGGAGCGCACGTCGAACACGCCGCCGATGGTGCGCAGGCCATCCACCACAGAGGTGGCGATGTCGGCCAGACGCTCGGGGTCCGGGTGTGACAGCACGGCTTCCACGGGATTGCCCAGGTCGATGACCTCGCCGCTGAAGGCGACGCCGCGCACATACGGGAGCAACCCCACCTCATCGCGCCAGGCCTGCACTATTTCGGTGGTCGACAGGTTGCGCTGCTGCGCGCCGAGCAGCTTGAAATCGACGGTGGCGATATTGGCTTGGGGATTCAGCGTGAGCGATGGCACCAGACCGCCCCCCTCGACCCGCGGACCCTGGCCCACGGTAACCGTCACCCCGGCCAGCAGCGGCGGCGCATCGGCAGCTCGCTCGCGGTCGAGCCTGGCCAGCACGCGCCGGCCCGCCTGCTCAAGTTGCATGGCCACCTCGTAGGTGCGCCGGGCCGGCGTCCCGTCAGGCATTTCCAGGCTGGCATTGACGAAGTCGCCCTCCACCACATCGGCCAGGGTGGTGGTGACGATGCCGGCCGGCAGCAGCGATGCGCTGACGATGAGCAGGCCCACCGCGGCCGACACCACCACGGCCGGTTGCGCGGTGGCAAAGCGCAGTGCCCGATCGAGCGGCCCCGAGACGAAGTCATTGAACAGCCGGTCGACACCGGTCTGGGTACGCGAGAAAAAACGGTCGACGGCATTGGCCGGCGTCCAGTCCGGGCCGTGCAGGTGCGACAGGTGGTTGGGCAGAATCAGCAGCGACTCCACCAGGGAAATGAACAGCATGGCGATAATGACCACCGGCAGCGCGCCCCAGATTTCGCCGATGCCGCCGGGGATGAACAGCAACGGGACAAACGCGGCCGCCGAGGTCAGCACCGCAAAGGTCAGGGGCTTCTTGATGCGCCGCGTACCGCGGATTGCCGCCACCACGCCCGGTGTTCCGCGCAGGCGCTCGTAGTGGATGTGCTCGGCCACGACGATGGCATCGTCGACGATGATGCCGATCGCCAGCACGAAGGCGAACAACGAAATGGTATTGATGGCAATGTCGAGCGACAGCATCACCGCCAGAGCGCCGACCCCGGCCGTGATCAGGCCGACCACCACCCACAGCGCCAGCCTGACCTCGAGGAACAGGGCCAGCGCGACCAACACCAGCAACAGCCCCAGCAGGCCATTCTTGAGCAGCAGATCGAGCCGTTCCGAATAGGTTTGGGAT
>CAZNFI010000061.1:0-16359 GCA_964572185.1 uncultured Pseudomonadales bacterium
AATACTCCGAACAGTTGATATCGAGCCTGGCGGCGCGCCTTGAGCAGATCGCCGAGCATGAACGGGCGCCCACCGATGTAGAAAGCGGACGGGTGGACAGCCTTGCCGCGCAGATCGAGGCGTACCAGGAGCGTCGCTCGGCGATTGAGGTGGATGTGCAAAGCTGTCTCCGGGAACTGGCCGCGGCCCGGGAGGACACGCTGATGCGCGAAGCCGACCTGGAGGAAGCCCGCCAGGACCTCCAGGTACTGCGGCACCAGTTAGCGACGCTGCAGGCGGCGCAGCAGGCGGCGTTTGGCGGCGCCAGCGAGCAGGTGCGCGACTGGCTGGCGGAGCAGGGCCTGGACGGCTTTCCCAGGGTTGGCGACTCGCTGAGCGTGGTTGCCGGTTGGGAACATGCCGTGGAAATGGTGCTGGGCGAATTCCTGCAGGGCTTGAGGGTCGAAGATGCAGCAGTCTTCGCGGACGCTCTGCCGACATTGAACGGCGGCCAGCTGGCGCTGGTTGAAGCGCGCGTCGATGTGGCGGTGGAAGGCGAACTGCCCAGCCTCGGTTCCCTGATTCGCAGTTCCGACATGAAACTCGGCTCCCTTCTGCATGGCATATTCGCCGCGGAGTCCGACACGGTAGCGCTTGCCGCACGGTCCGGCCTGCACGCCGGTGAGAGCATCGTGACCCGCTCCGGCCTGTGGGTGGGGCCGGATTGGTTGCGCAAGCAACCGGAAACGGACGCCGGGATTATTCAACGCGCGCAAGACCTGGAAACCGTCGAGGTGCGGGTCGAGGAGGCGGAACTTGCGCTTGCCGGATTGCAAGGCGACCTGGACGCAGCACGGGAACTGGTGCGCGGGCTGGAAGAACAGCGCGAGGCGTTGCATGGGCAGGCCGATGAAGTGCAGGCGCTGATTGCCGAGTCGAAGGCCGATCACGGTGTTCAGCGGGTCAAGCTGGAAGCGGCGGATGCGCAACGGGAACGCCTGCAGCGCGAGCGCGCCGACGTCGAGCAGCAGCTTGCCGGTGAGCGCGAAGGCCTGGTCGAATCGCGCCACTTGCTGGCCGAGGCCGAGCATTCCGCGGCGCAGTTGCAATCGGAGCGCGATGTTCTCGGCGAGACGCGCAGCCGGCTGCTCGAAGAACTCAATGAAGCGCGCCAGTCCGCTCGCACGCACCGCGATCGGTTTCACGCATTGAACGCCGAACGGCAGAGCCATGGTTCCCGGCTGGAGGCAACACGCACGGCGCGACAACGCCTGGTTGACCAAGCGTCCGGTCACGAGCAGCGGCGCCTGCAGTTGCTCGACAACATCGAGCAGAACAAGGCACCGCTGCCGGCGCTGCGTGCAGCCCTTGAGACGAAACTCGCCGAACAGCACGAAGCGCAGGAACAGCAGCGCAAGGTGCGCACCCATCTGGATGAACTGGGCGCCGACATCCGGGAACTGGAGGCGGCGCGGGACGACGCGGCTGCCCGGGTCGAACAGGCGCGCGGTGAACTGGAGTCCGTGCGGGTCGCGCGCGAGGGCCTTAGCGTGGAACGGGCCAATGCCGAGGGGCGGGTCGGCGACACGGGCCACGAACTCGCGACTGTGCTGAAAGACATTCCTGCGGATGCTGCCGAGGATGCCTGGCAGGAGCGCCTGGAAAGTCTCGACCGACGCCTGCGCCGTCTGCAGCCGGTAAATCTCGCAGCCATCGAGGAGTACGAAGTCGAGTCGGAGCGAAAGGCCTATCTCGATTCGCAACACGAAGACCTGGAGCGGGCCCTCGACACCCTGCAGACGGCCATTCGCAAGATCGATGCGGAAACCCGTTCGCGCTTCAAGGAAACCTTCGAAACCGTCAATGCCCATTTGCAGGTGCTCTTCCCGAAACTGTTCCGTGGCGGGCACGCGGTGCTGAATTTGACCGGCGAGGACCTGCTCGATACTGGCGTTGCACTCATGGCGAGACCGCCGGGGAAGCGCAATGCCAGCGTGCATCAGTTGTCCGGTGGAGAAATGGCGCTGACTGCGGTTGCCTTGGTATTTGCCATTTTTCAACTCAACCCAAGCCCGGTCTGCATACTGGACGAGATCGATGCGCCACTGGACGACACCAATGTCGGCCGCGTCGCGGAGTTGATTCGGGAGATGTCAGACGATGTGCAATTCATCGTCATCACCCACAACAAGTTGACCATGGAAACCGCCGACCATTTGATCGGCGTGACTATGAGCGAGCCGGGCGTCTCGCGCCTGGTTTCGGTGGACATTGAAGAGGCGGCGGCGATGGCGGCCTCGTGAACGGATTTGATCTGGAGAAGGGTTCCGGCCAGCCGCAGGCCGCCGGCAAGGTCGAGGGCCCACAAGCGGACGTGGAAGCATGAATATCGACATTAAAGATCTTGTACTGATCGGCGGTGGAGTTTTTACGCTGGCTATCATCGTTCATGGCATCTGGCTGGCCTGGCGTTCGCGCCAGGACCCGTTGCGCCTGGACATAGAACCCGACCTGGTGCCGGAAGATGGTGACGAACTGGCGCGCTTTCGCGGCGAGTTGCCCAATGGCGGCGGGCGAGTTGTCGGTCCGCATCAGAAAAATCTGGACTTCGACCAGGGCGTGCCGGTTCTGCTTGATCGGGTGGATGCTCCGGACACGGCTGAAGGGCCCGCGACTCGGCCTTCGGGCGGTCCCACAGTGCGGGAGGCGGAAACCGCGCCGACGGTCGCCGCCCGTGCCGAGGTCGAACCGATTCGTACGGCAGGCTTCGAACCCGTGCTGACGGACACCGGTCCGATTGTAGCTCGCGACCCCAGGCGTTCGCGGCCGAGTTCCCCCGGCAGTGGGCAACGGGCTGCGGACGCTTCCAGGCCGCAGCCGGAATCGGGGCACCGGGAGTTGCTGATGATCTCGCTGTTCGGGCAGAACGGCGAACAGTTCACGGGCGAGGCGCTGCTCGCGGCAATGCGCGGGCAAGGGCTGAAGTTCGGTGAAATGAACATTTTTCACTGCCTCGACCCGGAGACCCGTGAGATTCAGTTCAGCGTCGCCAACGTGCTCGAGCCGGGCTACTTCGACCTCGCACAGATTGCCGACCTGGCCTCGCCCGGCCTGATGTTCTTTCTGCAATTGCCCGGTCCGAAAAATCCCGCCCGGGCGCTGGAAGAAATGATCCGCGTTACCCGTGTTATGGCAGAGGAACTCGACGCGGTGCTGAAGGACGAAAACAGGAGCGTCCTCACCCCCCAGACCGAAAAGCACTACCGCGAGCGGGTTGCCGAGTTTTCCCGGCGCAGGTTGTCCGCCAGGGACTGAGCGCGTCGCCTGGCGGCGATGCAATCGGGTTGTTCGTCAACCTGGCGAGGCGATCGAGAATGCTCACGCATTCTCCAAACGGCGTTGCGGAACTTTGCTCAACTGTCAAGACGGGGCATCCTCAAGAACGCTAGGCGCCTCGCCTGGCGGCGAGGCGATCGAGAATGCTCACGCATTCTCCAAACGGCGTTATGAAACTTTGCTCAACTGTCAAGACGGGACATCCTCAAGAACGCTAGTCGCGACTGCGTTTCGGGTACCCGCGCCAACGCGGCTCGAGGATTCCAGGCGGGCGGCCGGTTTCCGTGCCTCCGGGAGAGGAGTGCCCAGCGCAGCAACTGCACCGGCACCCCGGGCAGGTGCATGCAATTGGCCGGTCGGGTCGATCATAATGCCACATTGGCCCGGACCCGCCGAAAAGTTGCAAGCCCAGGAATCGCCGCACAGGTCATGGACAGGCTCGAACATCTTCGCGAACTGATTCACCACCACAACCATCGCTACCATGTGCTGGATGACCCGGAGGTAGCCGATGCCGAATACGATGCCCTGTTCGATGAACTCCTGGCTTTGGAGCAAGCCCACCCGGAGCTGGTGACCGCGGATTCGCCGACCCAGCGAGTCGGCTCGCAACCCCTGGCGGAATTTGCTTCCGTCGCCCATCCGGTCGCCATGCTGTCGCTCGACAAGGTGAGCGCAGCGGGCGAGCTTGCCGACTGGGTCGAACGTTGCCGGACGCGCCTGGAAGGGGAGTCGATGGCGTTTGCCTGTGAACCGAAGATCGATGGCGTCGCTGTCGCCCTGACCTATCAGGATGGCCGGTTGACCCTGGCGGCCACACGCGGCGACGGCCAGTCGGGCGAGGACATTACCGCCAATGTGCGCACCATCGCAGCGGTGCCGTTACGATTGATCGGCCGGGGCTTTCCAGCGCGCTTCGAGGTGCGCGGCGAGATTTACATGACCCGGTCTGACATGGAAGCGTTCAACGAACGGGCGCGAAGCGCCGGCGAGAAGACCCTGGTGAATCCGCGCAATGGCGCCGCGGGCAGCCTCAGGCAACTCGACCCGCGCATCACGGCCGGACGTCCGCTCAACATCTATTGCTACAGCCTGGGGTGGGTCGAAGGCGACTGGCAGCCGGTCAGCCAGATGGAAGCGCTCGAACGGCTCGCTGACTGGGGCCTGCGCACCAATCCCGAGGTGGTGCTGGCCGAGGATCTGAGCGCCTGCCGTCACTATGTTGACGCCCTGTCGGAGCGGCGCCGGGAACTGCCCTACGATATCGATGGCGTGGTCGTGAAAGTCGATTCCCTCGATCAGCAGAGGCGCCTGGGTGCGGTCACGCGCAAGCCCCGCTGGGCTGTTGCCTACAAGTATCCTGCCGAAGAAGCCACCACCCGGGTGTTGGCCGTGGAATTCCAGGTGGGTCGCACGGGCGCCATCACGCCGGTCGCCAAGCTCGACCCGGTGTTTGTCGGTGGGGTTACCGTCAGTAATGCCACGCTGCACAACATGGACGAGGTTCGGCGGCTGGACCTGCGATGCGGCGATGCTGTGATGGTGCGGCGCGCCGGCGATGTCATACCCCAGGTCGTCTCGGTGATTGCCGGAAGGCGGCCGCAACAGGCGCTGCCGGTCGCGCTGCCAGACCGCTGCCCGGCCTGTGGCAGCCCGATCGTGCGCCCGGAAGACGAAGCCGTGGCGCGCTGCAGCGCCGGTGCCGCGGTTTGTCCGGCGCAACGCAAGGAAGGCCTGAAACACTATGCCTCAAGGCTGGCCATGGACATCGAAGGGCTTGGCGAGAAACTGATTGAACAACTGGTGGACAGGGGGTTGGTGGCCACGCCGGCCGACCTGTTCGCGCTCGATACGGAGCAACTCAAGGAATTGGACAGGATGGGCCAGACCTCGGCCGACAACCTGTGCACGGCCCTCGAGTCCAGCAAGCGCACGACGCTCGCCAGGTTCATCTACGCGCTCGGTATCCGCGAGGTGGGCGAGGCCACGGCAGGCAACCTGGCAGAGTATTTCGGCAACCTGGTGTCGCTGCGGGCAGCGGATGCCGAGTCGCTGGAAGCCGTTCCCGATGTGGGCCCGGTTGTCGCGGCCAACATAGCGGCCTACTTCGACGATGCGGCGAACGCCGGGCTGGTCGATGGATTGATTGCAGCCGGGGTGAACTGGCCGGAAGTCGAGGTCGATGCGGATGCCCGGCCGCTGGCGGGACAGACCTGGGTGTTGACCGGTTCCCTGGAGGGCATGACCCGCAACCAAGCCAAGGCGCGGTTGGCGGCGCTTGGCGCCCGCGTTTCGGGGTCGGTTTCGGCGAAGACCTCCCGGGTGGTGGCCGGCGCGCGGGCGGGCAGCAAGCTGAACCGGGCGAAAAGCCTGGACATTCCGGTCATGGACGAAGCGGGCTTCGTGGAATTGCTGGCTTGCCTGGAGCAGGGTCAGGGTCAGCGCGATGCCGTTTCTTCGGACGCCGGGCGGCCATGAGGTACGGGGCTGGTTCAGCCTGACCAGGTCACCTGGTAGATGACGCCTTGCTGGTCTTCGGAGATCAGCAGGCTGCCGTCCGGTGCCACCAGCACGTCGTTGGGCCGACCCCAGTTCGCCTGTCCCTGCAGCCAGCCCGTTATGAAGGGTTCGTAGCGTGGCTTGCCGTCTTCGAACACGATAGCGCTCACCTGGTATCCCACCTTGCTGGACCGGTTCCAGGAGCCGTGTTCCGCGATGAACAGGGCATTGCGGTAACGCTCGGGAAACTGGGTGCCGGTGTAAAAGGCGACGCCCAGGGCGGCGGAGTGGGCCTGGATCTCGACCGTTGGTGAAACGTAGGCAGATGCATCGGCATCGTCCCCGAGTTCCGGGTCGAGAATGCCGCTGCCGTGAACGAATGGATAGCCGAAGTGCTGGCCGGCCCTGGTCAGGACGTTGACTTCCTCCGGCGGCACGTCGTCGCCGAGCAGGTCTCGCCCGTTATCGGTGAACCAGAGTTCTCCGGACAGCGGGTGCCAGGCGAATCCGACGCTGTTGCGCACGCCGTGGGCGACGACTTCGGTTTCCCCGGTTGCCGGGTCCATGCGCAACAACGAGGCGAACCGGGGATCTTCCGACAGGCACAGGTTGCACGGTGCGCCCACCGGCACGTACAGGTTTCCGTCCGGCCCGAACTTGATGTACTTCCAGCCGTGGTGCCGTTCGTCGGGCAACCGGTCGGTGATCACCTCGAAGTGCGCGCCGGCCGCCAGGCGCTTGCCGATGGCGGGGAAGCGCAATACGCGATCCAGGGCAGCCACGTACAGGTCGCCATTGCGTTCCGTGACGCCACTGGGCATGGGCAGCTTTTCCGCGAGCGACACCACTTCCGGCCGCTCGCTGTCCAGGGCTCCGGGAATCGCGTAAACCTTGCCTTCCCGCAGCGTGCCGACGTAGAGCGTGCCGTCTGCCGCCAGGGCCATCTGCCGGGCGTTCTTTACCTCCGAGGTGACAATGCGCACCTGGAAGCCCGGGGGCGGGTCAAGCCGGGCGAGGTCAGCGAATGCAGCGGCGCAACCCGCGAGCAACAGCGTAACGACAAGCGCGCAAGGCAGCGCGGGTGGCGGCGTGCGCCTGTGCCAGACGGGTGGGGCGCAGTACGCGCTCAAGATGCCTTGGCGGAATACGGCGGGCCGGATGCAAGCAGCAGTTCGCCGGCTCCGGACCGGGCGCTGCGGTAGACGATCTCACCAATGATCCGTACCGACTCGCCGCTCTCGTTGAGCTGCGATATCGCCTGCTCTGCCTGGTCGCCGGGGACGCACAGGACAAAACCGATGCCGCAGTTGAAGGTGCGCAGCATTTCGCTATCGTCGATGTTGCCTTCGCGCTGCAGCCAGTCGAATACGCTCGGCCGCTCCCAGGTATCGAGGCGCACGAGCGCTGCGAGATCGCTGTCAGTGACGATGCGGGGCACGTTTTCGACCAGCCCGCCGCCGGTGATGTGCGCCATGCCGCGCACGTCGACCTTCGTCAGCAGCCCCAATACCGACTTGACATAGATGCGCGTCGGGGCCAGCAGGCGCCGCCGTATCTCGGCGCCCGGGCGACGCCCCTGCCGCGCCAGTACGGCACGAATCAGCGAGTAGCCGTTGGAGTGCGGCCCGTCGGCGGTGAGGCCGAGCAGGCAATCGCCAGCCTCTACCCGGCTGCCGTCCACGATTCTGTCCTGTTCGACCACGCCCACGCAGAAACCGGCCAGATCGTAATCGCCGTTGGCGTACAGGCCCGGCATTTCCGCCGTTTCGCCACCGGCCAGGGCGCATCCGGCCTCCTTGCAGCCGGTTGCGATGCCCTGAATGACCCGCGTCGCGATGTCCACATCGAGCCGCCCGGTGGCGAAATAGTCGAGGAACACGAACGGTTCGGCACCGGTCACGAGTACGTCGTTGGCGCACATGGCAACGAGATCCTGACCGATGCAGTCATGATTGTCGTAGTCGTTGGCGAGCTTGAGCTTGGTGCCGATGCCATCGGTTGCGGTGGCCAGCACGGGTTGCCGGTAACCGGCGGGAAGCTTGGAAAGTGCCGCAAACCCACCGACGCCCTGCAGGGTTTCGTGCCGGTAGGTGGCCTTGCAGGCGCCGGCTATGCGCGTTACGAGTTCGTTGCCCGCGTCGACATCGACGCCAGCTTCTCGGTAAGTCAGGCCCATGTCGGACAGTATAGCGTTTCTGGACTGTCGATGGGTTGTTGGCTGTCGATTGTTTGCAGCGAATTGTCGGCAGAATGAACGATTCGGTTAAGATTCCCGCCTGCGGGGTCGCCCCCCCAGGAGGCCTGTCTGATTCTTCGATCTGTTGCAAAACGAGCCGCGGCGCGGACCATACTGTTGGTGGCCGGGCTTTTGTGCGGCGCGCCGGCGGGGCTGGCTGTGTCCATACCCTGGCTGTACGACGTGGACGTAGCCGTCGAAGGCCGCACGACCGCGGCCAGGATGGCGGTATCGGGTGTGGCGCTTGCGGAAGTGCTTTCCCGGGTAACAGGCCTCGAACATGTGCCGCGCAATGCGGAAGTACGCGAGGCACTGGCTCGTCCGGAAGCCTACTACGACCGGTTCGTGTTCGTTGGTGACGGCGAACTGCGCATTCACTTCGTGCCCGGTGCCATCCTCCGGCTGATCGATGCGGCGCGGCTCCCGGTCTGGTCGTCGAACCGCCCCGCCGTCTTGGCCTGGCTGGTCGTTGAAAGCGGCGGCGTCCGCCAGATCGTGGATGGTGACCATGCCCTGGCAGCGGTGCTGGTCAGTCGCGCGCGGCAACGGGGGCTGGTTTTGGGCATACCGCTCATGGATCTCGAAGACCGCATGCACATACAGCCATCCGTTGTCCGCGGGCGGCTGTTCAGTACACTGGAGCGGGCATCGAAGCGTTACCGCGCCGAAGTCATTCTTGTCGGTCAATTGCAGGAGCACCCCTGTCCATCGGAAACGGAACCGCTCGGGTCGTCCGTTGTCAGTCAGGCAAGTCCGCCGCAAGCGGCCATCGACCAGACTGCGGCGGCTGCAGGCCCGTCGGCGGGCGCGTCGCGGCCCGAGACAGAGGCAGCCTCTGAGCAGGGGGCTGCCGCGATGCCACGACCCGGCGACGCCATGGATTCCGATCTGGTCCAGCAACCGCGAGCCGCCGCGGAATCGGCCGGTGAGCCGGGTTCCGGCGACTCCCTGGAAGTGCCGGCAGCGCACGCATCGCTTGGCGTGCCGGTCGCTGACGCGGACGACATTTCCAAGGCGTGCGAGCGCTCCGGCGGAGTCTGGCATTCCGCCAGCGTGGAGGCCTGGATGAACGGCGAGGAGTTCGCAGCCGGTTTCGCGGCAGCAGACCTGCAGGACGCCGGCCGCATGACGGCGGATTTCATCGCCGACCAACTGGCCGGACGCTTCGCGGTGTTGGCGCGGGCGCCCAACTGGCTTGCGCTGACAATACGCGGAATCAAATCACCCGTTGGATACGGGCGGTTGTTGCGATACCTTGACGGGCTGGAATTCGTGACCGCGGTAGAGGTTGCGACGGTTGCAGGCGACCGTCTGGAGGTTCGGCTGCGCACCCGTGCCGGCCTTGAACAACTGGTGGAACTGTTCGCAAGCGACGGCCGCATACGACGCGCCCCGGGCGAACGTTCGGTTCTGACCTGGCAGGGTCCGTGAACCCTCCCGCCGCAACAGGTCTGCGAGCGATGCAACCCGGCTGTACAGGACGCCTGGACTTCGTGAACGCTGAAAAAACGCGACATTTGACCGTAAAGTGTGGCGGCCGATCGCGCGAGCGGCGTTGCGCCGCTGTGCCGGATTAACGATGCGCTGGTCGATCTTGCCCAATCTTGTTACCGGCCTGCGCATGTTGCTGGTGCTGCCCGCCGGCTGGCTGCTGTGGCAGGGGCGCTATCCGGAAGCGCTGGTGGTGGTTGGCGTCGCCGGTGCCTCCGATGCACTCGACGGAGAACTGGCGCGGCGATTCAGCTGGCGCAGTGCCTTCGGTTCAATGATGGATCCTCTGGCGGACAAGCTGCTGGTGCTGGTGGTTTTCATCATCTTTGCGATCCAGAGCCACATTCCCCTGTGGCTGGCGGTGGTGGTGATCGCGCGCGATGCGGTCATACTGGGCGGTGCTGGTGTCTATCGGCTCATGTTCGGGGAAATCGAGATGGCTCCGACGCTGTTGAGCAAGGCGAATACCGCGGTCCAGATCGTGGTGCTGTTGATGCTGTTGCTGGGCCTTTGTGGATTCGGGCTGCTGAGCCAGACAGCGCTGGCTGCCGTGCATCCCTGGGGCTTCTATGTGCTGGCCGTTCTTGGGGTGGCTTCCGGCGTCGACTACGCGGTTACCTGGAGCCTCAAGGCGTGGCGCAACCGGGCCCGACAAGAATCTTGAAGACGGTGGTGTTTACCGGGGGCGGTACCGCCGGCCACGTGCTGCCGGCAGTTCCGGTGATGCGCGGGCTGCAGGAGCGCGGCTTTCCGGTGGTGTTCATCGGTGGTGCCCAAGGGCAGGAGCAACGCTACCTGCAAGGCTTGCCGGACGTGCGCTATTTCGGCATCGCATCGGGCAAGTTGCGGCGCTACTGGTCGTGGCGCAATCTCACCGACGTCCTGGGTGTATTGCGCGGCTTCTGGCAGAGCTTCGTGCTGCTCGGCCGCATCGAGCCGGCGGTGATCTTTTCCAAGGGAGGCAGCCTGAGCTTTCCCGTCGTGCTGGCCGGCTGGTTGCGCCGCATCCCGGTCGTCGCGCACGAATCCGACTTTTCGTCAGGGCTCGCCAATCGCCTGGCCATGCCGTTTCTCGACGCCCTTTGCACGAGCTTTCCCATGCTGCGCCCGCGGCGACTGAAGGGCGAACTGATACACACCGGGTCGCCCGTGCGTCCGGAACTGCTGGCCGGGTCGGCGGCGCGGGGGCGGGCGTTGCTGGGCGTGCCGCCGGGGCGCCCGGTGGTGCTGGTGACCGGTGGCAGCCTGGGCGCCGACACCTTGAATGCGGTGGTGGCCGCGGCGGCGCCGAAACTGGTGTCGAGTTGCTGGCTCGTGCATATTTGCGGCCCGGGCAAGCAGACCAGGCTCGATTTGGCCGGTTACCGCCAGTTCGAGTTTGTCGGCGAGGATTGGGGCGACATGCTTGCCGCTGCCGACCTCATCGTTTCGAGGGCGGGAGCCAATACCCTGTTTGAACTGCTGACCCTCGGCAAGCCGAATCTGTTGATTCCGCTATCGCCTCAGGCGAGCCGGGGCGATCAGGTGGAAAATGCCGACTATGCCGCACAAGCGGGATTCAGTCAGGTGATACAGCAGGACCAACTCGATGTCCGCGCCCTGGTTGCCGCGGTTCAGGAGATGCTGGCTAACCGGGATTGCTGGGTCGAGCGGCTGGCCGCATTCGAGGCGCCACCGGCGGCCGAGAAGCTGGTGGCCCTGCTCGTGCGCATCGGCAGCAGCCGCGAACCGTGATAGTCACTCGGCAAAGGAGTCCGCAGACCATGTACAAGATCCGCCTGTTCAACCAGATCGCGCTGCGTGGGCTCGAGAGATTTCCCCGTGACCGGTACGAAGTCGGCCACGACCTGCCGAACGCCGACGGTATCCTGCTGCGCAGCCACAAGCTTTCGACCGATGAGGTTGACGGCAATCTGCGCGCCGTGGCCCGGGCCGGGGCGGGCGTCAACAACGTGCCTGTGGACTTCTGTACCGATCACGGGGTCGTGGTTTTCAATACACCTGGCGCCAATGCCAACTCGGTGAAGGAACTGGTTCTGGCGGCGATGCTGGTGTCCTCGCGTGACCTGGTAGGTGGCATCGCGTTTGTCTCATCGCTTGAAGAAGTGGGCGACCAGGCCAGCCTGGATGCGCTGGTGGAAGCGGAGAAAAAGAGATTCAAGGGCCGGGAACTGTACGGCAAGTCGTTGGGCGTGGTTGGCCTTGGCGCAATCGGCTCTCTGGTGGCGCGGGCGGCGCTGGACCTGGGCATGGAGGTGCTCGGCCATGACCCCGCCATATCGGTGGAGGCTGCCTGGCGGCTGCCGAGCGAGGTGAAGCGCATGGAAAACCTGCCGAGCCTGTTCGCCCAGTCCGACTACGTGACGCTGCATGTACCGCTGTTGCCGGAAACCGAAGGGCTGATTGGCCGGGAAAGCCTGCGTTCCTTCCGCCGTGGTGCGGTGTTGCTCAACTTTGCCCGGGAACCCATCGTCGACCGGGAGGCGCTCGGGCAGGCGCTGGACGACGGTACCCTGGCACACTACGTCGCCGACTTCCCGGTTCCGGGCCTGACCGACCATCCGCGGGTACGTTTTACGCCGCACCTTGGCGCCAGCACGGAAGAAGCGGAAGAAAACTGCGCTGTCATGGCCGCCAGCCAACTCACCAGTTTTCTGGAAACCGGCAATATCACCAACTCGGTCAACTTTCCGGCGGTTTCGCTGGAACCCTCCGAGGGGTATCGCCTGGCGGTGACCAATTTCAACGTGCCCGGCATGCTCGGCCAGATGACCTCGGTGCTTGCCAGGCGCGAGATCAACGTGGTGGACATGATCAACAAGAGCCGTGGCAGCGTGGCCTACAATCTGCTCGATCTGCAGGATGAACCAACACCGGGCCTGATCGAGGAACTCAGCGCCATTGACACGGTCATTAACGTTCGCGTGTTGAATGGCCTCGCCCGGGGTCGGTAGCCACCCTGCCGCCGACCGGTGCTGCGGCAGCGCGCTGTTCCCGCATGGTGCACGGGTATTGGAGTGCGTTCCCCGGATGGTGCATACTCCGGCGAACCTGGGACGGATGCATCCGGCACGGCGCTGTAGCTATTGGGCGCTGCTGTCCGGTTTTGCCTCGGTGGTCGGCTGGCGTCGTGGGGCGGCGGCAGTTGAAAGCGCAATGACGGGCCCTTGATTGAACTATCGAAAGGAGTCGATGCATGAGTATTGCTGACTGGTTTGCCAGCGGGCTGTGGGGCCTGTCGGGCTGGGGAATCGTGGTCTACGTTCTGGTGGTGACCCACATAACCATCCTGACGGTCACCGTCTACCTGCATCGCTATTCCGCGCACCGCTCAATCGACCTGCACCCCGCGCTGCAGCATTTCTTCCGCTTCTGGTCCTGGCTGACAACGGGCATGATCACCCAGCAGTGGACCGCCATTCACCGCAAGCACCATGCGGTTACCGAAACCGAGGAAGACCCGCACAGCCCGCGCGTCCGGGGCCTCTGGGAAATCCTCTGGAGAGGCACCGAGGCTTATCGGGCAGCGGCCAGAGACGCCAGCATCACCCAGCGCTACGGCTCCGGTTGCCCCGATGACTGGATGGAGCGCAATGTCTACGGCTGCCACGAGATGCTGGGCGTGAGTCTGCTTGCCGTCGTTAACGTTGCGCTGTTCGGCATCGTGGGAATATCGGTTTGGGCGATTCAGATGCTCTGGATCCCGGTGCTGGGCGCCGGAGTGATCAACGGTGTCGGCCATTACTGGGGGTACCGCAATTTCGAGTCGCCTGATGCGAGTACCAACATGGTTCCGTGGGGAATCCTCATCGGCGGCGAGGAACTGCACAACAACCATCACACCTACCCGAATTCCGCCCGCCTGTCGCAGAAGTGGTGGGAGTTCGATATCGGCTGGATGTGGATTCGCCTGTTCCAGATGTTTGGCCTGGCGCGCCCCTTGAGTACTGGGCCATTGGTGGAAAAGGCGCCCGGCAAAACAGATCTCGACATGGACACTGCCTGGGCGGTGATCAACGATCGCTTCCGCCTGATGGCCAGATACAAGAACCATGTCGTGCGGCCGCTGATCGAACAGGAATGCGCCAAGGTCGATCGGGCAACCGGGCGGTTGTTCCGGGCGGCTCGCAAGGCACTTTGCCGTCACGAGAACCTTGTCGACGAAAGCGCCAAACGCCGCATCGACGAGGCGGTTCAGGCCAGCCATGCGATCGGCACCGTATACCAGTTGCGCCTGCGGTTGCAGGCGATCTGGTCGCAGCGGGGCGGAAATGCGGAAGAGATGCTGCAAGCCCTGCGGCAATGGTGCCGGGATGCGGAGGAGACCGGCATTCAGGCATTGCGCGACTTCGTCGACGACATGAAATCCTACACCGTGCCGAGTCTCGCCCGGGCGTAACCGCAACGGTTCCGGGCAGAACCACAGCGCCGGCCGTGCGGCGTTCTACATGCGGTCGACCGTGTCTATTCCGAGCAGTTCGAGACCCGCTCTCAGCGTGCGCGCCGTGCGCTGGGCGAATCTCAGCCTATTCAGCCGCTGCGGCTGGTCCGCGTCCAGAATGGGGCACTGTTCGTAGAATGCCGTGAATTTCGTCGCCAACTCGTAGAGATAGGCGCACAGCAGGTGCGGTAAGCCGTCCGCCGCAACCTGTTCGAGAACTTCCTGGAAACGCACCAGGGTGACCGCAAGCGCCCGTTCGGCGGGCTCGCCCGGGCTGGCCATGCCAGTCAATTCCCCGGTGTCGATGGCGCCGCGCCGAAACAGGCTCTGAATACGGGCATAGGCATACAGCAGGTATGGCGCGGTATTGCCATCGAATGCCAGCATGCGGTTCCAGTCGAAAACATAGTCGCTGGTGCGGTTCTTGGACAGGTCGGCATATTTGACGGCGCCGATTCCCACGGCTCGGGCAATGGCTGCCTGCTGCGCCGCGCCGAGCTCGGCATTGCGGCCTTCGACCTCGACTAGCGCCCGCGCTTCGGCTTCATCGAGCAATTCGCTCAACTTGACCACGCCGCCTTCCCGGGTGCGAAACGGCCTGCCGTCGGACCCGAGCATGCTGCCGAAGGGCATGTGCTCGAGGCTGGTGCCCGGGGGCTTGAATCCGGCCGCCGCGGCAACAGCGAACAGTTGTCGGAAGTGCAGCGCCTGGCGGCTGTCGGTGAAGTAGAGGACGCGGTCGGCGCCCAGCGCCTCGACGCGATGGCGAATGGCGGCCAGATCGGTTGTGGCGTACAGGTAAGCGCCATCGCTCTTCTGCACGATGACCGGCTGCTCTCCCAATTCCGGGAGGAATACGCATTGCGCTCCGTCGGACTCGGTGATCAGGCCGCCTTCTTCAAGGGCGGTGATGACCGCGCCGAGGTCGTCGTTGTAGGCGCTTTCCGCCCGGACGTCGGCCCTGGTCAGGCTGGCGCCGAGACGGTCGTAGAGCGCCTGGCAATGATCGAGCGACACAGTAATGAACTGCCGCCAGCGGTCGCGGGCCGCGGACTCGCCGGCCTGCAGCGCTACGACCATCGCGCGGCCGCGGTCGGCAAACCCTGGATCGGCGTCAAAGCGGGCCTTGGCGTCGCGGTAGAAGTCCTCCAGGTCGGCCAGCACGCCGGTGTCGCCGCCGGTCTCGTCGAGGTGGGCAAGCAGCATGCCGAACTGTGTACCCCAATCGCCGACGTGGTTCTGCCGGATCACCCGGTGTCCGAGCGCTGCGAGGATGCGTGCCACGGCATCGCCGATAATGGTGCTGCGCAGGTGCCCGACATGCATCTCCTTGGCGAGATTGGGGCTGGAAAAGTCGACGACGATGCGCTGGGGATCGGTGACCGGCGCAAGCAGCGGCGCCTGCACATCGAGGTGCCGTGCGAGGAAGCTGTCCTTCAGGCGCATGTTGAGAAAGCCCGGCCCGGCGATTTCGACGCTCTCGACCAGGTCGCCCGCCTCCAGCGCGGCCAGCACCCGTTCTGCCAGGGCACGGGGGTTGGTTCGGTGCCGCTTGGCGGCGGCCATGATGCCGTCGGCCTGATAGTGCCCGAATTCGGGCCTTGTTGCGGTGTGTACCAGTGGCGGTGCCGCAGTCCCGCAGGCGGCGAGTGCGCGTTCGATTCGCGCTGCAAGCAGGCGACGAGGACTCATGCAGCGGGCCTGCCTCGAGAATGCTAGCCCGCCCTATTCATGAATGAACGTGGCGAGGCTGGCAAGAGTAGTGAAAGCACTGGGTGCGCGGACCAGAGCGCGCGGAGGCGTGCTAACAGCACGTTGAGCACGCGGCGGGAGCACGGCCAGTGATTTCGCTGCTATTGACGGACGCAGTAGTTTATTCATGAATAGGTCGGGCTAGAGCGCGGTTACGCGTTCCGCCTGCAGGCCCTTGTCGCGCTCGGCGACCTGGAAGCTGACGCGCTGGCCGTCGCGCAGATTCGGCCGGCGATTGTCGGCGTCAACCTGAATGTGCCGCTGGTGGACGAAGATCTCCTCGCCGGACTCGCGGACGATGAAACCGAACCCCTTGGTGCGGTTGAACCACTTGACGGTGCCTTCCTCCCGCTTGCCGGCGGGTCGGGATGATCCGCTCTGCTGCCTTGGGCGACCACGACCATGACCACGACCGCGCCGGCGTCGGGGTGCATTGCGTTGGCCCAGGCGGGCTATGAACAGGCCGTTGACAGCCAGGGCGACGAACACTGCCAGCAGCAGTGCCCATTCGTTGGCGGGAAACAGCCTGGTGGACAGTTGCGTGACGAGGGCGGCAAGCAGAACGGCGCTTGTCAGGACGGCGATATTGGTGCGCATGACTGCAGTCCGGAATCCTGGTTGGCAG